>NZ_RCCC01000001.1:1077011-1394267 GCF_003663825.1 Acidovorax sp. 106 | reverse complement strand
CCCGAGCTGTGGGACTTCTTCACCGCACTGCCCACCACCGTGGTGGTAGACCACATGGGTCGCCCCGATGTGAACAAGCCTGTCGATGGGCCTGAGTTTGAGCTGTTCCTGAAGTTCATGCGCCAGCACCCCAATGTGTGGAGCAAGGTGAGCTGCCCCGAGCGCCTGTCTGTGACCGGCCCCAAGGCCCTGAACGGTGAACAGAACGCCTACACCGACGTGATCCCGTTCGCGCGGCGCGTGGTGCAAGAGTTTCCCGACCGTGTGCTGTGGGGCACCGACTGGCCGCACCCCAACCTCAAGGACCACATGCCCGACGACGGCCTGCTGGTGGACTTCATCCCGCACATCGCGCCCACGGCCGAGCTGCAGCAAAAGCTGCTGGTAGGCAACCCCATGCGCCTGTACTGGCCCGAAGAAGTCACTGTGGAAGACTGACACCATGTCTCTTGATAAACCCTACCTGGACGTGCCCGGCACGACCATCTTTGACGCCGAACAAAGCCGCATGGGCTACTGGCTCAACCAGTTCTGCATGAGCCTGATGAAGGCCGAGAACCGCGAGCGCTTCAAGGCCAACGAGCGCGCCTACCTGGACGAGTGGGCCATGACCGAAGAGCAAAAGCAGGCCGTGCTGGCACGCGACCTGAACTGGTGCATCCGCCTGGGCGGCAACATCTACTTCCTGGCCAAGATCGGCGCCACCGATGGCCGGAGCTTTCAGCAGATGGCCGGCAGCATGACCGGCATGACCGAAGAGGAATACCGCAACATGATGATTGGCGGCGGCCGCTCGGCCAACGGCAACCGCGTGATCGGTGAAGACGGCGACGCACAGGCGCACCGCCAGCCGCAAGGTGCGGCGGGCAAGAAAGGAAACTGACCATGGCCAAGATCACCGCCTCCGTGTTCACGTCGCACGTGCCTGCCATTGGCGCCGCGCTGGACCTGGGCAAGACGCAAGAAGACTACTGGAAGCCACTGTTCGCGGGCTACGACTTCTCCAAGCAATGGATGAAGGACAACAAGCCCGACGTGATCTTTCTGGTCTACAACGACCACGCCACGGCCTTCAGCCTGGATTTGATCCCCACCTTTGCCATTGGCACGGCTGCGCAGTACCAGCCCGCCGACGAGGGCTGGGGCCCCCGCCCCGTACCCGTGGTGCAGGGCCACCCTGCGCTGGCCAGCCACATCGCGCAAAGCGTGATTCAGCAAGACTTTGACCTCACCATCGTCAACAAGATGGACGTGGATCACGGCCTCACAGTGCCGCTGTCGCTGCTGTGCGGCGAGCAAGACCCCAAGACCGGCGCCTGGCCCTGCCCAGTGATTCCGTTTGCCGTCAACGTGGTGCAGTACCCCGTGCCCAGCGGCCGCCGCTGCTACAACCTTGGCCAGGCGATCCGCAAGGCGGTAGAGAGCTATGACGAAGACCTGAACGTGCACATCTGGGGCACGGGCGGCATGAGCCACCAGCTGCAGGGCCCACGCGCTGGTCTCATCAACAAAGAGTTTGACAACGCTTTCCTCGACAAGCTCATCAACGACCCCGAGGCCGCCGCCAGCATCCCGCACATCGACTACGTGCGCGAAGCGGGCAGCGAAGGCATCGAGCTCGTGATGTGGCTCATCGCGCGCGGTGCCATGGACGATGTGGCTGGAGGCAAGCCACCGAAGCTGGCGCACCGCTTCTACCATGTGCCCGCGTCGAACACCGCCGTGGGCCATCTGATTCTTGAGAACACGTAAAAGGACACACACACCATGACTATCAAAGTCGCACTCGCAGGCGCTGGCGCCTTCGGCATCAAGCACCTGGACGGCATCAAAAACATCGACGGTGTTGAAGTCGTCTCCCTCATCAGCCGCGACCTGGCCAAGACCCAGGAAGTGGCCGACAAGTACGGTATCAAGCACGTCACCACCAAGCTCGAAGACAGCCTGGCCATCAAGGAAGTGGACGCTGTGATTCTGTGCACGCCCACGCAGATGCACGCCAGCCAGTCCATCGCCTGCCTGCAAGCGGGCAAGCATGTGCAGGTTGAAATCCCGCTGTGCGACATCCTGAGCGAAGGCCAGGCCGTGGTCGACCTGCAAAAGCAGACCGGCCTGGTCGCCATGTGCGGCCACACCCGCCGCTTCAACCCCAGCCACCAGTACGTGCACAAGAAGATCACGGCGGGCGAGTTCAACATCCAGCAGATGGATGTGCAGACCTACTTCTTTCGTCGCACCAACATGAACGCGCTGGGCCAGGCCCGCAGCTGGACGGACCACCTGCTGTGGCACCACGCTGCGCACACGGTGGACCTGTTCGCCTACCAGGCAGGCAGCCCCGTCGTCAAAGCCAACGCCATCCAGGGCCCCATCCACCCCACGCTGGGCATTGCCATGGACATGAGCATCCAGCTCAAGGCCGCCAACGGCGCCATCTGCACGCTGTCGCTCTCGTTCAACAACGACGGCCCCCTGGGCACCTTCTTCCGCTACATCGGCGACACGGGCACCTACATCGCCCGCTATGACGACCTGGTCAACGGCAAGGAAGAGAAGATCGACGTGAGCCAGGTCGATGTGTCCATGAACGGCATCGAACTGCAAGACCGCGAGTTCTTCGCCGCCATCAAGGAAGGCCGCGAGCCCAACGCCAGCGTGGCGCAGGTGCTGCCTTGCTACCAAGTGCTGCACGACCTGGAGTTGCAGCTCAACGCAGGCTGATTTCAGGTCGATTTCAAGCCAAATAGGCTGCCAGCGCTTATTTAATAAGCGCTGGCAGCTATTATTTTAATAGCATTTTTGATTGACGGCGCCTCTGTCCACGCGACGCCGCCAGAGTTGCTTTCAGCTTGCCGCCACGCGCTGCCCCGGCGCAATGGTGGGCGGCGCCGCATTCAGCGTCTCGATCGCAAAGCCCGCCGCCGCCTTGTAGCGGGCCATGAAGCCCTCGCGCTCCTCGCGCGGCAGCACGTCGTCAATGTGGTCGAACACACCGCCGCAGCGCTCGTCCACCAGCCCCAGCAGGCCAAACGGGCCAGAGCCCCGGTTGCGCAGCACCAGGGCCGAGATGTCTTTGCACAGCTTGTCGTCGTAGGCGCGCAGCGCTTGCGGGCCCACGCCGTGCGCCACCAGCTGCGCCCCCAGCACACGCGCGTCCACAATGGCCTGGCTCGCACCGTTGGAGCCCACGGGGTACATCACATGCGCCGCATCGCCCAGCAGCGCCACGCGCCCGTCTACCCAGGTGGGCACCGGGTCGCGGTCAATCATGGGGTACTCAAACACATCTTTGGCGCCGCGCAGCATGGCGGGCACGTCCATCCAGCTGTAGTTCCAGCCTTCAAAGTGGTGGATGAAATCTTCCACAGCCACGCGCCGGTTCCAGTCGCCTTGCTGCCAGCCGCCCTGGTTGTCTACCGTGATCTCGGCAATCCAGTTGATGGTGGCCAGGCCAGTGGCCGGGTCAGGCGGCGTGATGGGGTAGAACACTACGCGGTGCCGCAGCGAGCCCAGGCCCACAAACGACGCTCCCGTGCGCACCGGCACCCCCGGCGTAGTGCCGCGCCACATGATGGCGCCGCCCCACTGAATGGGCGGCTGCGTGGGGTGCATTTGCGCCCGCACGGCCGAGTGCAGGCCATCGGCCGCCACCAGCAGAGAGCCCGCCACTTCGCGCCTTTCGCCATCGCGCGTCTCGATGAGTGCGGTGACCCCATCGGCATCCTGCCGATAGCCCACCACGCGCTGCCCCAGGTGCACGGCGCCTTCGCCCAGCCGCTCTTTCACGGCGTTGAACAGCATCATCTGCAACTGCCCCCGGTGCACCCCGTACTGCGGCCAGCGGTAGCCCGCATCCAGGCCACGCGGCTCGGCATACACCTCATTGCCATTGCGCCCCACCAGCGCCCACTCACGCGCCTGCAGGCCAATGTTGTCTAGCACCTCGTTGCCAAAGCCCAGGTCGTGCAGCTCGCGCACCGCATTGGGCTGCAGGTTGATGCCCACGCCCAGTGGCTGCAGCTCTGGCACCGTTTCAAAAACAATGCAGGGCACGCCGATCTGGTGCAAGGTGAGCGCAGTGGCCATGCCACCGATACCGCCACCGGCAATCAGCACGGGGCGGGGGGAAGATGTGGGTGAAGAAGTGGTGCCAGACATGGCCAGATTGTCCATGCAATGGCGGGCGGGGCTTGTCGCGAACGCCGCAGGTGAATGGGTAGAACGGGTGTGGGCGTAGCGAGGCGGTCTAGAGCTGGGCGATAGCAAGCTTGACCAGCTCAGCAGTTCGTTCCACTTCACTCGCTGTTCTGAAGCGCACTTCGATCCAGGGCGATGAAGGCGAGCGGGTAGGGTGGTGGACGGAGCCAGTGGGGTGAGCCAACCCCTCTGCTTGAATGACCTTCTTGGTCAGTCGCAAATCCAGCTCGTTGTCATGGTGAAAGTGCGCAAACTCCCGCCCCTGATAGAAAAGGGCGGTTCCGCCCGACACAGGAGAGGGTTCGGCCGTCAGCCTGTCGATGGTGGCAAGCGCCTGAAGAAGCTGTTGCTTGAGCATGGGCGTGGGCTACAAGGGGCTTCGCCTTTTTGAAGGCTGGTCAGGCGTCGCCGCGCCGCGAGGCTTGGTAGGCCTCAATTGCGGGTAGGAGCGCCTTGCGACGTTCGAGGCTGCTTGCGGCCCAGACCTCCTCACGATCGTAGTACTCAGGGAAGGCGGGTGTCGCCGCCGGCAGCGGCACCCATGGCTGTTTGGACGATGTGAAGATATGGACGTCTGGTGGGAGCTGATCGGGATTGTCGAGCGTGCCCACACGGACAAACCGGACAACAGGCCCGGAGCCGGCGTAGTTGCTCCAGACGGCCACCTTGCATTGCGGGCAGCGGGCAATGCGCTGTCCTGCGCCGCTGGCAGACGGCGTGTCTACCACTTCCGGCTCAATACCGATGGAGGTGACGCGATCAGCCTCAATCATTGCATTGAGCGCAAAGGAAGCCCCCGACTCCCGCTGACACCAGCGGCAGTGGCAGCAATGCACCACCAGTGGGGCAGACTGGATGCGATAGCGGACAGCGCGACAGTCGCAACCGCCTTCGGCTGGAAACGGTGATGTGTTGGGCATGGTGGTATTTGCGACGCCTAACGTTGAAATTCAGCCGGCGGCGTGGCCGTCCGCTGCAGCGAGAGGGTAGAAGGCGCGGCGGCAACAACCGTTGGATCTTCTTTGGTTAGGACAGACACGCACTCGTTGCGACTGATAACCAAATACTCGCGCACCCAAGTTTGGCGACCAGAAAAGAAGGTTGGACGGGAGAGCTCCAAGGCCTTCCAACCATTGGCTGTGACTTCGAAGAACCAGCCGTCACGCAGGGAGCATTGCGACCAGAACTCTGTCAGGTCCAGTTCGTCCAACACGCGAAACCCGTATGTCTGTGTGAACGTTACCTTCGCATCCCAGTGAGCTGACGAGACCGAAATAGCTAGGCCATCAGACGAAAATTCCACCGACGAAACGTCAATCGTTTCGTCTGAGGCGAAGGGGGTAGGAACAGCAGTAATGCACGGCGGATCGATCACCGAAATGAGCTTTCTAACGTAGAGCTAATCGGTGCTGCGCGGCTTTATCGCGCAGCGTCCAGCGACTGAAAGGAGCGGGGTTGAGCGCCGGGTTGGGGCTATTTGGTGAAAAGTGCTTCATAGCGCTTTTGATCCCAAGCATTTGCGAGTGGAGAAGATTTGGCGACAGCTTTGGAATAACCAAACTTGTCTGACGCTGATGCAAAGGCGATAGGGATACTGTTTCGAAGCAGAGCGACCGCATGCCCGTCAGTAGACCATTTGAACGAAAAATCGGCCTCAAGCGGGTTTTCTACTAATGCGGTTGAGCTGGCGATGTCTTGTGAGAGGAGAGGTGTCTCTCTGGTTTCGTTGACCTTTGACCAGTTGACCTCAGCAACTAACGGAACACGGGAATACGCAATCGCATCTTTTTCTGGCTTTTGAGTTCCAGGCCTCGTTAAGTAGAGGTATGCAACGCTCTCATCGTCTTGGAAAACGGCTTGTCGATTGGAGGTTTGGTTGTGCGAGTGGACAAAAATATCCTTGGCCATTGATGTTCCTATGTTTAAAGCAAGCACACAGAGTGGGAAAATGAACCGCAGCATGCAGGCCCAACGTAATTTAGACCGCAAAACCTGCGGAATAAACTGGGGCGTGCGGGATATTCTGGACATGGGTTCCTCCCGAGAGCGACTTGCAGCTTGGAATTGTGGTCGATGCACTGCTCAAAAAAACAGGCATTAAAAATCCGTAAAACCCGGCAAGTGCTACCGCAGCAAACTATAGCTTGGCGGTTGGTGCACAGCGCTTGATGGCTACCAGCCCTTCACCCCCCCAAGCCCGACCCACCCAGCAGGCTGCCCCACTTCCCGTAAGCTCACACCATGCAACAAAGAAACCTTGGACCCTTCTCCGTCTCGGCCATTGGCCTGGGCTGCATGAACCTCTCGCACGCCTACGGCGCGCCCGTTTCTGCCGAGCAGGGCGAGCGCGTGCTGTTGGCCGCGCTCGACGCAGGCGTGACACTGTTCGACACCGCCACGCTGTATGGCTTTGGCGCCAACGAAACCCTGGTGGGCCGTGTGATGAAGCCGCACCGCAGCCGCTTTACGCTGGCCAGCAAGTGCGGCATGCAGGGTGTGGACGTGAATGGCGACGGCAAGCTGGTGCGCGTGATCGACGGGTGCCCCGCCACGCTGCGCCAGACCTGCGAAGACAGTCTGCGCCGCCTGCAGACCGATGTGATTGACCTGTACTACCTGCACCGCTGGGACAAGAGTGTGCCCATTGAAGACAGTGTGGGCGCGCTGGCCGACTTGGTGCGCGCGGGCAAGATCCGCAGCATTGGTTTGTCGGAAGTGTCGGCCGCCACGCTGCGCCGCGCGCATGCGGTGCACCCCATCGCTGCACTGCAGACCGAGTATTCGCTTTGGACGCGCAACCCTGAGATCGCCGTGCTCGACGCCTGCCGTGAGTTGGGCGTGGCCTTCGTGGCCTTCAGCCCGGTGGCGCGAGGTTATCTGTGCGGCGGTTTGACGGACGTATCGACGCTGGATGTCAAGGACATCCGCCGCAGCATGCCGCGCTTTGCGCCCGACAACTATGCCGCCAACCTGACGCTGCTGGACGGCTACCGCGCCATTGCCACAGAGGTGGGCTGCTCGCTGGCGCAGCTGGCCATTGCGTGGCTGCTGCACAAGGGCGAGCACATCATTCCCATTCCCGGCACCACCAGCGTAGAGCACTTGCACGATGACCTGGGCGCTGCGCAGGTGCAACTGTCGCCCAGCGTGATCGAGCGGCTGCAGGCGTTGTACACACCGCAGGCCGTGGTGGGCGGGCGCTACAACGCCCAAAGTGCCAGTGAAGTAGACACGGAGAACTTCGCCGCCTGAGGGCCGTAGGCATTCAAAAAGATAAAACCGTTCACTGAGCGCAGTCGAAGTGCTGCGCAAGGCTTCGACAGGCTCAGCCCGAACGGTCTGGCGTTTGATCCGTTGAGTTGAACGAGCGTTCGTATGCGATGGGCGGTACTCCACCCCCCCGGCGTTGGCAGCCTGCCTTGCCGCGCACCCCTAGGTGCTGGCTAAGGCGCAATGTCCAGAAGGGGCCTTCCGCATTCCTCACCGCGCAGGCAAAAAAAAAGCCGGAGCCCCTGACGGAGCCCCGGCTTTAAAGGTGGTAGTTTTCTCTATCGCTTCTTCAACTCAAATCTTCGGCAGGGCATGAATTACTTGGAAATCACGCGCACCATTTCCAGGCACTTGTTCGAATAGCCCCATTCGTTGTCGTACCAGCTCACGATCTTCACGAACGTGCCGTCGAGGGCAATGCCTGCGTCGGCGTCGAAAATGGAGGTGCGGGTGTCGCCACGGAAGTCAGTAGCCACTACCTTGTCTTCAGTGTAGCCCAAGACGCCCTTGAGTGCGCCTTCGGACTGCGCTTTCATTTCGGCCTTGATTTCTTCGTAGGTGGCGGCGTTGTCCAGTTCCACGGTCAAGTCCACCACCGACACGTCGGAGGTGGGCACGCGGAAGGACATGCCGGTCAGCTTCTTGTTCAGCGCAGGAATCACCACGCCCACGGCCTTGGCGGCGCCAGTGCTCGATGGGATGATGTTTTCCAGAATGCCGCGGCCGCCGCGCCAGTCTTTGTTCGATGGGCCGTCCACGGTCTTTTGCGTGGCGGTGGCTGCGTGCACCGTGGTCATCAGGCCACGCTTGATGCCCCACTTGTTGTTCAGCACCATGGCCACGGGGGCCAGGCAGTTGGTGGTGCACGAGGCGTTGGACACGATGGCTTGGCCTGCGTAGCTGGTGTGGTTCACGCCAAACACGAACATGGGGGTGTCGTCCTTGGAGGGGGCCGACAGCAGCACCTTCTTGGCGCCCGCATCGATGTGCTTCTGGGCCGTGACCTTGTCCAGGAACAGGCCGGTGGACTCGATCACGATGTCGGCGCCGACTTCGTTCCACTTCAGGTTGGCGGGGTCGCGCTCTTGCGTCAGTCGGATCTTTTTGCCGTTGACGATCAGGGTGTTGCCCTCGACAGCCACGGTGCCGTCAAAGCGGCCGTGTACCGAGTCGTACTGCAGCATGTACGCCAGGTAGTCGGGCTCCAGCAGGTCGTTGATGCCCACCACTTCAATGTCGCTGAAGTTCTGGATGGCTGAGCGCAGCACGTTGCGGCCGATACGGCCGAAACCGTTGATACCAATCTTGATCGTCATAGCTAGTAGTCTCTCCAAGGTTGCAAAGTCGAAATCAGGAACCTGCCGCCCCGCGCCCGCTGGCAGCGGGGCGCAGCGGGCAGGAGGCGTGTCAGCGGGCCTTTTTGGCGGGCTTCAGGCGTGCAGCGCCGATGGCGACCAGCACCGTGTCGGCCACGTTCTCTTCGGTGAAGCCGAAGTGCTTGAACAGCACCGGCGCAGGGGCCGATTCACCGTAGGTGTCGATGCCCACCACGGCGGCGCAGCCGTATTTCCACCAGCCGTCGCTCACGCCCATTTCCACGGCCACGCGGGGCACGCCCGCGGGCAGCACGCTGCTCTTGTACTTGGCGTCTTCGCGGTCAAAGGTGGTGGTGCTAGGCATGGAGACCACGCGCACGGCGATCTTTTTGTCGGCCAGCAGGCGCTGGGCCTTGATGGCCAGCTGCACTTCAGAGCCGGTGGCGATGATGACGGCCTGGGCCTTCTTCTTGAGGCCCACGTCGGCAGGCTCAGACAGCACGTAGGCGCCACGGCTGATGTCGCCCAGCACGCGCTTGGGGGCTGCGGCCGAGAGGTGTTGCAGGTTTTGGCGCGACAGGGCCAGCGCCGTGGGCTTGGTGCGGTTGGACAGGGCCACGCTCCAGGCCACGGCGGTTTCCACTGTGTCGGCGGGGCGCCACACGTCCAGGTTGGGGATCAGGCGCAGGCTGGCCACGTGCTCGATGGACTGGTGTGTGGGGCCGTCTTCACCCAGGCCGATGGAGTCATGCGTGAAGACGTGGATCACGCGCTGCTTCATCAGCGCAGCCATGCGGATGGCGTTGCGGCTGTAGTCGCTGAACGTGAGGAACGTACCGCCGTAGGGGATGAAGCCGCCGTGCAGTGCCACGCCGTTCATGATGGCGGCCATGCCGAATTCGCGCACGCCGTAGTTGATGTGCCGGCCACCGATCTTCTTGCCGCCTTCGACTTCGGTCTGCACCACAGCGCCTTGCTGGTCAAAGCGCAGGTTGGGCGTGCTCTTGGTATTGGTGAGGTTGGAGCCGGTCAGGTCGGCCGAGCCGCCCAGCAGCTCGGGCAGGGCCGCAGTGAAGGCTTCCAGGGCAATCTGGCTGGCCTTGCGGCTGGCCACGGTTTCGCCCTTGGTGTGGGCGGCCACCACGGTGTCCACGGCCACTTGGGCAAAGTGGGCGGGCAGGTCGCCCTTCATGCGGCGTGTGAACTCAGCAGCCAGCTCGGGGAAGGCCTTGCTGTAGGCGGCAAAGCGGTCGTTCCAGGCGGCTTCTGCCTTTTGGCCGTTGGCCTTGGCGTCCCAGCCTGCGTACACGTCTTCGGGGATGACGAAGGGCTCGGCCGTCCAGCCCAGTGTTTCGCGGGTCAGCTTGATTTCTTCAGCGCCCAGGGGCTCGCCGTGGGCCTTGGAGGTGTTGGCGCGGTTGGGGCTGCCCTTGCCGATGTGGGTCTTGCAGATGATGAGCGAAGGACGCTCGGTCTGCTTCTTGGCTTCGGCAACGGCATCGGCCACCTTGTCGGCGTCGTGGCCGTCGATGGGGCCAATCACGTTCCAGCCGGCCGAGACAAAGCGCAGGGCGGTGTTGTCGGCAAACCAGGGGGCGACTTGGCCGTCGATGGAGATGCCGTTGTCGTCGTACAGCGCGATCAGCTTGTTCAGCTTCCAGGCGCCTGCCAGAGAAATCGCTTCCTGGCTGATGCCTTCCATCAGGCAGCCGTCGCCCAGGAAGGCGTAGGTGTTGTGGTCAACGATGGCATGGCCGTCGCGGTTGAACTCAGCGGCCAGCAGCTTTTCGGCCAGCGCGAAGCCTACGGCGTTGGTGATGCCCTGGCCCAGCGGGCCGGTGGTGGTTTCCACACCGGGGGTCACACCCACTTCGGGGTGGCCTGCGGTCTTGCTGTGCAGCTGGCGGAAGTTCTTGAGCTCGCTCATGGGCAGGTCGTAGCCCGTGAGGTGCAGCAGCGCATAAATCAGCATCGAGCCGTGGCCGTTACTCAGCACGAAACGGTCGCGGTCAAACCACTGGGGGTTGGTGGGGTTGTGCTGGAGGTGGCGAGCCCACAGGCCCACGGCCATGTCGGCCATGCCCATGGGGGCGCCGGGGTGGCCGGAATTGGCTTGTTGAACGGCGTCCATGGCCAATGCGCGGATCGCATTTGCCATCTGTTGAGATTGCTGGGTGTTGGCCATGGGGTCTGGAGTTCAGGTGGGTGGAATCAGGGAAACCGCCTATTTTACCGGGGCCGCAGCGCTCACTTCGCTCGGCTTGCCCTGCGCACCGTGTCGGTACCTCTCGTGGGGGGCGGTCGATGCACTACAGTGCAGCCCCATGCACGGATTGCACCTCACCGCCGACCTTCACGGATGCCGCTGCGCGCCGCTGTGGCTGACCGATGCCGCCGCCCTGGGGCAGGCATGTCTTGCGGCGGTGCAGGCTGCGGGGCTGCAGGCGGTGGGGCAGGTGTTTCATGTCTTTCCGGCCACGGTGCATGGCCCTGGCGGCGTCACGGCCACCGTGCTGCTGGCCGAGTCGCACCTGTGCGTGCACACCTGGCCCGAGCAGGCCGCGGTGACACTGGACGTGTACGTGTGCAACTTTGGCGCCGACCACAGCGCCAAGGCCCATGCCCTGATGAACGCGCTGCTGGCCTTGTTGGACGCAACCACCGTGCAGCGCCACGCCTTGCAGCGGGGCGAGTTGGCCTCTGCGCCCAGTGCCCCTCAATCGCCAACTGCGCCCGGCGCTGCTGTGGCCTGATCCCCATCGCTTTGGAGCTCCTTTTGTCGCCCCAGTTTTCCTCTCCCTCCGGCGCTCACCAGGTGCCCGCCATGCTGCTGGCCGCAGGCCGTGGCGAGCGCATGCGCCCGCTGACCGATACCTGCCCCAAGCCCTTGCTGGTGGTGCAGGGCCAGCCGCTGTTGCAGTGGCATTTGCAAGCCTTGGCGCATGCCGGGGTGCGCCAAGCGGTGATCAACACGGCGTGGCTGGGCGAGCAGATTAGCGACCGATTTTTAAGTCATTTTGGCCTCCAGGGCACGCTGGATAAGCGCGAGCAGCTATCAATTTCATACTCGCACGAGGGCGTGGATTTTGGTGGAGCGCTGGAGACGGCGGGTGGCATTGCCCGTGCGCTGCCGCAATTGGGGCCGGTGTTCTGGCTGGCGGCGGGCGATGTGTTTGCGCCCGACTTCAAGTTTGACGCCGCTGCGGTGCACGCCTTTGAGGCCAGCAACCACCTGGCCCACCTGTGGCTGGTGCCCAACCCAGAGCACCATCTGCGTGGTGACTTTGGGTTGTCGCCCGAAGGCCTGGCGATGAACTTGCCTGCAGACGACCCCACCCCCCGGTTCACCTACAGCACCATCGCCTTGCTGCGCGCCGAGTTGTTTGGGCTGCCGTGGTGCGACATCCCACCGGGCAACCCTGGCGGCGTGGCCCAGCCTTTGGCGCCCTTGCTGCGCCGCGCCATGGACCTCGGCCGCGTCAGCGCGTCGCTCTACACCGGCCGGTGGACCGATGTGGGCACGCCAGAGCGCCTGGCCCAGCTCCAGCGTTGACATCGCCTGGGCCATCGGTGGCCCAGACCGTCATTTGGATGCGGCTGAAGAAGCGGAAGAGGGCGGCGCTGCGGCGGTGGCCGATGCTGCCGGTTCCGCTGGCAACGCAGGCGCGCTGGCGGCTGCGCTGGCACCCTCTGCGGTTTCGGGTGCGGCAGGGGCTATGGGGGCGGGCAACACCCACACCTTGTCGCCTTCGACCGGCGCTGCGGGCTGCACGGTGACGGGCGGAGCGGCTTCGCAGGTTTTGAACAGCCACTGGCTGGGCGCAAAGCGTGCATTGGGGCCGTCCGGCGGCGCCTTGCCCACTTCGGCGCGCACGTCGTAGTCGATGTGCGGCACCTGGAAGGTGGCGATCTGCCCTTTTTTGCAGTTGATGTAGGGGACGACTTTGTTGGGCACCCAGCTCTGGCTGGCGGTGTCATAGCGGTGCACAGGGCCGATGCGCTGGTTATCTGCCAATTCCATGCGCATGGGCAAGACTTGCAGGGCGATGACCTGCACGCCTGCCACCTCCACCGGCTGCGGGAATCGCACCGCATCCATGCCATGCAGGGCCAGCGGGCGGGTGGGATCGCCCCGGTCAAACGGGTCAGTGCGGTTGACGAGGCTGCCCGCCGGGATCAGCAACTCGCCGTACTGGAAGTCTTGCGGCAGCACAAAGCGCTCGCGGCTGGCGCGCACGGCGGCGCTGTCGTGCCAGGCTTGCTGGGCGCTTTGTGACAGGTACATCTTCACGCCCAGCCAGCCATTGCACAGCACCGCCACCACGATCATGCCTACCACTGCGCCTGGGGTAAGCAGCCACTTCTGCGGCACATCAACCCAGCGGTAATAAACGCCGTAGATCAGCAAGAGGGCTGTGATCACCACCCCCAGGGCGGGCACGAAAGTCGTCAGAAAAAAGTTCGACATGGATAGGTGCAAATGGGAAGAAAGCCGTGGTGCCTGGGCGTCCGCGCCAGGGACGTTGCCAGCCGGGGCGTTGCAGGTTTTTGGCCCCTGAGTATCTGGACCAACGGGAGTGGATTCTCTGCGACAACCCGGGCGCGGTGTCGGTTGGGCTCAAAATGTGCGCATGAATGCAACGCAATCCATCTACGCCCAGCGCCGTGCCCGCCTCGCCTCGATGCTGGGCGCTGGCGGCATCGCCATTGTTCCCACCGCGCCTGAACGCCCGCGCAACCGGGACACCGACTTCATTTACCGGCACGACAGCTACTTTTATTACCTGACTGGCTTTACCGAGCCCGGCGCGGTGCTGGTGCTCACGGCCGAGGGGCACAGCACGCTGTTTTGCCAGCCCAAAGACTTGGAGCGCGAGATCTGGGACGGCTACCGCCTGGGCCCCGCCGCCGCGCTCGAGGCCTTGGGGGTGGACGCCGCACAGTCGGCCGCCGTGCTGGACGCCCAGCTGCCCCGCCTGCTGGAAAACCGCAGCTGCGTCTGGTACCCGTTTGCCACGCACGCAGGCCTGGCCGCACGCGTGGAAGGCTGGCTCAACGCCGTGCGGGCCCGTGTGCGCTATGGGGCCCTGTGCCCAACCGAGCAAAGCGACGCCTGCACTTTGCTCGACGAGATGCGCCTCATCAAAGACGCGCACGAGTTGGACACCATGCGCCGCGCCAGCCAGATCAGCGCCCAGGCCCATATCCGCGCCATGCAGCGCTCGGCCCGCATGCTGCGCGCAGGGCAGGACGTGCGCGAGTACCACCTCGATGCCGAGTTGCTGCACGCCTTTCGCGAAGGCGGCTCGCAGTACCCCGCGTATGGCTCCATCGTGGCGGCAGGGGCCAATGCCTGCGTGCTGCACTACCGCGCCGACGCGGCCCCGGTGCGCGATGGCGAGCTGGTGCTGATCGACGCGGGGTGCGAGCTCGATGGCTACGCCAGCGACATCACCCGCACCTTCCCGGCCAACGGCAAGTTCACCGGCCCGCAGCGCGCGCTGTACGACCTGGTGCTGCACAGCCAGGTGGCCGCCATTGCCGCCACCAAGGCCGGCGCCCGCTTCAACGACCCGCACGACGCCACGGTGGCCGTGCTGGCCCAAGGCCTGCTCGACCTGGGCTTGCTGGATAAAAACAAGCTGGGCACCGCGCAGGACGTGATTGCAAAGCGGGCCTACTTCCAGTTCTACATGCACCGCACCAGCCACTGGCTGGGCATGGACGTGCACGACTGCGGCAGCTACGTGGAGCCTGGCGAGGTGGGCCAGACCAGCGAGCGCAAGGACCCGCTCTCGGGCGAGACCATCACCAACCGCCCCAGCCGCGTGCTGCAGCCCGGCATGGTGCTGACCATTGAGCCGGGGCTGTATGTGCGTCCTGCCGAGGGCGTGCCAGAGCAGTTCTGGAACATCGGCATCCGCATCGAGGACGACGCTGTGGTCACCGCCAGCGGCTGCGAGTTGATCACGCGCGACGTGCCTGTGGATGGGGATGAGATCGAAGCGCTGATGCGCGGCTGAACCCAGGTGTCGTCGGTTCCCACGGCCCGTGTCAGGGTTTTCTGGTAACGGGGATGTAACCGGTTTCGTGTGAAAATTGAAACCCGATTACATCCAAGCGAAAGAGACACACCATGGCCATTCGCCGCGCCACCAAGATCGTTGCCACCCTGGGCCCCGCTTCGAGCGACCCGCAACTGCTCGAGGCGATGATCCGAGCGGGCGTCAACGTGGTGCGGCTGAACTTCAGCCACGGCAAAGCACAGGACCACATTGACCGTGCCGCCACGGTGCGCGCTGCGGCCCAGCGCGCCGGGCGCGAGGTGGCCATCATGGCCGACCTGCAGGGTCCCAAGATCCGCGTGGGCAAGTTTGCAGAGGGCAAGGTGTTTCTGGAGCCTGGCGCCAAGTTTGTGCTGGACGCTTCGCGCACCGAGCCAGGCGATATCAACGGTGTGGGCCTGGACTACAAGGAGCTGCCCCGTGATGTGAAGGCGGGCGACTTGCTGCTGCTCAACGACGGCTTGATCGTGCTTACGGTGGACTCAGTGCGTGGCGAGGAGGTGCACACCACCGTCAAGCTCGGCGGCGAGCTGTCCAACAACAAGGGTATCAACAAGCAAGGCGGCGGCCTCACGGCACCGGCCCTCACGGCCAAGGACATGGAAGACATCCGCACGGCCATGAGCTTTCAGGCCGACTACGTGGCCGTGAGCTTTCCGAAGAACGCGACCGACATGGAAATGGCCCGCCAACTGTGCAACGTGGCTGCGGCAGAGTACCGCCACAAGCCCGGCCTGATCGCCAAGATCGAGCGTGCCGAAGCCATCCCGCACCTCGAAGCCATCCTGCGCGTGAGCGACGGCATCATGGTGGCGCGTGGCGACTTGGCGGTGGAGGTGGGCAATGCCGCCGTGCCCGCACTGCAAAAGAAAATGATCCGCATGGCGCGCCAGCTCGACAAGGTCGTGATCACCGCCACGCAGATGATGGAAAGCATGATCACCAACCCTGTGCCCACGCGCGCCGAGGTGAGTGACGTGGCCAACGCCGTGCTCGATGGCACCGATGCCGTGATGCTGAGCGCGGAAACCGCAGCAGGCAAATTCCCGCTGGAAACCGTGACCGAGATGGCCACCATCTGCGCCGCTGCAGAGGCCGCAGAAGACCACCCTCAGGACGCCGACTTCACGGGCCAGACCTTTGGCCGCATCGACCAGTCCATCGCCATGGGCGCACTGTTCACCGCCCACCACCTGGGTGCCAAGGCCATCGTCGCCATGACCGACAGCGGCGCCACGGCCCTGTGGATGAGCCGCCACCGCATCCACATTCCGATCTATGCGCTGACCCCCAAGATCGCCACGCAGCGCAAGATGGCCATGTACCGCAACGTGCGCCCCTTGCTGATGGACACCAGCGCTGACCGCGACACGGCCCTGGAGCAGGCGGAGCGCCACCTCAAGAGCCGCAACATCGTGCAAAAGGGCGATGTCTACGCCATCACCTGCGGCGAGCCCATGGGCGCGCCGGGTGGGACGAATATGCTGAAAATCTGCGTTGCCAGCTGAGCGGCGCTTGCGTCACCAGCCAGCCCGTGGCGCCTGCGGCCAAGATGCCAGTGGTGCCGCCTGCCAGTACATCCAGCGGAAAGTGCACGCCCAGGAAGACGCGGCTCCAGGCAATGGCTGCGGCACCTAAAAACGCCACCCCTGCCCACCGGGGCATGCGGCACAAGGCCAGGCTGGTGGCCAGGGCAAAGGACTGCGCTGCATGCATGCTTGGGAAGCCCGCCCTGGCGCCATGCTCCAGCCACTGGATGCCCAAACCCAACTGGGCCGGGCGAGGCGCTGGAACCCCCCAGCGCAGCAGGTGAACGCCGACCCAGGTGATGGCCATGGCCACCAAAGCCTTGGCGATCACCCACCGGTGTTCGCGAGTTCCCAGCGCGCACCACAGCGCCAGGGCCGCACCCACCAGCAAGGGCAGGGTGACAGAGACCCAGCGGGCCAAGGCAATGAGAAACAGGGGGGTTGCAGGCCCCGCGTTGATGGCCTCAAAGAGGCTTTGATCAAGAGTGAGCACGGTGCTGCGAAGTGCTCAAGGTGGCAGGGGTGCTGTCATGAAAGACGGCGTGCTGCCTCCAGGCCTGGAATGCCATGTCCCACAGCCAGCCAGCCGTCCAGCACAGCCAAGCGGTCCAGAGGGTGTGGCTCATGAAATGGGCGCCGCGCACCTGCTGCGCGCCACCCAGAATGAAGCCCATCAGCAGCGATGCGCCCAACCACACCCATGCGGCCCGTGGGTGCTTGCGCCGCAGCGCAAAGTAGCCCCCTACAAACGCGAAGCCTGCCGAGGCGTGGCCCGCTGGAAAGCAGCGCCCGCCGCCGCCGTCCAGAATGCCCAGCGCCCAGTGCGATACGTGTCGGGCCACCCCGCCAAACTCAGCCAGGTCCCAGGGGCAGCTGGTATTGCTGATGTTCTTGAAAATGCTGATCACGGCCAAGGCCACCAAGGCGCTGCTGGCCAGTTGCAGCCGCTCGCTCAGCTGGAGCTGCCGCAGGATGCCCTTGGGCCACCACACGCCCAGCGCCAGCAGCAAAACGACCACCCAGCCCAACCGGCGGGCGCCTTCGTGCATGACATGCATGACAAACCACTGCTCTCGCAGCGGAAAACCGGCTTCTGATCCAAAAAGCTGGGCCATGGCCAGGTCTTTTCCTGAGGCATCCCAGGCAATCAGGCAGGCAAAGCAGGCCAGGGTCCATGCCAGCAGGGTGCGGTTGCTGGGGTAGTCCGGGCTGGAGTGAGGGGAGGCGTGAGGCATGCCCGCACTGTAGGAATGGGGCCTTAACAGCTTCTTAAAGTGCAAGAAAATGCAAACGGCAGCGGCGGTTGGGCTCCCGCTGCCAAAGTTTGGCGTGGGGAGCGTTGGGGCCGACGTGGTGTGCAGCGACAATGTCCCTATGCGAATCCTCGTGATTGAAGACGATGCAGGCATTGCCGACGGCCTGCGCACCACGCTGCAGCAACGCGGTTATGCCGTGGATGTGTGCGGCGATGTCGCCAGTGCCTGGAATGCCCTGCGCACCGAGCGCTTTGACGCCATCTTGCTGGACCTGGGCTTGCCCGACGCCGATGGCGGGGTGCTGCTGCAGCGGCTGCGCTCGGCCCCAGGCAGCGCGGGCTCTGCGCTGCCGGACCCCGCCACGCCGGTGCTGATCGTGACCGCGCGGGACCAGGTGCAGCAGCGCATTGCGGGGCTGGACATGGGGGCCGACGATTACCTGGCCAAGCCGTTTGATATTGACGAGCTGGATGCGCGGCTGAGGGCGCTGCTGCGCCGCGCCGCAGGCCGCGCGGCGCCCACCATTCGCCACGCAGGCATCGAGATGGACCCGGCTGCCCGCACGGTGCGGCTCCAGGGGCAGCCGGTGGACATGTCTCCGCGCGAGTTTTCGGTGCTGCGCGTGCTGCTGGAGGCGCGTGGTCGGGTGCTTTCGCGCCAGCAAATCGAGGAACACCTCTACAGCTGGGACGCCGCCATTGAAAGCAATGCGGTGGAAGTGCACATCCACCACCTGCGCCGCAAGCTGGGCAGCGCCAGCATCATGACCATGCGCGGTGTGGGCTACTTCATGCCCCAGGAGCCCGCATGACCTCCCCTGCAGACTCCCGTGCCCCAGCGCCCGGCGGCCGCGCTTCCCTCACGCGCCACCTGCTGCTGTGGTCTTTGGGGGCGCTGGTGGTGGTGTGGGGCAGCTTTGTCTTTCTGGGCTACAAAACCGGGGTCCACGAGGCCGATGAGCTGACCGACGGGCACCTGGCCAGCGTGGCCGCCTTGTTGCTGAACTTGCGCGCCTTTGAAGCGGTGGACGGTGTGCATGCCACCGAGCGCACTCCACTGCCCGGCCTGAAGGCGCACGACTACCAGCAGTCCTTGAGCGTGGCGCAGTGGGATGCGCAGGGGCGTCTGGTGGCGGTGAGTGGCTCGGCGCAATTGCCCCCGTTCGATGCACGCGAGGGGTTTATTGACCTGCAACTGGGCACGCCGCCGGTGGCATGGCGCGGTTTTTCGCAATGGAACGTGGAGCGCAACCGCAAGATCATGGTGCTGGTGGCCGTGCACGAACGTGATGAGCTGGCAGAAGACATTGCCGAGCAGATGATTGAGCCGGGTCTGTGGCTGCTGCCCGTCATTGCGTTGGCTCTGGGGCTGGCGTTGCGCCGGGGGCTTAAGCCGCTCTACGCCCTGTCGGACGACGTGGCGGCGCTGGACCCAGCCATGGACCACCGCCTGGCGTCCCAAAACGCCTGGAAAGAGTTCGAGTCTGTGGAGGCATCCATCAACACCCTGCTGGACCGCCAGCAGGCCGCCATGGCCCGTGAGCGCCGGCTGGCCAATGAGGTGGCCCATGAGCTGCGCACACCCCTGTCGTCCATTGCGCTGCAAGCCAGTGCATTGGACGGTGGGCTGGAGCCGGACGCCCAGGTGCAAGCCTTAGGGCGCATTCGGCAAGACGCCCTGCGGGCCGGGCATGTGCTCAACCAGTTGCTGGCCCTGGCCCGCGCCAGCCGTGCCGAGCTGGACAGCGCCACGGCCCAGGTGGACCTGGCCGCCATGGCGCGTGGCGTATGTGCCGACTATGCGCAGGCGGCTTGGCAGCGGGGCGATGAGCTGGAAGTCAGCGCCCCGGCCAGCCTGTGGGTGCAAGGGCATGCCGTGCTGCTGGACCTGGTTTTGCGCAACCTCATCGAAAATGCCCTTAAACACACGCCCCCAGGCACCCACATTGCGGTGCAAATGGCAGAAGACAGGGCCAAGGACAGTGGGGCTCAGGCGGCCTGGCTGCAGGTGTGCGACGACGGTGCGCGCCCCCACCCTGAGCACGGTGGTGCGCCACCCCCTGTGGTGGCGGTGGACAGCCTGCACCTGGGCCATGAAATTGTGGCCCGCGTTGCCCAGGTGCACCGTGCCCGGTTTGGCAAAGCGCAGGCTCCTGCGCCATTCACCACCTGCTACCGTCTGGATTTGCCAAAGGAAGGGTCCGCGGCACACAGGTAAAATCACAGAGTTACCAAGCGGTTACCAACTTCCGCTTGAAAAATTGCCAGCCCGTGAAGGGCCCTGGCGCCCCCTCACCCACCCACAACGGACCCAACGACCATGCCTCTCGTCTCCATGCGCGAACTGCTCGACCATGCCGCTATCAATGGCTATGGCATCCCTGCATTCAATGTGAACAACCTGGAGCAAGTCCAGGCCGTGATGGCGGCCGCAGACGAGGTGGGGGCCCCGGTCATCCTGCAAGCCAGCGCAGGCGCCCGCAAGTACGCAGGCGAGCCCTTCATCAAGCACCTGATCCAGGCCGCGGTCGAGGCTTTCCCCCACATCCCGCTGGTGATGCACCAGGACCATGGCACTTCGCCCAAGATCTGCCAGGGCGCCATCGACCTGGGCTTTGGCTCGGTGATGATGGACGGCTCGCTGATGGAAGACGGCAAAACGCCTTCGTCCTTTGACTACAACGTGGACGTGACCCGCAAGGTGGTGGAGCTGGCACACAAGTACGGCGTCACGGTGGAGGGCGAGCTGGGCTGCCTGGGCAACCTGGAAACCGGCGATGCCGGCGAGGAAGACGGCATTGGCGCCGAAGGCAAGCTCGACCACAGCCAGATGCTGACCGACCCCGAGGAAGCTGCTCAATTCGTCAAGGCCACGCAACTGGACGCGCTGGCCATTGCCATCGGCACCAGCCACGGCGCCTACAAGTTCAGCCGCCCGCCCACAGGCGACATCCTGGCCATCAGCCGCGTCAAGGAAATCCACGCCCGCATTCCCAACACCCACCTGGTGATGCACGGCTCGTCTTCCGTACCGCAAGAGTTGCTGGCCATCATCAACCAGTACGGCGGCAAGATGAAGGAAACCTACGGCGTGCCCGTGGCCGAGATCCAGGAAGCCATCAAGCACGGCGTGCGCAAGATCAACATCGACACCGACATCCGCCTGGCCATGACCGGCGCGGTGCGCAAGTTCCTGGCTGAAAACCCAGAAAAGTTCGACGCCCGCGAATGGCTCAAGCCCGCCCGCGAAGCGGCCAAGCTGGTGTGCAAGCAGCGCTACCTGGAGTTCGGTTGCGAAGGCCAGGGCAGCAAGATCAAGGGCCTGAGCCTGCAGACCATCGCTGCGCAATACGCCTCGGGCGCTTTGGCCCAGGTGGTGAACTGATTTTTGAAGGTGGGCGGGCGCTTGGCGCCTTTCCGCCGGGGCCCCGCCCGCTGATACAGCCCGCAAGCACTTGGTGCTTTCGGGCTTTTTCTTTGGAGCCTGCGTTCAGTGGCTGACACAACGCAGCAAAGTCGTCGCAAAGTGCGGTAAACCCCCCATGCTGCCAAAACAACTTCATGTAAGCTGCCGTTCAGAATTTTGAACGATCACCGGGTTGCCCAACGCGAGGAGATGACATGTTCATAGGAGTGCCAGCAGAGACCGTGGCCGGTGAAACCCGGGTCGCCGCGACGCCCGAGACCGTCAAAAAGCTCACCGCTCTGGGGCACAGCCTGCGCGTGCAGTCGGGTGCGGGCCTGGCTGCCAGCGTGACCGATGCGGCCTATGAGGCCGCTGGCGCCGAGATCACCGACGCCGCAGGCGCCTGGGGCGCCCCGCTGGTGCTCAAGGTGCGTTGCCCGTCAGAGGCCGAGGCCCCCTGGTTGCGCAGCGGCACCACCCTGGTGGGCATGCTCAACCCGTTTGATGCCGCTGGCCTGCAGCGCCTTGCGGCGGCGGGCGTCACCGCCTATGCCCTGGAGGCTGCGCCACGCACCACCCGCGCACAGAGTATGGACGTGCTCTCTTCCCAAGCCAACATTGCGGGCTACAAGGCCGTGATGATCGCGGCCGACCGCTACCAGCGCTTTTTCCCCATGCTCATGACGGCCGCCGGTACGGTGAAAGCCGCGCGCGTGGTGGTGTTGGGCGTGGGTGTGGCGGGCCTGCAGGCCATTGCCACGGCCAAGCGGCTGGGCGCGGTGATCGAGGCGTCGGACGTGCGCCCCAGCGTCAAGGAACAGGTCGAGTCTTTGGGCGCCAAGTTTATTGACGTGCCCTACGAAACGGCTGAGGAAAAAGAGGCCGCCGAAGGCGTAGGCGGTTATGCCCGCCCCATGCCCCCCAGCTGGCTGGAGCGGCAAAAGATCGAAGTCGCCAAGCGCGTGGCGCAGGCCGATGTGGTCATCACCACCGCGCTCATTCCGGGCCGCCCGGCGCCCGTGTTGGTCACGCCCGAGATGGTGCAGGCCATGAAGGCCGGCTCGGTGATCGTGGACCTGGCCGCCCCGCAGGGCGGCAACTGCCCGCTGACCGAGCCCGGCAGCACCGTGGTCAAGCACGGCGTGACGCTGGTGGGCGAGACCAACTTGCCCGCCCTGGTCGCGGCCGATGCGTCGTCGCTGTACGCTCGCAACGTTCTGGATTTTTTGAAACTCATCATCAACAAGGAAGGTGCCCTGCATGTGGACATGCAGGACGACATCGTGGCCGCCTGCCTTATGGCCCACGAAGGCACCCTGAAACGCGCATGACCCTTTCGACACGCATCCCCCTTTTTACCCGGCTGACCCGTTTGAACACTGCAACGCTTTTTTCTGAACCTGCCCGCGCCCTGCGCGCCCTGCGCCAGTGGGGCCTGCGTGCCGTGGTGGCAGCGGGCGTGCTGGCCACTGTGGCCTGTGCCCCCGTCAAACCTGCAGCCACCCCTGAATACCCCGTGGGCCGTGCGCGGCTGGCCTTGCCGGAAGGCGCCTGGGAAGACCTGGGCCAAAGCACCGTGGCCCTGCCCGTGCGCCCCGCCCCCGGCACCATCCCCTTGCAGACCCGCGCCGTGGGGCTGCGCGGTGCCGACAAGGAGCTGCTGGCGGTAGCGCTGGTGCAAACCAACAGCACCAACTACCCGCGTGAGCAAACGCTGTGGACCGGCACCTGCCCCCGCCAGGATGGCGTGTGGGTGGAAGACGCCGCCCAGGCCAGCCCGGTGCGTGTGGATTGCCTGCGCTTCAAGCGCTGGGCCAACAACCGCGACTGGCTGGACAAGAACCAGCCCGAGTTGGTGCGCTGGATGGCCGACCACAAGGTGGCCTTCACGCGCCCGGTGTCGCACCTCAACTACCGCTACGCCACCCAAGGCGGCGCGTACGTCGAAGTGAACATCGTGGCCGACCAACGCCTGGTGCGCCCCAAGACCATCAACAACGAAGAATTCTTGCGCGCAGGCTACCCCGCACAGGACTGGGCCCAGAAAGTGGCGCAGGCCGCACGTTTGAGCGTCAGCATGATGGACGGGTACCTGGCCTTGCCAGCGTTCCCGATCCCTGAGTCGAAGTTGTGAGTTGTCCCTGGGGTGCTTCGCGCCAGCGGATGACGCTATTGCCTTTGCCAGCCTGGGCCCTCGGGGCCTGGGCCAATCCCGGTTAACCCCGTCCCACAGGAGAACCCCATGGATGCTGTCTCGCCCACGTTGATCAACCTCATCATCTTTGTGCTGGCCATCTATGTGGGCTACCACGTGGTGTGGACGGTGACGCCCGCCCTGCACACCCCGCTCATGGCGGTGACCAACGCCATCTCGGCCATCGTCATCGTCGGGGCCATGCTGGCGGCGGCGCTCACCGAGACCACGCTGGGCAAAACCATGGGCGTGCTGGCCGTGGCGCTGGCGGCGGTGAATGTGTTTGGTGGCTTTCTCGTCACCCGGCGCATGCTGGAGATGTTCAAGAAAAAAGAGCGCAAAGTACCCGTGGATAAAGCGCAAGCAGCTATCAAATAAGGAGCAGGCGACATGAGCATGAACCTCGTCACGCTGCTGTACCTGGTCGCCAGCGTCTGCTTCATTCAGGCCCTCAAAGGGCTCTCGCACCCCACCACTTCCATTCGGGGCAATGTGTTTGGCATGGCGGGCATGGCGATTGCCATCCTCACCACGGCGGCGCTGATTGTGGAGCTGTCGGGCGGCAAGGCCGAGGGCATGGTGTATGTGCTGGGCGCGCTGCTGGTGGGCGGCGCGGCGGGCACGGTGATGGCCCGGCGCGTGGAGATGACCAAGATGCCCGAGCTGGTGGCCTTCATGCACAGCATGATTGGCCTAGCGGCGGTCTTCATCGCCGTGGCCGCCGTGGCCGAGCCCTGGGCGTTTCAGATTGTGGGCAAAGGCCAGCCGATTCCGGTGGGCAACCGGCTGGAGCTGTTCCTGGGTGCGGCCATCGGGGCCATCACCTTCAGTGGCTCGGTCATTGCGTTTGGCAAGCTCTCGGGCAAGTACAAATTTCGTTTCTTTCAAGGCGCCCCGGTGCAGTTTGCCGGGCAGCACCTGCTGAACCTGGTGCTGGGCCTGACCACCGTGGGGCTGGGGCTGCTGTTCGTGGCCACCGAGAGCTGGACCGCCTTCTTCGCCATGCTGGCGCTGTCGTTCGTGCTGGGCGTGCTCATCATCATCCCGATTGGCGGGGCGGACATGCCGGTGGTGGTGTCCATGCTCAACAGCTACTCGGGCTGGGCGGCAGCGGGCATCGGCTTCTCGCTCAATAACTCCATGCTGATCATTGCGGGCTCGCTGGTGGGCAGCTCGGGCGCGATCCTGAGCTACATCATGTGCAAGGCCATGAACCGCTCGTTCTTCAACGTGATTTTGGGCGGCTTTGGCGGCGACACGGCCACTGCGGCGGCGGGCGCGCAGGTGCAGCGCAGCGTCAAGACGGGCAGTGCCGACGATGTGGCCTTTGTGCTGGGCAATGCCGAAACCGTGGTCATCGTGCCCGGCTATGGCCTGGCGGTGGCGCGGGCGCAGCACGCCGTCAAAGAGCTGGCGGCCAAGCTCACTGAAAAAGGCATCACTGTGAAGTACGCCATCCACCCCGTGGCAGGGCGCATGCCCGGCCACATGAACGTGCTGCTGGCCGAGGCTGAAGTGCCCTACGACCAGGTGTTTGAGATGGAAGACATCAACGGCGAATTCGGGCAGGCCGACGTGGCTATCATTCTGGGCGCCAACGACGTGGTGAACCCCGCAGCCCACACCAAGGGCAGCCCGATTTACGGCATGCCCATCCTCGAAGCCTACAAGGCCAAGACGGTGATTGTGAACAAGCGCTCCATGGCCGCAGGCTATGCGGGCCTGGACAACGAGCTGTTCTACATGGACAAGACCATGATGGTCTTCGGCGACGCCAAGAAGGTGGTCGAAGACATTGGAAAAGCCTTGGAGTAAGCCCTTCGGGAACACCGCTCGCAGGGATGGCCCTTGGGCGACACCGCAGAATTTTTTAGCAACCACGGAGCACCACCGGCCACTACAAGACCGGGCTCCACCGACCGAGAAGTTTGGAGAGACACGCATGACCGACCGCCCCTGGCTGGCCGCCTATCCGCAAGGCGTACCCGCAGACATTGACCCCACCCAGTACGCCTCTTTGGTGGCGCTGATGGACGAGGCCTTTGGCCGCTACGCAGACCGTGTGGCCTACAGCTTCATGGGCAAGGACATCAGCTTTGGGCAAACCGACGCGCTGAGCCGCGCGTTTGCCGCCTACCTGCAGGGCCAAGGCCTGGCCAAGGGCGACCGCGTGGCCATCATGATGCCCAACGTGCCCCAATACCCTGTGGTGGTGGCCGCCGTGCTGCGCGCAGGCTTTGTGGTGGTCAATGTGAATCCGCTGTACACCCCGCGCGAGCTGGAGCACCAGCTCAAGGACTCCGGCGCCAAAGCCATCGTCATCATCGAGAACTTTGCGGCCACACTGCAGCAGTGCATTGCCAACACCCCCGTCAAGCACGTGGTGCTGTGCGCCATGGGCGACCAGCTGGGCTTCCTCAAGGGCATGCTCGTCAACTACGTGGTGCGCAACGTCAAGAAGCTGGTGCCCGAATACAGCCTGCCTGGCGCTGTGCGCTTCAATGATGCGATTGCCCAGGGCGAGCGCGGCAGCTTCAAGGCCGTGGACATCAAGCCCGACGACATTGCCCTGCTGCAGTACACCGGCGGCACCACGGGAGTGAGCAAGGGCGCCGTGCTGCTGCACCGCAATGTGATTGCCAACGTGCTGCAGGCCGAGGCCTGGAACGAGCCTGTGATGAAGTCGCTGGCGCCTGGCGAGCAGGCCGTCACCGTGTGCGCGCTGCCGCTGTACCACATCTTCGCCTTCACGGCGAACATGATGCTGAGCATGCGCATGGGCGGCAAGACCATCCTGATCCCCAACCCACGCGATTTGCCTGCGGTGCTCAAAGAGCTGTCCAAGCACACCTTCCACAGCCTGCCTGCGGTGAACACGCTGTTCAACGGCCTCGCCAACCACCCTGACTTCCACACCGTCAACTGGAAGAACCTGAAGGTGTCGGTGGGCGGAGGCATGGCCGTGCAAGGCGCTGTGGCCAAGCTGTGGCTGGGCAAGACGGGCTGCCCCATCTGCGAGGGCTATGGCCTGTCGGAGACATCGCCCATCGTCAGCTGCAACCCCGTCACGGCCAAAGAGTTCACCGGCACCATCGGCACGCCTGTGCCCAGCACCTACATCAAGCTCATCGATGACGAGGGCCGCGAGGTCACCACCCTGGGCCAGTCGGGCGAGATCGCCATCAAGGGCCCGCAGGTGATGGCGGGTTACTGGCAGCGCCCCGACGAAACCGCCAAGGTCATGACCGAAGACGGCTACTTCAAATCGGGCGACGTGGGCGTGATGGACGAGCGCGGCTACTTCAAGATCGTGGACCGCAAGAAGGACATGGTGCTGGTCAGCGGCTTTAACGTGTACCCCAACGAAGTCGAAGAAGTGGTGGCGGCCCTGCCTGGCGTGCTGGAATGCGCCGTGGTCGGCGTGCCCGACGAGAAGACTGGCGAGGCCGTGAAGCTGGTGATCGTGAAGAAAGACCCCGCCCTCACCGAAGCCCAGGTCAAGGAATTCTGCAAGGCCAACTTGACCGGCTACAAGCAGCCCCGCGTGATTGAGTTCCGCACCGAGCTGCCCAAGACGCCCGTGGGCAAGATTCTGCGCAGGGAATTGCGAGATAAGAAGTGACCTGACGCCAAACCACCTGGAACCGTTCACGCTGAGCTTGCCCTAGCGCGTCGCAAGGCTCGGGCAGGCTCAGCCCGAACGGATATTTGCGGTGCGAAGAGACCCATCAGCGACTGAGAACCTGTTCAAAGTCGCACGGCCCCGCTGGGGCCGTTTTCCATGGCGCAGTCTCTTGAACAGGTTCTGACGCCCTGACCCATCCCACACCATCCTCCCCATGACCACCGCCATCCTCAGCGCCCTGCCCGAAGAACAAAGCTCCCTGCTGCAGCACCTGGCGCAGCCCCAGCGCGTCATGCATGCGGGGCGGGCCTTTTGGCGGGGCGACTGGCACGGGCGCTCCGTGGTGCTGGCGCTGTCGGGCATCGGTAAAGTGGCCGCAGCGACCACGGCCACCGCACTGGCAGAGCGGTTTGGCGTGGCGCGCATCGTCTTCACCGGCGTGGCCGGGGGCGTGGGCGACGGGGTGCAGGTGGGCGACGTGGTGGTGGCGCAAGACTACGTGCAGCACGACATGGACGCCTCGCCCATCTTTCCGCGCTGGGAGCTGCCCGGCTACGCCCGCATCCGCCTGGGCTGTGATGCGGCACTGAGTGCTATGCTTTTGGAAGCTGTTAGCGCTTATGTAGAAAGCGTTAGGGGCCTATTTGATTCCAAATTGATAACGAACCAGCCAAGGGTGCACCACGGTCTGGTGGCCAGCGGCGACCGCTTTGTGAGCGCCGCCGTCGAGGCCCAGGGCCTGCGCACCGCCCTGCGCGATGCAGGCCACGACGTGCTGGCCGTAGAAATGGAAGGCGCCGCCGTCGCCCAGGTCTGTCACGACTACGGCCTGCCCTTTGCCGCCATGCGCACCATCTCCGACCGCGCCGACGACACCGCGCACGTGGACTTCCCGGCGTTTGTGAACACCGTAGCAACACGCTACGCCGAACACATCATGCTGAGTTTTTTGCAAAAGCTATGAAAGTCATAGCTGCTAGCGCTTATTCAGAAAGTGCTAGCGACTAGTTTTGTTCTTGCTCTTACGCTCGAAAGAACCGCGGGCGTTGATACGGGCGTGCACCCATACCAGCGCCACCGTGGATCCGGCTTCGCCGGTCCACCGGAGGCGTCCCCCCTCGGGGGGGAAGGCGCGCAGCGCCACAGGGGGGCTACTTCAACCAGCCGCGCTTGCGGAAGTACCACATCGGGCCCAGTGCGCTGGTCACCATCAGTGCCAGCACGTAGGGATAGGCCGCAGCGCCCAGCAGCTCCAGTTCGGGGAACTTGAGATTCATGCCGTACACGCTGGCAATCAGCGTGGGCGGCAGCAGCGCCACGCTGGCCACCGAGAAGATCTTGATGATCTTGTTCTGGTTGATGTTGATGAAACCGACGGTGGCGTCCATCAAGAAGTTGATCTTGTCGAACAGAAACGCCGTGTGGTTGTCCAGCGATTCGATGTCGCGCAGGATCTGGCGTGCTTCCTCGAACTGCTCGGCGTTGAGCATCTTGGAGCGCATCATGAAGCTCACGGCACGGCGCGTGTCCATCACGTTGCGGCGGATGCGGCCATTCAAGTCTTCCTGGCGGGCGATGGCGCCCAGCACCTCGCCGGCCAGGGCATCGGTCACATCGCCGGCCAGCACTTGCTTGCTGACTTTTTCCAGCTCGTCGTAGATGTTTTCGAGGGTATCGGCCGAATATTCGGCGTCCGCGTCAAACAGCTTGAGCAGCACTTCCTTGGCGTCTTCGATGAGGCCCGGCGCACGGCGGGCGCGCATGCGCAGCAGCCGGAACACGGGCACGTCTTCGTCGTGGATGGAGAACAGCACGCCCCGGCTCTTGAGGTGGGCGTTGTGCTGGTTGAGGATGAAGGCCACGCGCACCGAGCGGGGGTCCTCGTCGTCGTCGATCAAGAAGTCGCTGCGGATGTGCAGCTCGCCGTTGTCTTCTTCATAGAAGCGGGCGGATTCTTCGATGTCTTCGTCCATCGCATCCTCGGGGATGGACAGACCGTAGTGCTGCTTGATCCAGCGTTTTTCTTCGAGCGTGGGGGCTTCCAGGTCCACCCAGATCGGCTGGAACTTGGTCAGCTCTTCCAGCGATTCAATTTCTTCCTGAAACAGCCGGCCGTTGGCGAGCGTGAAGATGTTGAGCATAGGCTCACTCCCTTGTCATATGGCATCTGCGGTGTGGGGGGATAGGGTTGCTTTCAACCCCACGCGGCGTGCCAGGGAGCTGAAAGCTACCAACTCGGGTAGGTTTCCAAGGAGCTGTCTCCGTTTGTTGATTGAGCCCGCGATTATGGCACCCGACGGCCGCGCGCGCCCGTGGTATGCGGCGGCCTGGCCGCAAAAAAAGGCGAGGGATGGACGGGGCTCCACGTGCCTGTGGGCGACCCCTTGCGATACCGTCAACCGGTGCTTAACCCTTGCGTACCAGCGCCAGCGCGCGGCACAGGTCGGCCCAGGTGGCGGCCTTGGCGTCTTGCGAGCGCAGCAAGAAGGCCGGGTCGTAGGTGACCACGGCCGGGCGTCCGCCCACGGTGTGGGGCACGGCACGCAGGCGTCCCAGGGGCTCGGTGCGGCCCAGGGCTGCACGCGCGGCCACGTGGCCCAGCACCAGCACCATGGCGGGTTGCAAGGTGTGCACCGCTTGTTCCAGTGCCTGCGCCACATCGGTGGGGGCGTCGTCTTCGGCGGCCCGTGCGCCCGGGGTGGGGCGCGCCAAGGCGGCCAAGAACACCCGGGGGTGGCGGTGCAACTGCATCGCGCGCAGCATGTTGTCCAGCAGCTTGCCGGTGTCGCCGCCCAAGGGCTCGGTGGCCGATACGCCTTCGGTCACGATGAGCCAGCTGGCGCCCAGGGTGCTGGGGGTCTGCGCTGGGTCGGCCGTGGGGTACAGCGGCTGCGGGGCATGCAGGCGCAGGGCTGGGGCTGCGGTGGCGGGTGTGCCCAGGCCACTGGCTGCAGCGGGCGCAGCGGCAGGGGCAGGCCTAGACGGCGCGGCACTGGGGGCGCGGGCCGCTGGGGTGGCCGTGGCCTCCGGCCGCTGGGCCGGAGGGTGCTGCGCAGGTGGGTGTGTGGTGGCCGATGAGGGTTGGGCGGGCGGCTGGGCCGTGCTGGCCGCAGCGGTGGGGGGCAGGGGGACCACCGGCACAGGCGTGGCTGCCTCTGCGCGGGCCCACACGGTCACCCCCATCTCTTGCAGCATGGCGCGCTGGCGCGCATCAAGGTTCAGGCTCATACAGGCAGGCTCACAACAACGGGCTCACGACGATCATTCACAGCGGCAGACTCATCACGACGGCATCTTCCCGCTGCCCTTGGGCGGCGGGGTAGTAGCGCTTGCGTTCGCCCACGCGCCGAAAGCCGTGGGTTTCATAGACATGCTGGGCGCGCAGGTTGCTGGCGCGCACCTCCAGCCACAGCCATTGGGCCTGGCGCCCGCGCGCCCACAGGGCCAGGGCGTCCAGCAGCACCCGTGCCCAGCCCTGGCGCTGGTAGGCCGGGGCCACGGTGATGTTGAGCAGGTGCACCTCTTCCACCCCCAACATGGCCACAAAGTAGCCCAACAGGTGTTCGCCCGCCATCAGCAACTGGCATTCGTAGCCCGACGCCATAGCGTCGGTGAAGTTGCCGCGCGACCAGGGGTGCGAGTAGGCGCTGAATTCCACGTCCAGCAGGGTGTCCAGGTGCGCCAGCGTGAGCTTTTCAAAGCGCACTTCCACAGGTGCCTGGGGCGCATTGGCTGCAGAGGTGGCCAAGGAGGCGGGCACGGCGCTCATGGGGCAGGGTTGGGTTGGGTGGCGGCGGCCAGGCTGGCCTGGGCGCGCAGTGCCTCTCGCTCGGCGGTGGTGTTTGCCACCTTGTCGCGGATGTAGCGCGGCAGGGCTTCGCTGGCAGGCACGGCGCCGCCAGCGGCCAACAGGGCGGGGGCAAGGCGCAGCAAGGCGGTGGCCGTGGGCAGGGCCAGCACATGGCGGGCCTGGGGCAGCAGGCGCTCGCCATACGGCGTGTGGGCGTTGCCCGCTACGGCCCAGGTGGCCAGGTCTGCGTCGGGCAGGGCCAAGGCCTCAGGGGCGCAGAGGCCAAAGTCGGCGTCCGCCTGCCAGCGCTGGGTGGCGTCGCTCCAGGTGCAGCGGGCGCTGTAGACCTCGTTCATGCGCGCATCCAGCACCGCCAGCACCTGGGTGCAGCCGTGCTGGTGGCGGGCCTCTTCGGCCACCGCCAGCAGGGTGTCCACCGGCAGCACGGGCACACCCTGGCCGTGGCGTGCCCCAAAGGCCAGGCCCTGGGCCACGGCGCAGGCGGTGCGCAGCCCGGTGAACGAGCCCGGCCCCCGGCCAAACACGATCAGCTCCAGGGTGTCAAAGCTGAGCCCGGCCTCGGCCAGTAATCGCTGAATGGCCGGAATCAGCGCGGCAGAAGCTTGCGGCCCTCCGGGTGCTGTGTGCTGCCACACCGCATCGCCGCGCTGGACGGCGATGGATAGGGTGTCGGTGCTGGAGTCAAAGGCGAGCAGATTCATGGGCCGGGGCGGTCAGGGCGGGTGCGCGGCGCACCGCAAAAAGGGTTCAGGCGGTGGATTGTGCCCCCTGCGCAGTGGGGGTGCCCCTGTGGCAGAGGGCAACATGCGCGCCCGCAAAACACCCGACAGGATACCTGCGGTGGCGGGTGGCCCTGTCACCCGCCCCAGGTTCAGCCCCGGATCAGAAGGACTCCCATTCGTCGTCATTGCCGGGCTGGGGTGCGCGGCTGGCAGGCTTGGCGGCGGGCTTGGGCGCTGCGGCCAGGGCTGGCGCTTTGGCCGCCAGGGGTTGCGCTACCTTGGGGGCCGGTGCCTTGCTGGGGGCTTTGGCGCTGGCAGCGGGCCGTGCCGGTGTGGGCAGGCTGCGCGCTGCAGGGGCGCTGCTGTGCGCCATGGGGGTGTGGCTTTGGTCTGCGGTCAGCTTGAACACCGCCACCACCTGCACCAGGTCGTGCGCTTGGGTGCGCAGGCTGCTGGCGGCAGCGGCCATTTCTTCGACCAGGGCTGCGTTTTGCTGGGTGGCCTGGTCCATCGACGTGACGGCCTCGCCCACCTGGGCCACGCCCGAGCTCTGTTCGTTGCTGGCCGCGCTGATTTCGCCCATGATGTCGGTCACGCGGCGGATGCTGCTGACCACTTCGTTCATGGTGGCACCGGCCTTGTCGACCAGTGAGGTACCTTGCTCCACGCGCTCCACGCTGGCGTTGATGAGGCTCTTGATTTCCTTGGCAGCCTCGGCACTGCGGCTGGCCAGGCTGCGCACTTCAGAGGCCACCACGGCAAACCCGCGCCCTTGCTCGCCAGCGCGGGCGGCTTCCACGGCCGCGTTCAGCGCCAGGATGTTGGTCTGGAAGGCAATGGAGTCGATGACGCTGATGATGTCGCTGATCTTGCGGCTGGCGTCGTTGATGCCCTTCATGGTTTCAACCACCTCACCCACCACGGTGCCGCCTTGAATCGCCACATTGGAGGCCGTCAGTGCCAGTTGGTTGGCCTGGCGGGCGTTGTCGGCGTTGTTGCGCACGGCAGAGTTCAGCTCTTCCATGCTGGCGGCGGTTTCTTCCAGCGCGCTGGCCTGGTGCTCGGTGCGGGCGCTCAGGTCGTTGTTGCCTTGGGCGATTTCTGCGCTGGCGTTGGACACCGACTCGGAGCCACGGCGCACGTTGTTCACCACGTTGGCCAGGTTGTTCTGCATGAGTGCCAGGGACGACACCAGCTCGCCCACTTCGTCCTTGCCATGCGCGGGCACGTTGGCCGTAAGGTCGCCTTCGGCCACGCGCTTGGCCAGGTCAGACGCCTGGGTCAGAGGCACGGTGATCGAGCGGGCCAGAATCCACGAAAACAGCGCACCCAGTGCCACGCTCAGCACCCCGAGCGCCACCAGCAGGCGGCGGCTGGTGCTGCGGTTGTCCTGGATGGCCTGGCCCAGTTGGTCTACTTGCTCGCGCTGGCTGCGCAGCAACTCGTCCATCTTGGCGCCGTATTTGTTGGCGTCGGGCATGAACTGCTTTTCCAGCAGCGTGTTGGCTTCGTCCACCTTGCCTTCCTTCTTGAGGGCAAAAATGGTGTCCCGGTTTTTCAGGTAAATGGTGCGCAGCTCGCCAATTTCCTGGAACAGCTTCTTTTCTGAGTCCAGAAGCATCAGCGCCTCGACGGCCTTTTGCAGCTCGCCCGAGCTTTTGGACGATGCCTTGCTGTCCTCAGCAAAAAAGTCGGCCAATGCCGGGTCGCTGCTGCGTGCGACGGCGGCGGTGCGCGTGATGCCGGTGCGCAGGTTGCGGGACCAGTCACTGACCAAGCGCTCGGTTTTGATCGGGTTTTGCACCATCTCTTCGGTCGCGTCGGCCAGGGCGTTCAGGCGCGAAATGCTCAGCGTAATCACCCCCATGGACAGCAGCAGCACCAGAGCAAACCCAAGCGCCAGGCGCTTGGCAACGGAGAGGTTGGAGAGTTGGTTCATAGGGCACCCTGTTGTATCGGTTGGTTTTGTGGGGAATGACTGGCACGTTGGGTGCTTGCTCAGGGCGTGGCTTGGGGGCTGTGGCCATCGACGCACTGCAGTGCCCGCGCTGTGTCTGAGGCGCGGGGTCATTTGTTGCTTAGTGTAAATATCCGTGACCTGTTTTGGGGCTCGTGGGTGTGCCGAATCGACATTTACGCAACGCCGCAGCGCGTGGCGCTTCGGCCCTGGATTCAGTGCCGAAGTTGAATCGACGGGTTCTTTGCCACGGTGAGGTGCCCGCTGCAGCAACCGCTGCGGAGCTCCTCGGCCAGGGCGAGAGGGGCGAGGCCTCGCGGTCTAGCCCTAGCGCGGGTGCGCACTAGTGTCCCGAGTTGGAGATTGGTTGATGAAATAAAGAGGCCGAAATCGTCGCCAGGCAAGGCGCAAACCGCAGCGATAGCCGAAGCTATCGCGAGGATGTGCAACGCAGCATGGCGACGATTTCGGCGTCTTTATGAGACGAGTCTCCAACTCGGGACACTAGACTCAAGGCATGACTCAGCGAATGACAGACAAGGCAGATTGGTGCCGCGCCGCTTTGAACACCGTGGCTTGGGGGGCTGCGGCGTGCGCTGTGGCGTGGAGCGTGGTTGCGCAGGCCCAGACTGGCACGGCGCAGGGGGTTTTGCCGCCCGAGGTGGAAAGTGCACTGGCCCGCAGCAAACTACCGCGCGATGCCATCAGCGTGCTGGTGGCCGACGCACAAGGCGGCGCGCGCACCGCGCCGCGCCTGTCCTACCGGGCGCAGGTGCCGGTCAACCCGGCTTCGGTGATGAAGCTCGTCACCACTTATGCGGCGCTGGAGCAGCTGGGGCCCGCCTACACCTGGAGCACGCCGGTGTTTGTGGAGGGCCCGGTGCAGGGCGGCAGCCTCAAGGGCAACGTCTACATCCAGGGCCAGGGTGATCCCAAGCTGGTGGTGGAGCGCCTGTGGCTGCTGATGCGGCGCCTGCAGACGCAGGGTATCCAGGTCATCGTGGGCGACATCGTGCTGGACCGCACGGCCTTTGACGTGCCCGAGCAAGACCCCGGCCGCTTCGATGGCGAGCCGCTGCGGCCCTACAACGCGTCGCCCGACGCACTGCTGCTGAACTACAAGTCCAGCGTCATGACCTTTGTGCCCGATGGCCCTGCCGGGGTGGCCCGCATCCAGTACGACCCGCCGCTGGCCGGGGTGCAGCGGCCCGCCACCGTTGCTTTGGCCGCTGCTGGGGGCGACTGCGGCGACTGGCGCGGCGCGCTGCGGGCCGAGCTGGGCGACCCGCTGAAGGTGAGCTTTCAGGGCGCGTACCCCGCGTCGTGCGGCGAGCGTGTGTGGCCTGTGGCCTACCCGGCGCCGCGTGACTTTGCCGCCCGTGCGGTCGAGGGCATGTGGCGCGAGCTGGGTGGCAAGCTCACCGGCACCGTGCGCGACGGCAAGGTGCCCGCCGGGCTCAAGCCCGCGTTTGTCAGCACCTCGCCCGCGCTGGCCGAGGTGGTGCGCGATGTGAACAAGTACAGCAACAACGTGATGGCGCAGCATGTCTTTCTGGCCCTGGCCCGCCAGAAGGGCGGCGTGGCCACCATGGACGGCGCCCGCGAGGCCCTGCGCCAGTGGTGGCAGGCCCGCTTTGCCGATGTGGACGCCCCCGTGCCCGACAACGGCGCGGGCCTGAGCCGCGACGCCCGCGTGACGGCCCTGGGGTTGGGGCGCATGCTGCAGTCCGCCTGGGCATCGCCCGTCATGCCCGAGCTGGTGGCGTCGCTGCCCATTGCCGGGGTGGATGGCACCCTGCGCCGCAGCCAAAGCCGAGGGGCCGCGCACCTCAAGACCGGCAGCCTGCGCGACGTGATGGCCGTGGCGGGCTACGTGCACGCCCAAAGCGGCAAGCGCTACGTGCTGGTGGCCATCGTCAACCACCCCAATGCCAATGCCGCGCGACCCGTTCTGGACGCCCTCACGGACTGGGCAGCGCGGGATTGATGTGCTATTGAATTAATAGCTATTAGCGCTTTATCTGATTGCGCTAGAGGCCAATTTGGTTCAGAGTGCAAGGCTCCTGGGGCGCGTGGGCGCCCCGGCCCCTCGTTGTCCCAAGCCCCTCCCGCCCTCCCATGCCCTTGTCTGACCTGATTGGCTACCTTGCCGCCACGCTGACCACCTGCAGCTTTCTGCCCCAGGCCCTGCACACGTTTCGCACACGTGATGTGAGCGGCATCTCGCTGGGCATGTACAGCGTGTTCACCTCGGGGGTGGCGTTGTGGCTGGCCTATGGCGTGGTGCTGCAGGCCTGGCCCATCGTGATCGCCAATGCCATCACCCTGGTGCTGGCCAGTGCCATCCTGGGGATGAAGCTGCGCTTTGGTGATCGCCCGGCGTGCTGAACCTGCGGCACGGGCGGGCCGTGCAGGGCCTTGTCGCCTAGGCGTCACCTGAGGCCAGGGTGCCTCGTTATCCCCTATGGATGCTGCAGCGCAGGTGCGCGCACCATGCGCGGTCTGTGTGACCCATCCACCATCCACGAGAGGGAATGTCCATGACTCCATTGCGCCTTACCTGTGTGGCCGCTGCGGCGGCCTTGCTTGCTGCTTGCGGCGGCTCTGACGATTCTGTGCGGGGCGAGCTCATCGACCCGCCCACGGTGCTCACCACCCTCACGGTGGCGCAGATCGACGCCGCCACCGCGGCCAGCGGCCTGCAGGCCCTGAGCGGAAAAGCCAAGTGCGATGTGAAGGTGGTGGCACTGAACTACCGCACCCCGGGCGTGAAGGACGGCGAGATGAGCAATGCCTCGGGGGCCATGCTGGTGCCTGCGGGGGCCTGCTCTGCCGCTGCGCCACTGGTGGTCAACGCGCGGGGCACCGAGGTGCTCAAAACCCGCACCTTGGCCAACCCGCAAGACCCCGAAACCTTTTTGCTGGCCGCCATGTATGCCGCCCAGGGCTATGCCGTGGTGGCCACCGATTACCTGGGCTATGCCAAGTCCACCTACGGCTTTCACCCCTATCTGCACGCTGACTCGCAGGCCGCCACCCTCATCGACTCGGCACGCGCTGCGCGCAACGCAGCCGACGCCGTGGGCGCCAAGCTCTCGGGCAAGGTGATGTTTACCGGGTATTCGCAGGGTGGGCATGCCTCCATGGCTGCCCACCGGGCCGCCGAGCGCGACCACGCGGGCGAATTCAATGTGGTGGCGGGCGCCCACTTGGCCGGGCCATACAACCTGTCGGGTTCTTTGCAGCTCACTGAGGCGATCGTCGGGTATCAGTTCTTTGTGCCCATGATCGTGACCTCCTGGCAAAAGATCTACGGCAATATTTATGGCAGCCCGTCCGAAGCCTTCAAGGCCCCCTACGCCAGCTACATCGAAAACCTGCTGCCCAACCCCACGTTGACCACCACCACCCTGGTCACATCGGGCAACCTGCCGGGCGGCACACCGAATCAGGCCCGAGACGCGCTGTTCCAGCCCGCTTTCTTGACCGGGGCACAGCAAGGCGGCAACAACCCGTTGTACCAAGCGGGCAAAAAGAACGACCTGCTCGGCTGGACGCCCAAAGCCCGTGTGCTGCTGTGCGGCGGTGCGGGCGACCCCACCGTGCCACCTGCCGTGCACCAGGTGGTGATGAAGGCCGACTTTGACAAACGCGGTGTGACCAATGTGACGTCGGTGGATGTGGATGCGGCCATCCAGGCCACTTACGGACCTGGAGGCAAGGCTCCCACCGATGCCACCTCGGCCGCCTTTGCGACCTACTACGGCAGCTACCACGGCAAATACGAGCCCCCGCTTTGCCATGCACAGGCGCGCGGCGTGTTTGACGCCGTGAAGTAGCCCGGCACAGGCCTGCGTCAGCCGAGCCCCACGTTGCGACCCTGGCCTTACCGGTGTTTTCCCGGTAAGGCCTTTTTTCCTTCCTGCTTAGAATCGTCTGAAAATAGAACGGTCGTTCTATTTTTTTGTTTATAGCAGGACAGATACCAATGAATTTCCAGCGCAAGGCATTGTGGGTTTCACTGGCGGCGGCAGCGCTGCTGGCAGGGTGTGGCGGGGGCGGGGCAGACACGACCCCTGTGGCCCCCATCCGGGGCATCAAAGTGGTGGGCGACAGCCTGGCCGACAGCGGCACGTTTGGCTACAAGTTCACCGTGCAGGGCACTGCGCCTACCGGCACCGGCGCCACGGCCCTGTGGGTGGACCGTGTGGCCGCCAGCTACAGCCAAACGCTGTGCGCGCGCTACGCATCGACCGACGGCGTCAGCTTTGCCACCAAGGCGGGTTGCACCAACTACGCGGTGGGCGGCGGGCGCATCAACAACATCAGCGCATCCACGTCGCCGGTGTCGATCACCCAGCAGATCAAGGACGCGGGCGCTGCGGGCTACGTCGCTTCCGACCTGCTGCTGGTGGACGGCGGCGCCAACGATGCTGCCGATTTGATCGGCGCCTACCTCCGGGCTGGCACCGACGGCGGTGCCGCCTACAAGGCGCTGCTGAGCACGGTGCTGGATGCCGCCACCGTCAATGCTGCCTTGGCAGGGGGCTCGTCTGGCCTGGCGCAGGCCGGTGGTGCTTACATGAAGGCCCTGGCTGCGCAGTTTGCCGCCACGCTCAAGGCCAACGCGCTGGACAAAGGCGCTACGCGGGTGGCGGTGCTGAACGTGCCCGACATCCTCAAGACCCCGCGCTTCAAGCTGGTGGTGGCCTCGATTGCCGCCGCCCAGGGCACAGCGGCCAGCGTGCAGGCCACAGCGGTGTTTGACGCCTGGATTCAGGCGTTCAACACCCAGCTGAGCGCCAGCTTTGCGGGCGACAGTCGGGTGGCCATCGTCAACTTCAACGAATCCTCCAAAGACCAGGCGGATCGCCCCGCCCAGTACGAACTGAGCAACATCACCACGCCAGCGTGCCCCGTCACCGGCCGTGGCAGCGACGGTTTGCCCACCTACAGCTTCCCCACTTGCACGGCCGCCGCACTGTCGGCTGCACCCCCCGTGGGCGTGGCGGGTGGGGCCGACTGGTGGAAGTTCTATGCCTTCTCCGACGGCTTTCACCCCTCGCCCTACGTGCACCAGCTGATGGGGCAATTGGTCTCGCGTTCATTGTCCCAGGCAGGCTGGCTCTGAGATGGCCGCAGCACCACACCAAGGAAGCTTCATGCCTCATTTCTCCAAGACCGCCTTGACGGTCGCTCTGACCCTTGCCGCCCTGCTGTCGGGCGCCAGTGCCAGCGCCCAGGTGGCAGGCACTTTCAGCGCCCGCGCTGGGGTCACCCACATTGCGCCCCAGGTCACCAGTGGCAACCTGTCCACCCCCAGCTTTCCGGGCACCACGGTGGACGTGGGCTCGGCCAGCGCCCTGACCGGCGGGCTGAACTACATGGTCACCGACCACTGGGCGGTGGACCTGCCCGTGGGCCTGCCGTTCAAGCACAACTTCTACGGCGATGGCGCCATTGCGGGCACAGGCAAGCTGGGCGAGACCAAGGTCGTGCCGGCCACGCTGTTTGCGCAGTACCGCTTTGGCGAGGCCAATGCGCAGTTCCGCCCTTACCTGGGCCTGGGCGTGACGTACAGCCGGTTCTTCAAGAACCGCTCGACCGCCGCGCTGACGGCGGTGACCGGCGGCAACCCAGCCAACCCCACCACCGCCTCCATCGACAACAAATGGGGCCTGACACCGCAGGTGGGCTTTGTCTGGAACTTCAATGAACGCTGGTTTGTGGACGCGGCGTACTACAAGAGCTTCCTGAAGACCACCACGCACCTGTCGTCGGGCCAGTCGATCCATATCAAGCTCAACCCCAACGTGTTGGCGGTGGGCATTGGTTACCGGTTCTGAGCCTGCAGCGCGCTGCGCTAAATACTGCGCCGAGCAGGCATAAAAAAACCGACCCTTGGGTCGGTTTTTTTGTTGTGCTCAGAGGGCTGATTACCAGCGAGCGCGCAGGCGGTCGTAGGCGTAGGTGCCGAATTGGCGGTGCGCCGAGGGCGTCAGGTACACCGTGTCAGCGAATGCGTAGGTGTCCTGGCCGACGCCCGACAGCAGGGTCGAGGTGTTGCACAGCGAGGAGTTGACCTTGCCAGTGCCAATACCGATGCCGTTGGTGGAGTCCACCGAGTTGCACACGGCTGCCGTAGCGTTGCTGAAACCATAGCTTGATGGGCTGCTGGTGTACAGGTTCACGTAGTAGGCCAAGTCCACGTACAGCACGTTGGAGCCCAGGTCCACGATGCCGACGAGCAAGCCTTCATTGAAGGCGCTGCTGGCCGTATTGAGCACGGTGGTGCGGCCAATCTCGGTGGCCCATGGGGTTTTGCTCAGGTCGTAGGTGCCCGTCACCATGACGTACTTGGCGCCGGCATTGACCAGGCGGCGTACTTGCGTGGCCAGGTCCGTGCCTGCCTGGCGCGAGGCCGTGACCATCTGGTCGGTGGTCATGGTGCCTGCGTTCACAGCGGCCATGTTGGCGATCACGTCGCTGATGCCGCCGTTGACCATCACCAGGTCGTCATTGGTGAAGGTGTTGCTGGCCAAAAAGCTGTCGATCTGCTCTTTCACCGTCAGCGTGCTGCTGTTGCCTGCTGCGTCGGGCTTGGCCGTGACGCGTGCATTGCCTGCTGCGTAGCTCTTGCCGCCAGCCGACGAAGCGGTGAGGCCCTTGCTGTAGCCAGCGGCCACTTGCAGCGTCCAGTTGTTCACCGTGCCGTCATTGACGGTGTAGCGTGTGCCTTTTTGGCCCACATCGCTCATGCCGTCGCCGAAAGCAACCATCCGCTGGGGCGAGATGGCCGATTCGGTGGTGCTGGAACCGCAAGCCGCGAGCAACGCGGCCGACGCACATGCGGCGACCATGAAGGTGCGGCGCATCCAATTTGCTGCCATGTATTTCTCCAGAAAAGTGGGGGGTAGTTTAACGATGCGAAAGTAAAGCCGTGTAAACCGCCGTTGCGGCGCCCAAAGCGGCTTCAAGCCGCCGCTGCACGCTGCAACCGGTCGCGCACGCCTTCCCAGTCGGGGGTGGCGGGCGGGGTTTCAATCCAGATCAGCTTGACGCCCTGGTCGTCAAAGGCGCGCAGCGCCGCAAACAGTTGCTGTGCCGTGGCTGCCGCGTCGTCGGGCATGCGGCGCATGACCAGCTTGGAGGACTGGGTGCGCAGCGCAGCGCGCGCGTACACCGCAATGTGGGCCGCATCAGCGCCCAGCAGGTCCAGCCCGATTTGCAGCGCCTTGGCATCCATCAGCCGCACCTTGGCAGCGGGGGCATAGTGCGCCTCCAGCGTGCCTGAGGCGCGCGGGGTATGGCTGGGCAGGTCTTCTTTGGACAAGGGGGCCACGCCGCAGGCCCGCTGGATCTGCTCGCGTGTGATGGCGCCGGGGCGTAGCAGCACGGGCACGCCCCGGGTGCAATCGACGATGGTGCTTTCAATGCCCACCTGGCAGGGGCCGCCGTCGAGCACCAGCAGCGCCTCGCCCAACTCGTCCTGCACATGCTGGGCGGTGGTGGGGCTCACGCGGCCAAAGCGGTTGGCGCTGGGCGCGGCCACGCCCCACACGGGGGCATCACCGGGCACGGCGGCATCGGCCGGGGCGGCGCAGGCCACCAGCAGCGCGTGCGCCACCGGGTGGGCCGGGCAGCGTAGGCCCACGCTGTCCTGCCCGCCCGTGGCGGCCGTGGCCACACCGGGCAGGCGCGGCAAGATGAGGGTGAGCGGGCCGGGCCAGAACGCATCGACCAGCTTTTGCGCAAACGCGGGCACGTCGCTGGCAAAGTGGGCAATGCCTGCCGCGTCGGCCACGTGCACGATCAGCGGGTGGTCGCTGGGGCGGCCCTTCGCCGCAAAAATCTGCGCAACGGCCGTGTCGCTGCTGGCGTCAGCGGCCAGGCCGTACACGGTTTCGGTGGGCAGGCCGACCAGTTCGCCCCGGCGCAGGGCGCTGGCGGCGGCGGTGATCGACGCAGGCTGGGTACCGTCAAGAATCATGGTCAAAACGGGTCAATGCCCAGCAGCGCTGCAGCCTGTAGCGCCGTGGCGCGGGCGGCCTCGGGCGTAGCTGCGGTGATGTTCAGGTGCCCCATCTTGCGACCGCGCTTGGCGTCGTGCTTGCCGTACAGGTGCAGGTGGGTACCGGGCAAGGCCAGCACTTCGGCCCAGGGCGGGGTCTGCGCAGCGTTGCCGTGGGCAAACCACAAATCGCCCAGCAGGTTGAGCATGACGGCGGGGCTGTGCTGGCGCGGCTGTGTCAGCGGCAGGCCGGCCATGGTGCGCACCTGCAGTTCAAACTGCGACACATCGCAGGCGTTCTGGCTGTAGTGGCCGCTGTTGTGGGGGCGCGGGGCGATCTCGTTGACCACCAGGCTGCCGTCCTGCAGCACGAAGAACTCCACGCACAGCACGCCCACGTATTGCAGGCCCTCTGCTACAGATTTCGCAGCTGCTACCGCTTGTGCAGCAAGCGCTGGGGGCAGATTCTCTTCATAAACTTCAGTCACCGCCAGAATGCCGTCGCGGTGCAGGTTGCGCTGCACGGGCAAATGCACCATGGCGCCGTCTGCGCCGCGTGCCACCAGCACGGAGCATTCGAGCTGCAGGGGCAGCATCTTCTCCAGCACGCAAGGCACCTGGCCGACGGAATCCCACGCTGCGGCCAGCTCGGCGGGCGTCTTCACGCGCACCTGGCCCTTGCCGTCGTAGCCCATGCGGGCGGTTTTCAGGATACCCGGCAGCAAATCAACCGAAATAGCGGCGAGCTGCTCGGCCGTCTCGATGACCGCATAAGGCGCGCAGGGCACGCCGCACGCCACAAAGTGCGCCTTCTCCCGCGCCCGGTCTTGCGCCACAGAGACCGCGCTGGCGGCGGGCGACACCGGGCGCTGCGCGGCCAGGGCGGCCAGCGCGGCAGCGGGCACGTTCTCGAATTCGGTGGTTACCGCATCGGCCACGCGGGCCAGCTCGGCCAAGCCAGCTGGGTCTTCGTAGCCGGTCTGAATGTGGTGGTGGCTCACCAGCCCAGCGGGGCTGGTCGGGTCGGCATCGAGCACGGCGGTGAAGTAGCCCATGGCCTGGGCCTGGTGCACAAACATGCGGCCCAGCTGGCCGCCGCCCAGCACGCCCAGTGTGCTACCGGGCAGAAGGGGTGGATGGGTGGGCGTTTTCATCGCCGGGCCGCCCTAAGATGAAAAAGCGGCCCCCTCGGGGGGCAGCGACCCGCGCAGCGGTGGAGCGTGGGGGTCTTGTTCATACGGGCGGCAAGGTCATGTTGCGCGCCACTTCCGTCTGTTCGGCGCGGAAGGCTTCCAGGCGCTGGCGCAGCTCGGGGCTCTCGCTGGCCAGCAGGGCCACGGCAAACAGGGCGGCATTGGCAGCGCCTGCGGTGCCGATGGCAAAGGTGGCCACGGGAATGCCCTTGGGCATTTGCACAATGCTGTGCAGCGAATCCATGCCTTGCAGGTGGCGGCTGGCCACGGGCACGCCCAGCACGGGCACGGTGGTTTTGGCTGCAATCATGCCGGGCAGGTGGGCGGCGCCACCGGCGCCCGCGATGATGGCTTTGAGGCCCCGGCCTGCAGCGGCTTCGGCGTAGGCAAACATGTCGTCGGGCATGCGGTGGGCCGAGACCACGCGGGCCTCGTGCGAGATGCCGAACTGCTCAAGAATTTGCACTGCGTGCTGCATGGTGTCCCAGTCGCTGCTGGAACCCATGACGACGCCGATCTGAATGGGTTTCATGGTGTGTGGGGTGGCGAAGCGGCTGCCCTGGGGACCGGCCCCGGGCATCCGCCCGCAATGGGTGGAACCCGCGATTTTACTTTTTGCTTTGCCGTGCGGGGCGTTGGGTCATGGGGATGCGCCAAAATAGCGCGAACTTGCCCTTCAACGGCGCTCTTGACGAGCCTTTCACAGGCCTACCCGGCCCGCTTTCCCATGATCGACATCACCGTAGAAAATTTTGAAGCCGAGGTGGTTGCCGCCTCGATGACCGTGCCCGTGCTGGTGGATTTTTGGGCGCCCTGGTGTGGCCCCTGCAAGTCGCTCGGGCCCGTGCTGGAAAAGCTCGAGGTGGCTTACGCAGGCCGCTTCAAGCTGGCCAAGATCGACTCTGACCAACAGCAGCAGCTGGCCGGCATGTTCGGTATCCGCAGCATTCCGACCTGCGTGCTGCTCAAAAACGGCCAGCCGGTCGATGGTTTTACCGGTGCGCTGCCTGAGGGGCAGGTGCGGGCCTTTTTGGACAAGCATGTGCCTAGCGAGGGCGAGCTGGCGGCCGAGGCCGAGGTGGACGAGGCGCATGAGCTGCTGGAGGCGGGTGACACCCAGGCTGCACTGGCCAAGATGGCCGACGCCCTGGCCGCCGACCCGGCCAACGACGATGCCCGCGCAGATTACCTGCGCCTGCTGATCGCCACCGGCGGCTACGAAGAGGCCGAGGCCCTGCTGCAAGAGCCCCTCAAGCGCATTCCGCAGCCGCTGCGTTTTGATGCGCTGTGGCGCTGGCTGGATGCCCTGCAGTTTGTGCAGAACGACGACCGGGGCAACTGGCCTCTGGAACAGTTCGATGCGCTGATCGCCCAGAACAAGCGCGACTTTGACACCCGCTTTGCCAAGGCCCGCGTGCTCATGGCCGAGGGCGAATGGGCCCCGGCCATGGAAGAGCTGCTGGAGATCATCATGCGCGACAAGGCCTGGAATGCCGAGGCACCGCGCAAGACCTATGTGGCCATCCTGGAGCTGCTCACCCCACCCCAGCCCAAGGCCGATCCGGCGGCTGCGGGCAAAACGGCGGGTGGCATCGAAGTGATGGGCAAGGCCGCGCTGGAGCAGGACGAGGTCACCGTGATGCTCAACGGCTACCGCCGCAAGCTGAGCATGGCGCTGAACTGAGCCGCAGTAGGGCCGTTGTATTGACCCCTGACCACCCAGGCATGCGCTGGGTGCGGGCACAAAAAAAGGAGGCTGGGCCTCCTTTTTTTGTGTGCGGTTGCATTGCCCTGTTTTGCTATTGAATTTATAGCTGCTTGCGCTTTTTTTGCGGCAGTTTCAAGCCTTTTTAGGCTAAATGCATTGTGCAATCGGCGCGGGCAGCTATCTTTTGCATAGCGCCCGGCGGGGCTTGATCAGGCCGTCAGCCGCTCCAGCGCCTCGCGGTACTTGGCTGCGGTCTTCTCGATCACCGCTTGTGGCAGGCGGGGCGAGGGGGCCGTCTTGTCCCAGGGCTTGCCGTTCACCTGGGCTTGCTCCAGCCAGTCGCGCACAAACTGCTTGTCGTAGCTGGGCGGGTTCTGGCCGGCGGCCAGCGCGTCGGCGTAGCCTTCCACGGGCCAGTAGCGCGAGCTGTCAGGGGTCAGCACCTCGTCCATCAGCACCAGCGTGCCATCGGGCGCCAGTCCAAACTCGAACTTGGTGTCGGCAATGATCATGCCCTTGGTCAGCGCAATCTCGGCCGCGGCCTTGTAGATGGCGATGCTCAGGTCGCGGATGCGGGTGGCCAAGTCCACGCCAATCATCTCCACCGTGCGCTCAAAGGTGATGTTCTCGTCGTGCTCGCCCATCGCAGCCTTGGCGGCCGGGGTGTAGATGGGTTCGGGCAGCTTGGCCGCGTTGGTCAGCCCTGCGGGCAGGGGCACGCCGCACACGGCTTGCGACTCCTGGTATTCCTTCCAGCCACTGCCGGCCAGGTAGCCGCGCACCACGGCTTCGACCGGAATGGGCTTGAGGCGCTGCACCAGCATCGAGCGGCCACGCACCTGCTCGACTTCGGCGGGGCTCACCACGCTCTCGGGGGCGTCGCCTGTGAGGTGGTTGGGGCAAATGTGGCCGAGCTTGTCGAACCAGAACAGCGCCATCTGCGTGAGCAGCGCACCTTTGCCCGGAATGGGCTCGCCCATGATCACGTCAAAGGCCGAAAGGCGGTCGCTGGCGACCATCAGGATGCGGTCGTCGCCCACGGCGTAGTTGTCGCGCACCTTGCCGCGTGCCAGCAGGGGCAGTGATGTCAGGGCAGAGGTGTGCAGGGCGGGGTTGCTGGGCTGTGTCATGGTGTCGGTTGGGCAATCTGCGCCGGTGGGCGCGCAGCATACGAAGGCAACGGAGGGTCGGTCGCTGCAGCGGTGCACGGTGGGCGGGCCGGGGTGTTCGTGGCATGTGCCGCAGCAACAGGATTTTACTTGGCTTGCTCGCCCGCACCCCGACCAGCGAACAGCCCGCTGCTGTGGCAGCGTTGTGGCACATTGGGCGCCCCTTTCTGCTTTGGCTCAGGCACTGTTTGTGAATCCACCTTCTGCACCCACTCCCCTCACCGCGCGGCGCGAGCTTTGGCTGCTGCTGACCCTGGCGGGCATCCAGTTCACCCACATCCTGGACTTCATGATCATGATGCCGCTGGGGCCGCAGTTCACCCAGTTGTTTGGCATCAGCGATGCGCAGTTCGGGCTGCTGGTGTCGGCGTACACGCTGTCGGCCGGGGTGTCGGGGCTGCTGGCATCGACCTACATCGACCGGTTTGGCCGCAAGCGCCTTTTGTTGGTGCTGTATGCGCTGTTTGGGCTGGCCACGCTGGCCTGCGGTGTGGCGCCCACGTACGCCACGCTCATGGTGGCGCGGGTGCTGGCGGGCACGTTTGGCGGGGTGCTGTCTGCGCTGTGCCAGACCATCGTGGCCGATGTGGTGCCGTTTGAGCGGCGCGGCCGGGCCATGGGCATTGTGATGACCTCGTTTTCTGTCTCCACCGTGGCGGGCGTGCCCCTGGGGCTCATCCTGGCCGAGCACTGGGGCTGGCACATGCCGTTTGTGTCGATTGCCGTGCTGTGCGGTGTTTTGCTGGTGTGTGCGGCCCGCTCTTTGCCCACCATGGACCACCACCTGGCGGCAGGGCAGGCCCGTACCGCCTTCGGAGGCATTGGACAGGTGCTGCGCGATGTGAACCACCGCTGGGCGTTTCTGTTCTCGGCGCTGCTCATGTTCACGGGGTTCACGGTCATTCCGTACATCACCATTTATCTGCAGGCCAATGCGGGCGTGCGGGCAGACCAAATGCCGCTGGTGTACCTGTGCGGCGGGGTTGTCACGCTTTTTACTGCCCGTTTCTTTGGCCATCTGACCGACCGCCGGGGCAAGGTGCCCACCTTCCGCTGGCTGGCCTTTGCCGTCATGCCCACCTTGCTGGGCATCACCTTGGTGCGGGGCGTGCCGCTGTGGGCGGTGCTGGTGGTGTCCACGCTGATGTTCACCTTCATGAGCGGCCGCATGATCCCCGGCATGGCCCTGGTCACCTCGGCCGCCCAGCCTGCGCTGCGCGGCACGTTCATGACGCTGAACGCCTCGGTTCAGTCGGCTGCCATGGGGTTGGCTTCGTTGGTGGGTGGGGTTCTGATAGGCCGCGATGCACAGGGCCTGGTGCAGAACTACTGGATGGCCGCCGTGGTGGGCATGGCCGCCAGCCTGGGGGCCGTGTGGGTGGCGGGGCGCCTGCATTTGCATGGGGCACCGGGTGCTCCGCGACCTTGAGCACAGAGGGGCTGCCGCCGCGACTCACGGCACTTCAGAACTGTGCTGACTCGCGCATTGTGAGGGGTTTTTGGCCGTTTGGCACCTTCTGCCCGATAACCCGCCGATGCACATCGGAATGGGATTGCAATTAGCACAGTCCAGGGGCATAGTGAAGTCACGTCAACGGATGCATCCAGTTCGCCGGGCCGCCACTCTGATCCAGTGCGGCAAATGTTTTTCACCGAGAGCCACAGGAGACTTACCTATGAATTTGACGATCAGCGGTCACCACCTCGAAGTTACCCCTGCCTTGCGCAACTACGTCACCACCAAGCTCGATCGGATCACGCGCCATTTTGACCAAGTGGTTGATGTCAAGGTACTGCTGACAGTTGAGAAGCAAAAGGAAAAGGAAAAGCGCCAACGAGCGGAATGCAACATCCACGTCAAGGGTAGCGACCTGTTTGCGGAAAGCTCGCACTCTGACCTCTATGCCGCTGTGGATGAACTGGTCGACAAGATGGACCGCCAGGTAGTGCGTCACAAGGATCGCCTGCAAGACCACCACCACGAAGCGGCCAAGCGCGAACTGCACGCTTGATGCACCTGCCCGTCAGGTGCCTGCACAGCAACCGCCCCATGGGGGCGGTTTTTTTCTGGGCCACGCCGCTTTACTCAGGGTTTTCGCCAGTGTGTGCATAATTGTTACCTCCATGAACCGACTCGCCTCCATCCTCCCCGCCGCTCAAGTCCTTGTGAGCGTGGACGCTACTAGCAAAAAACGTGCTTTTGAAGAAGCGGGGCTGCTTTTCGAGAGCCAGCACGGCCTCTCGCGGGCGCTCATCACGGACAGCCTGTTTGCCCGTGAGCGCCTGGGCTCTACCGGCCTCGGTCATGGCGTGGCCATCCCCCACGGTCGCATCAAGGGGCTCAAGGCCCCCATGGCGGCGGTGTTCCAGTTGCTGCAGCCCATCGGCTTTGATGCCCCGGACGAAATGCCGGTCAATCTGCTGATTTTTCTGCTGGTGCCTGAAGCGGCCACCCAGAAGCACCTGGAAATCCTTTCTGAAATTGCCGAACTGCTGAGCGACTCTGCCCTGCGCGAGCGGCTCAAGGCATCGACCGATGCGGCCGAGCTGCACGGCATGATTGCCGGATGGCAATCCACCCAGACCGCCTGATCCTTCCGATCTGCCCGGCGCGTTTCCCGTTCCACCCAGCGCCCTGTCGCTGTGAACTGCTGTGAGTTGCCGTGAAACCTAACGTAGTCAGCGCCGACGTCCTGTTTGAAGAATTCCGTGGCTCGCTCAAGTGGGAGTGGGTTGCCGGCCTGGGCGCCTCTGAGCGCCGGTTCGATGAGGTGGCTGTGCGCTCCGCGCGCTCGGGCGCCGATTTGGTGGGCTACCTCAATTACATCCACCCCTATCGGGTTCAAATTCTGGGTGAGCGAGAGGTCGCCTACCTCAGCAGCAGCGAATCGCCCGACGATTGCAAACGCCGCATTGCCCGCATCGTGACGCTGGAGCCGCCCGTGCTGGTGCTGGCCGACAACCAGGTGGCCCCCGATGCGCTGGTGTCCATGTGCGAGCGCGCGCAGATTCCGATGTTCTCCACGCACGAGTCCTCGGCCTTCGTCATCGACGTGCTGCGTGCCTATCTGTCCAAGCACTTTGCCGACCGCATCACCATGCACGGCGTGTTCATGGACATTCTGGGCTTGGGCGTGATGATCACGGGCGAGTCAGGCCTGGGCAAGAGCGAGTTGGGCTTGGAGCTGATCTCGCGCGGCAACGGCCTGGTGGCCGACGATGCGGTGGACTTGTTCCGCATCAACCAGACCACCATCGAGGGCAAGTGCCCTGAGCTGCTGCAAAACCTGCTGGAAGTGCGCGGCATTGGCCTGCTCGACATCCGCGCCATCTTTGGCGAGACGGCGGTGCGCCGCAAGATGCGCCTGAAGCTCATCGTGCACTTGGTGCGCAAAGAGACGCTGGAGCGCGACTACGAGCGCCTGCCCTATGAGCCGCTCACGCAGGATGTGCTGGGGGTGCCCGTGCTCAAGGTCGTCATCCAGGTGGTGGCCGGTCGCAATATCGCCGTGCTGGTTGAGGCCGCGGTGCGCAACACCATCCTGCAACTGCGCGGCATCGACACCTACCAAGAGTTTGTAGACCGCCACCGCCGCGCCATGGAGCGCGACACCGGAGGCTAGCTGCGCTCAGGCCGCCGGAAACTGGCGCGGCCCATGCCAGTGCTCCCGCGCAAGGGCCTACGCCGGCCGCGCCGCCCCGCCGCGCTGGGAGCGTCCCCCTTCAGGGGGAAGGCGCGAAGCGACTCAGGCGGTTACCCTTTTTTCGCACATGTGGCGCACTGGCCGTACAAGGCCATGGTGTGGTCTTGCACCACCCAGCCCTTGTTCTTGGCGATCAGTTGCTGGCGTTTTTCAATTTCGGCGTCGTAAAACTCTTCGACCTTGCCGCACATGGTGCACACAAAGTGGTCGTGGTGCTGGCCTTCATTCAACTCGTAGACGGCCTTGCCGCTTTCAAAGTTGCTGCGGATCAGGATGCCCGCCTGCTCAAACTGCGTGAGCACGCGGTACACGGTTGCCAGTCCGATGTCCGAGCGCTCTTCCAGCAGCACCCGAAACACATCTTCCGCCGTCATGTGGCGCTGTGCGCCTTTCTGGAAGATCTCCATGATCTTCAGGCGGGGCAGGGTGGCCTTGAGGCCCGTGCTCTTGAGTTCGTCGATGTTGGTCATGGCTGCTGGCTCCTTGCGGCAGTGCGGTTGCGGGAGAGGGGCCCGCCCATGCAAGGGAAGGCTGCCGCTACAATGGTTTGATCATATCCTTTGCCCTTTTCCCCATGCCAGACAAAGCTTGTTGCAACGCCCGCCTGGGTCGCATTCTTTTGGCCAGCGCTGCGCTCGCTGCCTTGGCGGCATGCGGCAGCCTGGACGGCGCCAGCCGCCGTGTGGCCAGCGTCGTCACCCCCTACAAGATCGACATCGTGCAGGGCAACTTCGTGTCGCGCGAACAGGTACAGGCCTTGCAGCCCGGCATGAGCCGCCAGCAAGTGCGCGAGTTGCTGGGCACGCCCCTGATGACCAGCCTGTTCCACGCGGACCGTTGGGAATACGTCTTCACCATCAAACGCCCCTCGGCCGAGATGGAATCGCGCAAGCTCACCGTGTTCTTCCAGGGCGATGCCCTGGCGCGACATGAGGGTGACGAGATGCCGTCGGAGACGGAGTTCGTGGCCACGCTGGGCTCGCACAAAGGCAAGCCCAAGGTGCCTACCCTGGAGGCCACCGAAGCCCAACTGGCCCGCTACCCCGCCCGCAAGGCCGAGGCAGCGGCACCCCAGGCACCGGCTGCGGCCACGCCATCCGAGCCACAGCCCGCACGCTACCCACCGCTGGAATCGACTGCCCGCTGATGGGGCGCAGACCCCGGCGCTCACTTGATTGCCCGCGCGGGCCCGGCATGAACGGGCCCCGCCTTTTGCCCAGTGCCCGCGCGCCGCGCTGCCGCTTGCAGCCCCTGCGTTGGCCAGACTTGCTGCCGTTTTGATGGCAGCCTTTATTGCAGGATTGACATGTCCGTGAACCCCTCTGCCACTGCGGCCACCCCCTCCACCCCTTGCCGCATTGCGGTGGCCGGCGCCTCGGGCCGCATGGGCCGCATGCTGATCGAAGCCATCCGTGCCAGCGACGACTGCGTGCTGGCCGGAGCGCTCGACCAGGCCTCCAGCCCCGCCGTGGGCTCGGATGCCTGCGCCTTTTTGGGCTATGCCAGCGGCGTGGCCATCACGGCCGACCTGAAGGCAGGCCTGCAAAACGCCGACGTGCTCATCGACTTCACCCGCCCCGAAGGCACCCTGGCCCATCTGGCGGTGTGCGCGGAACTGGGCGTGAAGGCCGTCATCGGCACCACCGGCTTCACCGATGCGCAGAAGGCCGAACTCGACACCTACGCACAGCGCACCGCCATCATGTTCTCGCCCAACATGAGCGTGGGCGTGAACGTCACCCTCAAGCTGCTGCAAATGGCCGCCAAGGCCATGGCCACGGGGTACGACATCGAAATCATCGAAGCCCACCACCGCCACAAGGTCGATGCGCCCTCGGGCACCGCGCTCAAGATGGGCGAGGTGATTGCCGAGGCTTTGGGCCGCGACCTCAAGGACTGCGCCGTGTACGCCCGCGAAGGCGTGACGGGCGAGCGCGACCCGTCGAGCATCGGTTTTGCCGCCATCCGCGGTGGTGACATCGTGGGCGACCACACCGTGCTGTTTGCGGGCATTGGCGAGCGCATCGAGGTCACGCACAAGTCCTCCAGCCGCGCCACGTATGCGCAGGGCGCCCTGCGTGCCGTGCGCTTTCTGGCGGCCCACAAGACTGGCATGTTCGACATGTTCGACGTGCTGAACCTCAAGCACTGACGCAGGCCCCCGCGATGGACGCCCTTCACTGGTGGCGCCAGGGTGATGCCGTGACCCAGGGCGCCGCTGTGGTGCTGCTGGCCATGTCGGTGGCCAGCTGGGTGGTCATGCTCTGGAAGGCGCGCCTGGTGCTGCGCGCCGGTGCCGATGTGGCCCGCTGCACCGCTGCGGTATGGCAGTCTCCATCGCTTGACGTGGCTGCGCATAGGCTGGCCGCGCTGGACCCACAGGCGCTGGTGCTCCCCCTGGTGGTGGCCGCGCAGGGCGTGGCCCAGTCTCCTGGGGTTCCAAGCCCTGCTGCCACCCTGGCTTCGGCCGGCCCCCTGTCGCAACAACTCACCCGCGTGCTGCGCGATGCCCTGCACGGCGTGCTGGGCCGCCTGCAATACGGGCAGGTGCTGCTGGCCACTGTGGGGGCCACGGCCCCGTTCGTGGGCCTGCTGGGAACGGTGTGGGGCATCTACCATGCGCTCACGGCGCTGGGGGGGGGCGGGGCCGTCACCATCGACCGTATCTCCGGCCCCGTGGGCGAGGCCCTGGTCATGACCGCTGCAGGGTTGGCGGTGGCCATTCCGGCCGTGCTGGCCTACAACGTGTTGGGCCGTTTGATTGGCCGCATCGAGGCCGACCTGGAAGGCTTTGCGCTGGATTTGCGTGAGCTGCTGGCAAGCCCGGGCATCTCCTCTCCCCAGGCCGGGCCTTCGTCCTCAGACGGCACACAGCCATGAGCTTCGGTCGGCTCGAACGCACCACGGGCGCGCAGCCCATGAGCGACATCAACATGACCCCGCTGGTGGATGTGATGCTGGTGCTGGTGGTGATCTTCATCCTGACGGCGCCGCTGCTGGCTAGCTCGATCCGGCTCGATTTGCCCAAGGCCGAGGGCACCGGCCCTGCCGTGGCCCCCGAGTTTGTGACCGTGGTGGTGGACGCCGCAGGCCAGGCGTATTTGGACGACCAACCCGTGTCCCAAGCAGCCCTGGCCGTGCGCCTGCAACGCATTGGCGCGGCCCAGCCGGACACCGAAGTGCAGTTGCGCGCTGATGCCACCGTGCCCTATGGCCGCGTGGTCGAAGTCATGGGCGCAGCCCACCAGGCCGGGCTGCAGCGCATTGGCTTTGTGGCAGATCCTGCCAAGGCCGGTGCGCCTTAGTGTTCTTGATTGCTATTTAATTGATAGCTACTTGCGCTTATCAATCAAGCGCTGCAGGCCAATAAGGCTTCGGGTAGGGCTTTGGTCTGCCAGCAGCGAGACTGCTTGGGCATCCAGGCGCAGGAGCGGCTTGGCCCTGACACTGCTCGCTCGCCGTGCCGTTTGCCCCGTGTCGGCCCGCTTCACCGCCTAAAATCCACCGATTGCAGCCCAGAGTGGGCTTGCACCGTCCTCTCACCTTCAAGCTCCCATGCAAGACAAATACTCCCACCAAGAGGTTGAACGCGCCGCGCACAGCCACTGGACTGCCCGCGACGCCTACCGCGTGACGGAAGACACCAGCAAGAAGAAGTTCTACGCCTGCTCGATGCTGCCGTACCCCAGCGGCAAGCTGCACATGGGCCATGTGCGCAACTACACCATCAACGACATGCTCACGCGCTACCTGCGCATGAACGGCCACAACGTCTTGATGCCCATGGGCTGGGATGCCTTCGGCCTGCCCGCCGAAAACGCGGCGCTCAAGAACGGTGTGCCACCGGCCAAGTGGACGTACGAGAACATCGCGTACATGAAAAAGCAGATGCAGGCCATGGGCCTGGCCATCGACTGGAGCCGCGAGGTGGCCACCTGCGACCCCGAGTACTACAAGTGGAACCAGTGGCTGTTCCTCAAGATGCTGGAGAAGGGCATCGCCTACCGCAAGACCCAGGTGGTGAACTGGGACCCGGTGGACCAGACCGTGCTGGCCAACGAGCAGGTGATTGACGGCAAGGGCTGGCGCACCGGTGCCACGGTCGAGAAGCGCGAGATCCCCGGCTACTACCTCAAGATCACCGACTACGCCGAAGAGCTGTTGGGCTTTGTGACCGGCGACAAGCTGCCCGGGTGGCCTGAGCGTGTGAAGCTGATGCAGGAAAACTGGATCGGCAAATCTGAGGGCGTGCGCTTCGCCTTCCCGCACGACATCCGGGGGGATGACGGCGCGCTGATTGGGGACGGCAAGATGTACGTGTTCACCACGCGCGCTGACACCATCATGGGCGTGACCTTCTGCGCCGTGGCGCCTGAGCACGCGCTGGCCGCCCATGCTGCCAAGACCAATCCCACGCTCAAGGCCTTCATCGAAGAATGCAAGAGCGGCGGCACCACCGAAGCCGAGCTGGCCACGCAAGAGAAAAAGGGCGTGCCCACGGGCCTGTTCGTCACGCACCCGCTGACCGACGAAAAGGTCGAGGTCTGGGTCGGCAACTACGTGCTGATGGGCTATGGCGACGGCGCCGTGATGGGCGTGCCCGCCCATGATGAGCGCGACTTCGCGTTCGCCCTCAAGTACGGCATCGAGATCAAGCAGGTTGTGCTGGTCGATGGCGAGCACTTTGACTACCACCAGTGGAACGACTGGTACGGCGACAAGCAGCGCGGCGTCACCATCAACTCCGACAGCTTCAGCGGCCTGTCGTACAAGGAAGCCGTGAACGCCGTGGCCCATGCACTGGAGCAAAAGGGCCTGGGCGAGAAGAAGACCACCTGGCGCCTGCGCGACTGGGGCGTGAGCCGCCAGCGCTACTGGGGCACGCCGATCCCCATCATCCACTGCGATGAACACGGCGCCGTGCCCGTGCCCGAAAAAGACCTGCCCGTGGTGCTGCCGCAAGACTGCATCCCCGATGGCTCGGGCAACCCGCTGCACAAGCACGAAGGCTTCCACGCGGGCGTGACCTGCCCCGTGTGCGGCAAGGCCGCCCGCCGCGAGACGGACACCATGGACACCTTCGTGGACAGCTCGTGGTACTTCATGCGGTATTGCGACCCCAAGAACGCCGATGCGATGGTGGCCGGTGGCGCCGACTACTGGATGCCGATGGACCAGTACATCGGCGGTATCGAACACGCCATCCTGCACCTGCTGTACGCCCGCTTCTGGACCAAGGTCATGCGCGACCTGGGCCTGGTCAAGGTCGATGAGCCCTTTACCAAGCTGCTCACGCAGGGCATGGTGCTCAACCACATCTACAGCCGCCGCACCGCCAAGGGCGGCAAGGACTACTTCTGGCCGCACGACGTGGAGCATGTGCTCGATGAAGGCGGCAAGATCATCGGTGCCAAGCTCAAGAACGAAGCCACCAGCGGCGACGGCCTGCTGCCCGTGGGCACGCCCATCGACTATGAGGGCGTGGGCACCATGTCCAAGTCCAAGAACAACGGTGTGGACCCGCAAGACCTGATCGAGAAGTACGGCGCCGACACCGCCCGCCTGTACACCATGTTCACCGCCCCGCCTGAAGCCACCCTGGAATGGAACGACGCCGCCGTCGAAGGCAGCTACCGCTTCCTGCGCCGGGTGTGGAACTTCGGCGTCAAGCTCGCGGCCATTGACCGCGATGCCGCCATCGCCAGCGTGGCTGGTGCCAGCAGCCTGCAAGACGTGCAGTTTGGCAAAGAGGCCAAGGCCCTGCGCCTGGAGATCCACAACGTGCTCAAGCAGGTGGACTACGACTACCAGCGCATGCAGTACAACACCGTGGTCTCGGGCGCGATGAAGATGATCAACGCGCTTGAAGACTTCAAGGCCACCGATTCGGTCGGTGCCCAGGTGGCACTGATCGAAGGCTTTGGCATCCTGCTGCGCTGCCTGTACCCCGCCACCCCGCACATCGCCCACAGCCTGTGGGAAAGCCTGGGCTACGCGGGTGCCCTGGGTGACCTGCTGGACGCCGCCTGGCCCCAGGTGGATGCCAATGCGCTGGTGCAGGACGAGATCGAACTCATGCTGCAGGTCAACGGCAAGCTGCGTGGCTCCATCCGGGTGCCCGCGCAGGCCGACAAGGCCGAGATCGAGCGCCTGGCCCTGGCCAGCGAGGCTTTCATCGCCCAGGCCGCCGGTGCCCAGCCCAAGCGTGTCATCGTGGTGCCTGGCCGCCTTGTGAACATCGTGGTCTGAAATGAAACCCCGCTCCCCTGAGGCCCTGCGGCTGCCGCTCTCGCTGACACCGCGCCCTGCGCTGCAGCCTGAGGGGGTCGCCCTGGCTGCGGGGGGCGGCCCGCCCCTACCGGGCCGTGGGGCGAGCCCATGCCATGGATAACTGATATGCAAAGACGCACACTGCTGACCCTCGTTCCCGCTGCCGTGCTGGCAGGCTGCGGCTTTCGCCTGCGTGGCGTGCCGGAGTTCGGCTTCTCGTCGCTCTACATTGCCGCGCCCACCACGTCGCCCCTGGCGCGAGAGTTGCAGCGCACGCTCGATGGATCGGGCAGCCAGCTCAAGGTGCTGCGCAATGCGGCCGACCTGCCCACCGCGCAGGTGGTGATCGACATTCTGTCGGAGCAGCGCGAGCGCATTGTGGTGGGGCAGAACGCCTCGGGTCAGGTGCGCGAGCTGCAACTGCGCCTGAAGGTGAAGTTCCGCCTGCGTACGCCGGGCAGCGTGGAGATGATCCCTGAGACAGAGATACAGCAGCAGCGCGACATGACCTACAACGAAACCCTGGCGCTGTCGAAAGAGGCCGAAGAAGCCCTGCAATACCGCAACATGCAGACCGACATCGTGCAGCAACTGCTGCGCCGCCTGTCGGTGGCCAAGCTGCCGCAGTAAGCATTGAATGGCCCTGTAGGGCTTTTAAAATAAGCGCTGGCAGCTATTAAAAAAGTAGCGTCAGTGCTTTTTTGTGGCCTGCGCAGCTGGGGCTACGACGGCACGGGCCCCAAAAATCGGCCACCGCCATCGTCAACCACCGTCCTGCATCGCGGCCTTGAGCAGGTTTTCAGACCGGCTTGGTCCGCATCAGCGTGCTCTTGCCAAACAGCGACTCCACCAGGTCCACCGCTAGCACGGCGGTCTTGTTGCGCACGTCCAGGGCCGGGTTCAGCTCCACGATGTCGAGCGAGGCCAGGCGCCCGCTGTCGGCAATCATCTCCATGCACAGCTGTGCTTCGCGGTAGGTGGGGCCGCCGGGCACGGTGGTGCCCACGCCGGGTGCAATGTCGGGGTCCAGAAAATCCACATCAAAGCTCACATGCAGGTGGGTGTGGGCGTCCATGCCCGCCAGGGCCCGCTCCATCACCTGGCGCATGCCCACCTCGTCGATGGCGCGCATGTCAAACACTTCCAGGCCCTGCTCGTGCACAAAGCGCTTTTCGCCCTCGTCCACGCTGCGGATGCCGATCTGCCGGATTTGTGAAGGGTGCAGCGCCGGGCCGCCGCCGGGCATGGCCGCCAGCTGCGTCAGCTCGGCCGGGCCAAAGCCGCACAGGCATGCCACGGGCATGCCGTGCACATTGCCGCTGGGGGTCAGTTCGCTGGTGTTGAAGTCGGCATGCGCATCGAGCCACAGCACGCGCAGCTTTTTGCCACTTTCTGCGCAGTGGCGGGCCACGGCGCTGATGCTGCCCAGGCCCAGGCTGTGGTCGCCGCCCAGCAGGATGGGCAGGTGGCCCAGTTGCAGCTCGGCATACACGGCGTCGTACACCAGCCGGTTCCACTGCGCCACTTCGGGCAGGTGGCGGTAGCCGTTCACCGGGGGCAACCAGGGGTTGGAGGGGCCGCTCAGGTTGCCCCGGTCAAACACCTGCAGCCCGTGCGACTCCAGCGCCGCCTGCAGCCCCGCCACGCGCAGGGCCTCGGGGCCCATGGATGCGCCGCGCGCGCCCGCGCCAATGTCGGTGGGCGCGCCAATCAGGCTGGTGGGGTGGGCGGGGCGCAGGGCCGGGTGGGGGGGCGGGGGCTGTTGGGTCATTGCGGGCTTTGGGGTGTTTGCAGGTGGCGGGGGGGGGCTGGCGGAGCAGAAGGGCGCAGGCGCCATCTCCACTTTGCACGGATTGTCCTGCACTGCCATGCCAAAGAACAGCACCCACGGTGCGCACTTCGCGTGCCCGGTCGCGCAATTTGCATGGCCTAGGCTGGCAGATTGCGCAGTTGATGCCGCATGCCGCCGTAGGTCTCTGTTGTCCGCAGGGCTGCGGCACAAATGCCTGCAGGGGCTGAGGGTTTGTCCCGGTGTCGCGTGGCTGCCATTTGCCCGCCGTCTCGCTTAGGCTTGGCAACTGTTTGTAATGGAATGTTTTGGTGGGGCGCCCTGCCCAGCCTGCGTTCCGTCAGGCGCAGCACACCGCAGGAGACAACATGCAACTCGACAATATCCGCGTTTCTCGCAAGCTCTGGTTTGCGTTCTTGGGGTTGATGGTGGCCATGGCCGTGGTGTCGGGCGTGGCGCAAAACCGCAGCAACACCGCCATGTCACGCGCCATTGACGCCGTGGCCGACATCGATACGCGCCTGGCATCGGTCATCCGCTGGCGCGGCGCCACCGGTACGGCCAATTTGATGGTGCATGGCATCGCCATCACCACCGACGAGGCCCTGGAGAAACAATACGGCGCGCAACTCAAAGAGGCCATCGCCGGGATCGGGAAGATCCAGGAAGGAATCAGTGCCGGTATCTCCGACCCCGCTGACAAAGCCGCCATGGACAAGATCCAGGAAATCCGCAAACGCGTGTTGGCCGGTGTTGGCAAGATCCGCGAGCTGCGCGGGGCGGGTGATATCGCCGCTTCGCAGCGCTTTGCCAAGGAAGAATTCACTGCGCTGATCAACCAGTACGAAGGCGCGCAAGACGAGTTCATCGCCCAACTGGAGCGTCGCCGCGAAGAGGTGCGTGCAGACGCCACCACCCAGCGCATCCGCGCCGGGGTCATTGGTGCCATCACGGCGGTGCTGGTGTTTGGCGTGGGCACGCTACTGGCCTGGTGGCTGGTGCGCTCCATCACGGCGCCGCTGCAGCAAGCGGTAGACACTGCCAACGCGATTGCCGCAGGCGACCTCACGCGTGAGCTGCAAACCACCCGCCAAGACGAACTCGGCCAAATGCTGCGCGCCCTCTCGGACATGTCCACCCGCCTGCGCGGCGTGGTGAGCGAAGTGCGCCACGGTGTGGACTCCGTCTCCAGTGCATCCATCCAGATCGCCAACGGCAACCACGACCTCTCGGCCCGCACCGAACAAACCGCCGCCAACCTCGAAGAAACCGCCTCCAGCATGGAAGAGCTGACCGCCACCGTCACCCAATCGGCTGACACCGCCCGCCAGGCCAACCAGCTTGCAGGCACCGCCGCCCAGGCCGCAGCGCGCGGCGGTGAAGTCGTCGGCCAGGTGGTCGCCAGCATGCAGCACATCACCGAAAGCTCGCGCAAGATCAGCGACATCATTGGCGTGATCGACTCCATCGCCTTCCAAACCAATATCCTGGCCCTGAACGCTGCGGTGGAAGCCGCCCGCGCAGGCGAGCAAGGCCGAGGCTTTGCCGTGGTGGCCTCAGAAGTGCGCAACCTGGCCGGGCGCAGCGCCGAAGCCGCCAAGGAAATCAAAACCCTCATCGGCAAATCGGTCGAAAACGTCGAAAGCGGCTCTGAACAAGTCGCCCAGGCCGGCAAGACCATGGACGAAATTGTCTCCAGTGTGCGCCGCGTGAGCGACCTCATTGGAGAGATCACCGCGTCGTCCACCGAGCAACGCGACGGCATCGGCCAAGTCAACCAGGCCGTGGCCAACCTGGACCAGATGACCCAGCAAAACGCTGCGCTGGTGGAAGAGTCGACAGCGGCCGCCGCCTCCATGCGCGACCAAGCCCAGCGGCTGGCCGAAGTGGTGTCCGTCTTCAATGTGGGCGCTGCGGCAGCGCGCGCCCCGGCAGCGCAGACCACCGCCCGCACGGCAGCCCCTATCGCCGCCCCGCGCCAGACCCCGGCCCAGCGCTTTGCCCCGGCCCCGGCCCGGGCAACGATCGGGCAGGCAGGCAAGAAGGCAGCGCCAGCACCCGCCCCCAAGCTCACCAGCAGCGCCAAGGCGGCTGCTCCGGCCAAGGCCCCCGCGCCTGCGGCTAAGGGCAATGACGATGAATGGGAAAGCTTCTGAGGGTGTGCGTGCTTTGCAGGGTGCTATTTAATTAATAGCTGCCAGCGCAAGTAGATCATGCGCTGGAGCCTGTTTTGACTATGAAATAGCGGCGCAGGCCCGGCGCCCGCCTTGCCCGGCCAGCCGGGGCGATAAACTTTGCCCATGCAAGTCGCTCTGGCCCAACTCTCCACCCACCTCCAACGGGCCCTGTCGCCGCTTTACGTGCTGCACGGCGACGAGCCCTTGCTGCAGCAAGAGGCCGCAGACGCCATCCGCACCACCGCCCGCGCCCAGGGTTACACCGAGCGCAGCAGCTACACCGTGGCCGGTGCCCACTTTGACTGGAGCGCCGTGCTGGCCGCAGGCGGCAGCTTGAGCCTGTTTGCCGACAAACAGATCGTCGAAATCCGCATCCCCTCGGGCAAGCCCGGCAAAGACGGCAGCGTGGCCCTGCAGCATGTGGCCGAATCGGCGCGGGGCAACGACAGCACGCTCACCATCGTCATGCTGCCGCGTTTGGACAAGGCCACCAAAACCGGCGCCTGGTTTGCCGCGCTGGAGGGTAATGGCACGTCTATCCAGATCGACCCCATCGAGCGCGGCATGCTGCCGCAGTGGATTGCCCAGCGCCTGGCCGCACAAGGCCAGCGCGTGGTGGCGGGCGAAGAGGGCCAGCGCACGCTGCAGTTTTTTGCCGACCGCGTGGAAGGCAATCTGCTGGCCGCGCACCAGGAGATCCAGAAGCTGGCCCTGTTGCACCCGGCGGGTGAGTTGACCCAGGCCCAGGTCGAAGCTGCCGTGCTCAACGTGGCGCGCTACGACGTGTTCAAGCTGTCCGAATCTGTATTGGCCGGGCAGACGGGCCGCGTGCAGCGCATGCTCGACGGCCTGCAGGCCGAGGGCGAGGCCGAGGTGCTGGTGCACTGGGCGCTGGCCGAAGACATCCGCGCCTTGAAGCGCGTGAAAGACGCCATGAACGCCGGCCGCCCCTTGCCCATGGCCCTGCGCGAAAACCGCATCTGGGGCCCCAAGGAGCGGCTGTTTGAACGCATCCTGCCCAAGGCCAGCGACGCCGCCTTGGCGCGCCTGCTGCAGTCGGCGCACACGGTGGACGGCATTGTCAAAGGCCTCAAGCAGCCCGACTGGCCGCAAGACGGCTGGCAGGCCCTGCAGCGCCTGGCCTTTCAGCTGTGCCGCCTGACCAGCGCGGCACGTTGATGGCGGCCGCTGCTGCCTCCCTGCCACTGCCGCAGGGCTCCCTGCCTTTGCGCCTGCCCAACGACGACGCCACCAATGGCTGGTCCGCCATCCTGCCCCCGCGCACGCCGCGCCCTGCGCTGCAGGGCGATGTGGTGGCCGATTGGCTGGTGCTGGGTGCGGGCTTTGCGGGGCTGGCCGCCGCGCGCCGCCTGGCCGAGCGGCGTCCGCACGCCCACATCGTGGTGGTGGACGCAGGCACCGTGGGCGACAACGCCTCGGGCCGCAACTCGGGCTTCGCCATCGATGTGCCGCACAACATCGGCAGTTCGCTCGAAGAACTGCGCCAGGCCGCGCACTACCAGGCCTTGCTCACGGCGGGGCTGAATGATGTGGAGCTGCTGGTGGTGAACCACCGCATCGACTGCCAGTGGCGGCGTGCAGGCAAGTACCACTGCGCCGTGTCGCCCGCCGCCGAGCGCACGCTGCAGCACCATGTGCAAGAGCTGCGCGCCCTGGGTGCGCTGCACGAGCTGCTGGACCGCAACGCCCTGGCCGCGCGCCTGGGCACCCGCTACTTTGCCGCCGGGCTCTACACGCCGGGCACCGTGCTGCTCAACCCCGCCGCGCTGTGCCGGGGCCTGGCCGATGCGCTGCCTGCCAACGTCACCTTGCACGAGCAAACGCCGGTGCAGCGGCTGGACTTGTCGGGCGGCCAAGTGGTGGCCCACACCCCGCAGGGCAGCGTGCGTTCGCCGCAGTTGTTGCTGGCGGCCAATGGTTTTGCGCAGCAGCTGGGGCTGTTCGGCAGTGCCTGGGGGGCGGAGACGTTTCCGCTGGTCACCTTTGGATCGCTGACCGCGCCACTCACGCCCGAGCAGCGCAGCCGCCTGGGCGCGCCTGAAAGCTGGGGCGTGACGCCCGCCAGCGCCGTGACCGGAGCCACGCTGCGTTACACGGACGACCACCGCATTCTGGTGCGCCAGGGGTTTGAATACGCGCCGCATTTCCGCGTCAGCCCTGCGGTGCGCGAGCGGGTGCGGCGTGAGCACGCTGCCGTGTTTGCGGCGCGTTTTCCGCAGCTGGGCGATGTGGCGTTAGAGCATTTTTGGGAAGGCTCGATTGCCATCACCCGCAACGGCGCGCCGCGTTGGGGGCGGCTGGCCCCGCAGGTGCATGGCGTCGCCGGGTGCAATGGGGCGGGGGTGGTGAAGTTCACGGCGTTGGGGGCGTTGGCGGCGGATTTGGCGCTGGGGCAGGACAACCCGTTGTTGGCGCATGCGTTGGCGTTGGGCGGGCCGACGCGCATGCCGCCGCAGCCGTTCATGGGGCTGGGGGTGCGGGCTTATATTGCGCGGGAGAAGTGGTTGGGGCGGGCGGAGGTTTGATGGGTTTTGGCCGCTAGCGCTTGTGGAATAAGCGCTAGACGCTATGAAATTGAGAGTGATTGTCTGGGGTTTCTGTCACCATTCGTACCCCCGCCCGTTCGGGCTGAGCTTGTCGATGCCGGGGCGTGCTTGCTGATTGGGGTGCATGCCTGTGCCAAGTGCGGGTGCCGGGATGTGCCCCCGGCGGGGCACCTTCTTTTCTTGCGTCGCCAAGAAAAGAAGGCAAAAGAAGGCGACCCCGAGTCTGCGACCCCTTCGCCTGGCGAAGGGGCAACCTGTGTCGGGGTGGTTGCGGGGTGCGCTGCGGAACTCACTGCGCGCTAAAGCGCTTCGTTCAGACAGCCGCAGCGAGTCAGTTCACGAAGCATGGGCGCACTCGCGCCCATGCCACCCCGCAACCGCCCCGACGCAGGCGCAGCCACAGGGGGGTGGATAGCCAACAGCCGAACAGCCACTCGGGCCATCGCGTTGCTCGGCCCTGGCTGGTCAGCTGGCAGTTAACGTGGCTTGGGCTTTCTCTACCCACATCATCAGGTTCGCTACCAGATCCTTCTGGCTGAATGAGCAGCTTTCTTCCGAGAACAACGCGCTCGATTCCAGTCGGTCCAGCAGGTTGAGCAGCACTTCGCTGTAGCGCGGGGGCAGGGCGGCAAGCAAGGCGGTTTGCTGGCGGGCCAGGGTGCTCAGGGTGGCAGCAGTGTGGTCGCCGCGTTCGAAGGCCTGTAGGGCTTGGGCCAGGGTGGTGAGTTGGGTCGAAGCGGTGTCGGTCATGGTCGTGAGGTGGCATGCAACGGTGCAGGCCGCAAGGGTAAGGCCCAATGCGGCAAAATCGCGGGATGAATGCCCTCAACGTCGCTGAATACACTCACACCCTCGGTTATCAGGCAAAAACGGCCTCTGCGCTGATGGCGAAAGCGCCGGCAGCTATCAAAAACAAAGCGCTGCTGGCCCTGGCCCGTTTGCTGCGCGAGCAGACCGAGGCGCTGCAGGTGGACAACGCCCGTGATCTGGAGCGCGCGCGCGCTGCGGGTTTGGCCGAGCCGATGGTGGACCGCTTGAAGCTCAGCCCCAAGGTGCTGGAGACCTGCGCCCAGGGCTGCGAGCAGCTCGCGGCCATGGCCGATGTGATTGGCGAGATCATTGGCATGAAGCAGCAGCCCAGCGGCATCCGCGTGGGGCAGATGCGGGTGCCGATTGGCGTGTTTGGCATGATTTACGAGAGCCGCCCCAACGTGACCATCGAGGCGGCGTCGCTGTCGATCAAGAGCGGCAATGCGTGCATCTTGCGCGGTGGGTCCGAGGCGATTGATTCGAACAAGGCGCTGGCCAAGCTGGTGGCGCAGGCGCTGACCGAGGCGGGCCTGCCGCAAGATGCGGTGCAACTGGTGCAGACCACCGACCGTGAGGCCGTGGGCCAGTTGATTGCCATGCCGCAGTTTGTGGATGTGATCATCCCGCGCGGCGGCAAGGGCCTGATCGAGCGCATCAGCCGTGATGCCAAGGTGCCCGTCATCAAGCATCTGGACGGTAACTGCCACACCTATGTGGACGACCCCTGCGACATCGCCATGGCAGTGAAGGTGGCCGACAACGCCAAGACCCACAAGTACAGCCCCTGCAACGCGAGCGAAGGCCTGCTGGTGGCGCGTGGCGTGGCGGCCGAGTTTTTGCCGCAGATCGGCGCGGTGTATGCCGCCAAGGGCGTGGAGATGCGCGGCTGCCCCGAGTCGCTGGCCATCTTGCAATCGGTGGCGGGGGCCAAGCTGGTGCCTGCGACAGAGCAGGACTGGAGCGAGGAATACCTGGCCCCCATCATCAGCGTGAAGGTGGTGGCGGGCGTGGATGAAGCCATTGCGCACATCAACCGCTATTCCAGCCACCACACGGACGCGATCCTGACGCGCGACCACATGCACGCCCAGCAGTTCCTGCGCGAGGTGGACTCGGCCAGCGTGATGGTGAACGCCAGCACGCGCTTTGCCGATGGCTTTGAGTTTGGGCTGGGGGCGGAAATCGGCATCAGCACCGACAAGTTCCATGCGCGCGGGCCGGTGGGCATTGAGGGGCTGACCTCGCTCAAGTACGTGGTGCTGGGCGAAGGCGAAGTGCGTAGCTGATGATGCTATGTTTTTAATAGCTGCTTGCGCTTATCTGATAAGTGCTACAGCCCTTAAAGCCTTGAAACCCCTCACGCACCCACCTCGCTAACCCCATGAAAATCATCATCCTCGGGGCAGGCCGTGTGGGCGAGAGCGTGGCCGACAGCCTGGTGTCCGAGCGCAACGACATCACCGTCATCGACACCGACGCCGAGCGCCTGCGTGATCTGGAGTCGCGCTTTGACCTGCGCGGCGTGGTGGGCAACGGCATTGAGCCCGCCGTGCTGGCCGAGGCCGGGGCGCGCGACACCGACCTGCTGATCGCCTGCGCCGCACAGGACGAGACCAACCTGGTGTGCTGCAAGATTGCGCAGCTGTTGTTCAACATCCCCACCCGCATTGCGCGGGTGCGCTCGACGGGGCTGGAGGGCGATGCGCGCTTGCTGGGCGCCGAGGGCTTTGCGGTGGACCGCACCATCTGCCCCGAAGAATCGCTCACCCGCTACATCGGCAAGCTCATCGACTACCCCGAGGCCATGCAGGTGCGCGAGTTTGCGGGCGGGCGCGCCTGTCTGGTGTCGGTGCGCGCACGCCAGGGCGCGCCCATGGTGGGCGGCACCATTGCCGCGCTGCGCGCCAGTGCGCCCGAGGTGGCGGTGCGGCTGGTGGCTATCTACCGCCGCTTTCCTGACGAGCCCGATCGCTTCGTGGCCTGCGCGGGCAACACGCGCATCGAGCCCGGCGATGAGGTGTTTGTGCTGGCGGCGCAGGAGCACATTGCGCATGTGCTGTCGGCCCTGCACCGGCGCGATGCGCGCCATGCGCACCCCGTGCGCCGCATCATGATTGCCGGAGGCGGGCGCGTGGGCTTGCGCCTGGCGCAGCAGCTGGGCCAGCAAGAGGGTCGCTTTCACCTCAAGGTCATCGAGTCTGACCCGCAGCGTTGCGTGGAGCTTGCGTCGGTGCTGCCGCACGACGTGCTGGTGCTGCAGGGCGACACCACCGATGAAGACCTGCTGGGCGACGAAGGCGTGGAAGAGGTGGACCTGTTCCTGGCCGTGACCGATGACGATGAGGACAACATCATGTCCTGCCTGCTGGCCAAGCGCATGGGCGCCAGCCGTGTGCTGGCGCTCATCAACCGCCGCAGCTATGCCGATTTGATGCACGGCACGGAAATCGACATTGCGCTGTCGCCCGCGCAGGCCATGCTGGGCGAGTTGCTGGCCTTTGTGCGCCAGGGCGATGTGCAGGCCGTGCACAGCCTGCGCCGGGGTGTGGCCGAGGCGCTGGAGATCGTGGTGCGCGGCGACCGCAAGAGTTCGCGGGTGGTGGGTCGCAAGGTCAGCGAGCTGCACCTGCCGCGCGATGTGCACATCGGCCTCATCGTGCGGGGCTTGCCGGACGCCACGGCGCCTGCGGGCGAGGGCGGCGCTGTGCTGCCCGAGCCGCAGGTGATCATCCCGCGCAGCGCCACGGTGCTGGAGAGCAATGACCATGTGGTCTTCTTCCTGCCGCACAAGCGCCTGGTGCGCGAAGTGGAAAAGCTCTTTCGCGTGAGCGCGACGTTTTTCTGACGCGGCGGGCTGACCATGACGGACATGTTTCCTGTCCTGCGCGTGCTGGGCATTTTGGTGATGATCTTTGCCTCGTCCCTGGCCTTGCCTGCGGCTGTGTCGTGGTGGATGCAGGACGGCATCTGGTTTGTGTACCTGCTGTCCATGGCTGCCACGGCGTTTGCCGGGGGCTGGCTGTGGTGGAGCTTTCGCGTCTTCCGGCGCGAGCTGCAGCCGCGCCATGGGGTGATGCTGGCTTCGTTGGTGTGGGTGCTGCTGCCCTTGTTTGCCGCGCTGCCGCTGATGCTGGCGGGGCATTTCATCGGGCGGCCGCTGTCGTTCACGCACGCGTACTTTGAGGCGGTGTCGGGCCTCACGACCACGGGCTCGACGGTGATGAGCGGGCTGGACACGTTGCCGGTGTCCGTCAACATCTGGCGCACCTTTTTGCAGTGGCTGGGCGGCATGGGCATTTTGATTTTGGCGGTGGCCGTGCTGCCGCTGCTGGGCGTGGGCGGCAGCCAGCTCTTCAAGGCCGAGGCCGCAGGGCCGGTCAAAGACGCCAAGCTCACCCCGCGCATGACCGGCACCGCCAAGGGGCTGTGGGGCGTGTACGCGCTGTTCTCGGTGGCCTGTGCGCTGGCGTACTGGCTGGGCGGCATGGCGCCGCTGGATGCGGTGATGCACATGTTCACCACGGTGAGCCTGGGTGGTCTGTCGCCCTACGACGCAAGCTTTGGGCATTTTCAGTCGCCGCTGCTCGAAGCCATTGCCATCGTTTTCATGCTCGTGGCCAGCTGCAACTTTGCGCTGTATTTTGTGGCCTTGCGCAAGAGCGACTGGCGCAGCGCTTGGCGCGACCCGGAGCTGCGCGCCACGCTGGGCACGCTGATCGGCGGTGGGCTGGTGGTGTCGCTGCTGCTGTGGGCCAAGGGGGTGTACGAGCCGCTGGCCGCCCTGCGGCACGGCATGTTCAACACCGTGTCGCTGGCCACCACCACGGGCTACGCTACGGTGGACTATTTGGGCTGGCCGGTGTTTGCGCCGGTGCTGATGCTGCTCATGTCGGGCGTGGCCACCAGCGCGGGCTCCACCGGCTGCGGTATCAAGATGGTGCGCATGCTCATTCTTGTCAAGCAGGCCCGGCGCGAGATGACGCGGCTGGTGCACCCGCGTGCCGTGCAGCCCGTGCGCCTGGGCGATGCGGTGGTGGACAACCGGGTGATCTTCTCGGTGCTGGCCTTCATGCTGGTGTATGGCGCCACGGTGATCGGCCTGAGCATGGTGCTGCTGTTGACCGACCTGGACCCGGTGACTGCCTTTTCTGCCGTGCTGGCCAGCGTGAACTGCGCCGGGCCGGGACTGGGGGCGGTGGGGCCTGCGTCCAACTTTTCAGTGCTGACGGATTTTCAGGTGTGGGTGTGCACACTGGCCATGCTGCTGGGGCGGCTGGAGATCTTGAGCTTCATGGCGGTGCTCACCCCGGCGTTCTGGCGGCGTTGATCGCTGGCGGCTGGGCCTCGGCATTTTTTTGCGCCGGGTGCCGGGGTTGGCATTGCGAACGCGGCATGCATCCCCATATCCCGAAATCCCACCTCCCTACAATCGGTTCAACTGTGTCCCCCGAGGGCTTTTATGGTTCCGCATCTCATCACGGCCCTCACCGGGCCGATCAACGAGCTTGAACAGCGCATTCTGGATTCCATGCCCGCCATCGAGCGCTGGTTTCGCCTGGAGTGGATGGAGCATACGCCCCCGTTCTACACCTCGGTGGACATCCGCAACGCGGGCTTCAAGCTGGCCCCAGTGGACACCAACCTCTTTCCTGGTGGCTGGAACAACCTGACCAAGGAAATGCTGCCCCTGGCGGTGCAGGCTGCCATGGCCGCCATCGAGAAGATCTGCCCCGAAGCGCGCAACCTGCTGATCATTCCGGAAAACCACACGCGCAACACCTTCTACCTGGCCAATGTGGTGCAACTGCAGCGCATCTTCAACATGGCGGGCCTGAATGTGCGGGTGGGCTCCATCAGCCCGGAGATCAAGAAATCCACGCTGATCGAGTTGCCCAATGGCGATTCGGTGACGCTGGAGCCTGTGGTGCGCAACAAGGGGCGCCTGGGGCTCAAGAACTTTGACCCCTGCACCATTTTGCTCAACAACGACCTCTCGGCCGGCCCCCCAGGCATTCTGGAAGACCTGCACGAGCAGTATTTGCTGCCGCCCTTGCACGCCGGCTGGAGCGTACGCAAGAAGAGCACGCACTTTAAGAACTACGAGGAAGTTGCCAAGCGCTTTGGCAAGATGCTGGGCATCGACCCCTGGCTCATCAACCCCATGTTCAGCCACTTGGGCGGCCTGAACTTTGCGGAAGACACGGGCATGGACGCGCTGCAGGCGGCTGTCGATGCACATCTGACCAAAGTGCGCCGCAAGTACAAGGAGTACGGCATCAACGAAAAGCCGTTTGTGGTGGTCAAGCCCGACAACGGCACCTATGGCATGGGCATCATGACCGTGCGCGACGCCAAGGAGCTGGATGCCCTGAACCGCAAGACCAAGAACAAGATGGCGGTCATCAAGGATGGTCAGTCCGTCACGGACGTCATCATCCAGGAAGGTGTGCTGACCCAGGAGCGCGTGAACGATGCCGTGGCCGAGCCCGTGGTCTACATGATGGACCGCTATGTGGTGGGCGGCTTTTATCGCATGCACGCCGAGCGCGGGGTGGACGAAAACCTCAACTCGCCCGGTGCCAGCTTTGTGCCGCTAGCGTTTGAGCACAGCACGCACATGCCCCAGCCGGGTGTGCGCCCTGGGGTGAGCGCGCCGAATCGCTTCTATATGTATGGCGTGGTAGCCCGCTTGGCCATGCTGGCGGCCAGCTACGAGCTGGAGGCCACTGACCCGGATGCCGAGGTCTACGACTGACGCTGGGGTGTGAAGGGGCCGCCGTGGCGTGCCCGCTTCAAATGCTTGCCATTGTTTGGCTGCATGCGCCATAGGGGAGTTGCTGCGGTGCAACATCTGGATACGCCTTGGTGGGTGGCGTAGCCATGCAGCGCAAAATAGCGCTCTCCCAAATTTTGGAATCCTGTCCGGCGCTTGCGTTCGGCGGGGTCACTCCAGTGCAAAGTTCTTCCAAATCCTCGCTCGCAGCCTTGACGCTGGGGGCGATCGGCGTCGTTTATGGTGATATCGGCACCAGCGTGCTGTACGCAGTCAAAGAGGTGTTCGGCTCGGGGCATGTGCCCTTCACGCACGAAAACATCTACGGCATCCTCTCGATTTTCTTCTGGACCCTTACGGTCATTGTTTCGCTGAAGTACGTGGTCTTGGTGCTGCGGGCTGACAACAATGGTGAGGGTGGCCTGATCGCCATGTTGGCCCTGGCGTCGCAAGCGGTCAAAGACAAGCCCAAGCTGCGCGGTGTGCTGCTGGCGGTGGGGATTTTTGGCACGTCGCTGTTCTATGGGGATGGCGTGATCACACCAGCCATCTCGGTGCTGTCTGCGGTCGAGGGGCTGGAGGTGGTTTCCCCTCACTTCAAGCAGTACGTCATTCCCATCACTCTGGTCGTGCTGTTTTGCCTGTTTGCCGTGCAAAAGCGGGGCACGGGCGGTATTGGCAAGTTCTTCGGCCCCATCACGCTGGTTTGGTTTTTGACACTGGCGGTCTTGGGTGTCGTCCACATCCAGGGGCACCCTGAAATTCTGTGGGCCATGAGCCCGCACCACGCGCTGCTGTTCATGTGGCACCAGCCTGGCACCAGCTTCATCATTCTGGGGGCCGTGGTTTTGTGCGTTACGGGTGCCGAGGCGCTGTATGCCGACTTGGGGCATTTTGGCAAACGTCCTATCCGTCTGGCTTGGTTCAGCGTGGCCATGCCTTCGCTCACGCTCAATTACTTTGGCCAGGGTGCTTTGCTGCTGGCCGAGCCGGACGCGGTCAAAAACCCCTTTTTCATGATGGCACCCGATTGGGCGCTGATTCCGCTGGTTGGTTTGGCAACGTTGGCCACGGTGATTGCATCGCAGGCCTTGATCACCGGGGCCTTCAGCGTGACCAAGCAGGTCATTCAGCTGGGCTACCTGCCTCGCCTGAATATCCAGCACACCAGCGTGCGTGACACGGGCCAGATTTACATGCCGTTGGTGAACTGGGGGCTGTTTGTGGCCATTGTGCTGGCGGTGGTGATGTTCCGCTCGTCGAGCAATCTGGCCGCGGCCTACGGTATTGCGGTGACGCTGGACATGCTGATCACCACCACGCTGACCTTCTTCGTGATTCGTTACGGCTGGGGCTACCCGCTGGCGCTGTGCGTGGCGGCCACGGGATGCTTCTTTATGGTGGATTTGGCGTTCTTTGCCTCCAACATGCTCAAGCTGCTGCAGGGCGGCTGGTTCCCGCTGATGATTGGTGGCGCGGTGTTTACGCTGATGATGACCTGGAAAGAGGGCCGCCGCCTGCTCAATGAGAAGCTGCGCGCAGACGCGATCGACCTCAAGGACTTCCTGGAATCCGTGTTCATCAGCCCGCCCACCCGGGTGGATGGGACGGCCATCTTTTTGACGGCCGAGCCTGGTGCGGTCCCCAATGCACTGTTGCACAACCTCAAGCACAACAAGGTGCTGCACCAGCAAAACCTGTTTGTGACGGTGCGCAACCATGAGGTGCCCTGGATCGGCCTGGACAAGCGGTTGCAGGTGGAGTCGCTGGGGCACGATTGTTGGCAGGTGGTGGTGCATTACGGCTTTAAAAACGACCCCGATCTGCCCCGGGCGCTGGAGGCGCTGCGTGGTCGGGGCTGCGATGTGGAGCCCATGACCACCAGCTACTTCCTGTCGCGCGATACCGTGATCCCCACGATTGGCAGCGGCATGGCCCACTGGCGCGAAAAACTCTTTGCCCAGATGCACCACAACGCCAGCGGCGCCGCCGACTTCCTGCACTTGCCAAACAACTCGGTGGTGGAGCTGGGCTCCAAAATCGAAATCTGACACCGTTTGCCTCGGTCCTCCGGCTGTCGGGCCGGGTGGTCCGCAGCGGGGTGCCAGAATGCGCCCCCATGCAATTTTTCAAAGATATCAGCCTGTCGGCCTTTGTCGCAGGCTTTGTGGCCGTGCTGGTCGGCTTCACCAGCTCGGTCGCCATCGTGTTTCAAGCGGCCCAAGGTTTTGGGGCAACGCCTGCCCAAATCACCTCCTGGATCTGGGCCCTGGGCCTGGGGATGGGTCTGTGTTCATTGCTCCCCTCTCTTGTTCTGCGCAAACCGGTGATGGTGGCGTGGTCTACCCCTGGCGCTGCGGTGCTGGCGACGGCAGGTGTGGCTGGTGGCTTCTCCATGGGCGAGGCGGTGGGCGCGTTCATGGTGTGCTCGGTGCTGGTGGTCTTGGTGGGGGTCACCGGGCTTCTGGAGCGTGTGGCCGATCGCATCCCCTCTGAAATTGCCTCGGCTTTGTTAGCCGGGGTATTGACCCGGTTTGGCATCCAGACCTTTGCTGCGCTGCAGACCGCGCTGCCCCTGGTCTTGCTCATGGTGGGTTCTTATCTGGTGGCCCGCCGTTTGTTGCCGCGCTATGCCGTGGTGATCACGCTGGCGGCGGCCATCGCCTGGGTGGCGGCTTCAGGTCAGGTGGCTTGGTCCATGGGGCCGATGCAGTTGGCCATGCCGGTGTTTGTTGCCCCGCAATGGAGTGTGGCGGCTGCTGTGAGCCTGGCGATTCCGTTGTTTGTGGTCACCATGGCATCGCAGAATCTGCCGGGTATTGCGGTGATCAAGGCCTCCGGCTATGAGCTGCCTGTGTCCAAACTTATCACTCTGACCGGTGTTGTGTCTCTTCTGCTGGCGCCCTTTGGGGCGTTTGCGTTGAACTTCAGTGCCATCACTGCAGCCATCTGCATGGGGCCGGAGGCACATGAGGACCGCAAGCGGCGCTATACGGCTGCGGCCTCGTGTGGCGCTCTCTATTTGGTGATCGGCTTGTTTGGTGCCGTGGTCACCGGGGTGCTGACTTCCTTCCCCAAGGAGCTTGTGGTGGCCATTGCAGGGATTGCCCTGTTGAGCACGATTGGCAATGGGCTGGCGTCTTCGTTGAAGAACGAGACCCACAGAGAGGCTGCGTTGATTACGTTTCTGGTCACGCTCAGCGGCGTTACCTTGATGGGGATCGGTTCTGCCTTCTGGGGTGTGGTCGCCGGCAGCTTTGCGCTATTTGTGCAACAGTATGGGCGTTCCACCTCAAGCGCGATGGGTTCGTGAATTGCCCTTGGGGTTCGTGCCTGGTCTTCTGACGCGACCCTGCCTTGCCCGCCCTCTGAGGTGGCGTTGCGTTGTCCCTCTTCATTTTTGAGCCACCATGAAATTCCTGTTCATTGCTGACCCGCTGGAAAACTTCAAGATCTATAAAGACACCACCTTTGCCATGATGCGGGAGGCGCAGCGGCGGGGGCACAGCCTGGCAGTGTGTGAGCCAAGGCATGTGAGTTGGGTGCGTGGCGGCCAAGTCACGGCCCAGGTTCGGCACATCACGCTGACGGATGAATCGGACAATTGGTTTTCCGTGCAGTCGGAGGAGACCGCTGCATTGGCGGGTTTCGGGGCCGTCCTCATGCGCAAAGACCCGCCCTTCGACAGCGAGTACTTCTACGCAACGCATATGCTTGAGCAAGCGGAGCGCGAGGGAGCCAAGGTGTTTAACAAGCCACGTGCTTTACGAGACCATCCAGAAAAGCTGGCGATCATGGAGTTTCCGCAATTCATCGGGCCCACGATCGTGACGCGGGACGCCGCTGAAATCCGCCGTTTTCACGCCGAACATCAAGACATCATTCTGAAACCCCTGGACGGCATGGGCGGCATGGGGATCTTCCGGGTAGGGTCTGATGGCCTGAACCTGGGCAGCATCACCGAGACGCTGAACCGTGATGGGGCGCAGAGCGTCATGGTCCAGAAGTTTTTGCCGGAAATTGCAGCAGGCGACAAACGGGTGCTGATCATTGGCGGCAAGCCTGTACCTTTCTGTCTGGCGCGCATTCCCCAGGGGGGCGAAGTGCGCGGCAATCTGGCTGCAGGTGGCAAGGGAGTTGCACAGCCCCTGTCGGCCAGAGACCGGGAAATCGCTGAGGCGCTGGGCCCTGTCTTGCAGTCTCGCGGGCTGTTGTTGGCTGGCGTAGATGTGATCGGCGATTGCGTGACCGAAATCAATGTCACCAGCCCCACTTGTTTCCAGGAGATATTCGATCAAACAGGTTGTGACGTAGCGAGTCTCTATATAGATGCCTTGGAAGCTGCCTTGGCATAAAGTCCAAGGGCAGTTCATGTGTTTGCTTAAAAACTTTCGAGAATTTGCTGTGTGCTCTAAAACGGTGCTATGATCGAGGGCTTCGCTACTGAGACGGTTTAGATTGTTGGGGTAGCGAAGGGGTTGCAGAAAGTTAGGTTTTTGTTGTCGGCGGGTTAAAAACTGTTGTACAATTTAAGGCTGCGCTAAATGCAGTAGTTGTTCTGAAAAGAGTAATTGCTGCAAACTGCAAAGACCCCAAAGTTTGACAGGACTTTAAAAACTGTGCTAGAATTCGAGGCTCAGCTGATTGCAGCTAAGTCGGGAAAGCAAAGAAAACTTCGGTTGATTTGTGATCCGGTTCATTAAAAATATACAGCCGATAAGCGTGGGCGTTTGATGGCGAGTGCCAAGTTCTTTGGAACTAGTGCTTAGCACTACAAACGCTCATGAGAATAGAAGTGAAGTTCACTTCAATTCCGTTTTTATGAGTTAAGTCGAAAGACTTTAAATTTATCAAGATCGAACTGTAGAGTTTGATCCTGGCTCAGATTGAACGCTGGCGGCATGCCTTACACATGCAAGTCGAACGGTAACAGGTCTTCGGATGCTGACGAGTGGCGAACGGGTGAGTAATACATCGGAACGTGCCCGATCGTGGGGGATAACGAAGCGAAAGCTTTGCTAATACCGCATAAGATCTAAGGATGAAAGCAGGGGACCGCAAGGCCTTGCGCGAACGGAGCGGCCGATGGCAGATTAGGTAGTTGGTGGGATAAAAGCTTACCAAGCCGACGATCTGTAGCTGGTCTGAGAGGACGACCAGCCACACTGGGACTGAGACACGGCCCAGACTCCTACGGGAGGCAGCAGTGGGGAATTTTGGACAATGGGCGAAAGCCTGATCCAGCCATGCCGCGTGCAGGATGAAGGCCTTCGGGTTGTAAACTGCTTTTGTACGGAACGAAAAGACTCTGGTTAATACCTGGGGTCCATGACGGTACCGTAAGAATAAGCACCGGCTAACTACGTGCCAGCAGCCGCGGTAATACGTAGGGTGCAAGCGTTAATCGGAATTACTGGGCGTAAAGCGTGCGCAGGCGGTTATATAAGACAGATGTGAAATCCCCGGGCTCAACCTGGGAACTGCATTTGTGACTGTATAGCTAGAGTACGGTAGAGGGGGATGGAATTCCGCGTGTAGCAGTGAAATGCGTAGATATGCGGAGGAACACCGATGGCGAAGGCAATCCCCTGGACCTGTACTGACGCTCATGCACGAAAGCGTGGGGAGCAAACAGGATTAGATACCCTGGTAGTCCACGCCCTAAACGATGTCAACTGGTTGTTGGGTCTTCACTGACTCAGTAACGAAGCTAACGCGTGAAGTTGACCGCCTGGGGAGTACGGCCGCAAGGTTGAAACTCAAAGGAATTGACGGGGACCCGCACAAGCGGTGGATGATGTGGTTTAATTCGATGCAACGCGAAAAACCTTACCCACCTTTGACATGTATGGAATCCTTTAGAGATAGAGGAGTGCTCGAAAGAGAGCCATAACACAGGTGCTGCATGGCTGTCGTCAGCTCGTGTCGTGAGATGTTGGGTTAAGTCCCGCAACGAGCGCAACCCTTGCCATTAGTTGCTACGAAAGGGCACTCTAATGGGACTGCCGGTGACAAACCGGAGGAAGGTGGGGATGACGTCAAGTCCTCATGGCCCTTATAGGTGGGGCTACACACGTCATACAATGGCTGGTACAGAGGGTTGCCAACCCGCGAGGGGGAGCTAATCCCATAAAGCCAGTCGTAGTCCGGATCGCAGTCTGCAACTCGACTGCGTGAAGTCGGAATCGCTAGTAATCGCGGATCAGAATGTCGCGGTGAATACGTTCCCGGGTCTTGTACACACCGCCCGTCACACCATGGGAGCGGGTTCTGCCAGAAGTAGGTAGCCTAACCGTAAGGAGGGCGCTTACCACGGCAGGGTTCGTGACTGGGGTGAAGTCGTAACAAGGTAGCCGTATCGGAAGGTGCGGCTGGATCACCTCCTTTCTGGAAAACTGCATTCAATATTGAACGCCCACACTTATCGGTTGTTGGAACAAGCTGCTGACTTGCGAAGTCATTCGCAAGAAGGCGGAATGGGTCTGTAGCTCAGCTGGTTAGAGCACTGTGTTGATAACGCAGGGGTCGTTGGTTCGAGCCCAACTAGACCCACCATATTCCAATAGACGGATACGTGAGAGGAAACTGGGGGATTAGCTCAGCTGGGAGAGCACCTGCTTTGCAAGCAGGGGGTCGTCGGTTCGATCCCGTCATCCTCCACCACCAACAAGCATCGGACTTCAACACCAAAGCGGCTTTGCAAAAGGCCACTTTGTTGTTGATCAATATCGATTGATCAATCGGCTGTTCTTTAAAAATTCATAGAGTCGAATCAGAGTTGTCAGAGGAAACTGCACATTCGTAAAGGTTTAGTGCAGACCGTGCCTCTGATGACAATTTTTTGATTGCGTCAAAACGAATATTCAATAAGCGAAAGCTGATTGAAGTTCAGTAATGACGAATGTTCTCGGATGAAAGGTAGAAATACCTGGAGTCGAAGAATAATTCACATTACGGCATAACGCGTCAGGTGAAAGACCTGGCAATTCCTTGAAAATAATGGCGATATCTTGAAAGAGATGTCAAAGTTATAGGGTCAAGTGAATAAGAGCATGTGGTGGATGCCTTGGCGATTACAGGCGACGAAAGACGTGATAGCCTGCGATAAGCTTCGGGGAGCTGGCAAATAAGCTTTGATCCGGAGATTTCTGAATGGGGAAACCCACCTTGCAAGAGGTATCGCATACTGAATACATAGGTATGCGAAGCGAACCGGGTGAACTGAAACATCTCAGTAGCTCGAGGAAAAGACATCAACCGAGATTCCGAAAGTAGTGGCGAGCGAAATCGGAAGAGCCTTCTAGTGATAGCACGACTGTTAGCAAAACGGAATGGAAAGTTCGGCCATAGCAGGTGATAGCCCTGTATGCGAAAACAGACGTGTGGTACTAAGTTAGAGAAAAGTAGGGCGGGACACGAGAAATCCTGTCTGAATATGGGGGGACCATCCTCCAAGGCTAAATACTCGTAATCGACCGATAGTGAACCAGTACCGTGAGGGAAAGGCGAAAAGAACCCCGGGAGGGGAGTGAAATAGATCCTGAAACCGCATGCTTACAAAAAGTAGGAGCCCGCAAGGGTGACTGCGTACCTTTTGTATAATGGGTCAGCGACTTACATTCAGTGGCAAGGTTAACCGAATAGGGAAGCCGTAGAGAAATCGAGTCCGAATAGGGCGAATCAGTCGCTGGGTGTAGACCCGAAACCAAGTGATCTATCCATGGCCAGGATGAAGGTGCCGTAACAGGTACTGGAGGTCCGAACCCACTAGTGTTGCAAAACTAGGGGATGAGCTGTGGATAGGGGTGAAAGGCTAAACAAACTTGGAAATAGCTGGTTCTCTCCGAAAACTATTTAGGTAGTGCCTCAAGTATTACCGTCGGGGGTAGAGCACTGTTTAGGCTAGGGGGTCATGGCGACTTACCAAACCTATGCAAACTCCGAATACCGACGAGTACAGCTTGGGAGACAGAGCACCGGGTGCTAACGTCCGGACTCAAGAGGGAAACAACCCAGACCGCCAGCTAAGGTCCCTAAAATTGGCTAAGTGGGAAACGAAGTGGGAAGGCTAAAACAGTCAGGATGTTGGCTTAGAAGCAGCCATCATTTAAAGAAAGCGTAATAGCTCACTGATCGAGTCGTCCTGCGCGGAAGATGTAACGGGGCTAAGCCAGTTACCGAAGCTGCGGATGTGCAATTTATTGCACGTGGTAGGAGAGCGTTCTGTAGGCCTGTGAAGGTGTCTGGTAACGGATGCTGGAGGTATCAGAAGTGCGAATGCTGACATGAGTAGCGTTAAAGGGGGTGAAAAGCCCCCTCGCCGTAAGCGCAAGGTTTTCTACGCAACGTTCATCGGCGTAGAGTGAGTCGGCCCCTAAGGCGAGGCAGAGATGCGTAGCTGATGGGAAACAGGTCAATATTCCTGTACCGATCAATAGTGCGATGTGGGGACGGAGAAGGTTAGCTCAGCCAACTGTTGGATATGTTGGTTCAAGCCTGTAGTCGTGCCTGGTAGGCAAATCCGCCGGGCTTAGATGAGGGGTGATAACGAGTCTGCTTGCAGACGAAGTGAGTGATACCCTGCTTCCAGGAAAAGCCACTAAGCTTCAGCTATTGACGACCGTACCGCAAACCGACACTGGTGCGCGAGATGAGTATTCTAAGGCGCTTGAGAGAACTCAGGAGAAGGAACTCGGCAAATTGATACCGTAACTTCGGGAGAAGGTATGCCCCAAGTAGGTGAACTCGTACAGAGGGAGCCAAAAGGGGTTGCAAAAAATCGGTGGCTGCGACTGTTTAATAAAAACACAGCACTCTGCAAACACGAAAGTGGACGTATAGGGTGTGACGCCTGCCCGGTGCTGGAAGATTAAATGATGGGGTGCAAGCTCTTGATTGAAGTCCCAGTAAACGGCGGCCGTAACTATAACGGTCCTAAGGTAGCGAAATTCCTTGTCGGGTAAGTTCCGACCTGCACGAATGGCGTAACGATGGCCACACTGTCTCCTCCTGAGACTCAGCGAAGTTGAAATGTTTGTGATGATGCAATCTCCCCGCGGAAAGACGGAAAGACCCCATGAACCTTTACTGTAGCTTTGTATTGGACTTTGAACAGATCTGTGTAGGATAGGTGGGAGGCTTTGAAGTGAGGTCGCTAGATCTCATGGAGCCAACGTTGAAATACCACCCTGGTGTGTTTGAGGTTCTAACCTAGGTCCATTATCTGGATCGGGGACAGTGCATGGTAGGCAGTTTGACTGGGGCGGTCTCCTCCCAAAGCGTAACGGAGGAGTTCGAAGGTACGCTAGTTACGGTCGGACATCGTGACGATAGTGCAATGGCATAAGCGTGCTTAACTGCGAGACTGACAAGTCGAGCAGATGCGAAAGCAGGACATAGTGATCCGGTGGTTCTGTATGGAAGGGCCATCGCTCAACGGATAAAAGGTACTCTGGGGATAACAGGCTGATACCGCCCAAGAGTTCATATCGACGGCGGTGTTTGGCACCTCGATGTCGGCTCATCTCATCCTGGGGCTGTAGCCGGTCCCAAGGGTATGGCTGTTCGCCATTTAAAGAGGTACGTGAGCTGGGTTTAAAACGTCGTGAGACAGTTTGGTCCCTATCTTCCGTGGGCGCTGCAGATTTGAGGAAGCCTGCTCCTAGTACGAGAGGACCGGAGTGGACACACCTCTGGTGTATCGGTTGTCACGCCAGTGGCATTGCCGAGTAGCTAAGTGTGGAAGAGATAACCGCTGAAAGCATCTAAGCGGGAAACTCGTTTCAAGATGAGATCTGCCGGGGCCTTGAGCCCCCTAAAGAGTCGTTCAAGACCAGGACGTTGATAGGTCAGGTGTGGAAGCGCAGTAATGCGTTAAGCTAACTGATACTAATTGCTCGTGAGGCTTGACCCTATAACTTTGATAGCCAGCGCACCCAACTAACGGTTGTGTGCAAAGCTCAAAGATTGTTATGCCAAGTTGACGCAGTCAAAACACATAAAATCTGATTCCAAACTCTATGAATTCGCTAGGCTGTTCCACGAACAGCACAGCACCAAGTTATGCCTGATGACCATAGCAAGTTGGTACCACTCCTTCCCATCCCGAACAGGACAGTGAAACGACTTTGCGCCGATGATAGTGCGGGTTCCCGTGTGAAAGTAGGTCATCGTCAGGCTCTTATAGCCCCAATACCCCCCAGTCCATAAGGATTGGGGGGTTTTGCGTTTGGTTTTGATATTTTTAGCCAGCTGCGCCCTGTATTAAATAGCGCACGCTAGCCTTGCACTAGCGGCTGCTGTTCGAGTACCCGACACCCTCGCTTTTGACGTTTGCGCGCGCCAGTAAGCCAGATCGCTTGCTCTGTGTGCTCGTTGTGTCGGGGCCGCTGCCAGTTCAATCAGCTCCGCCTCACTCCATCCGCAAAAACGGCCAATTCGCCAGAGTTGAAGGCGGTCCAGCGCTCATTGCTGGTCAGCGGTGCTGTGACGATGATGGCAACGCGGTCTGTGGGTTGCGTTTCTTTGGCAAAGTCAATGAGTACATCTTCGTCAGACAGTTGTGCCTCACTGAAGGGGTGCTGGCGCTCGATGTAATGAAGCTGGGTTGTGGCGTGGGCCCACAAGGCCTCACCATTGGAGAGTAAGCAGTTGAACGTCCCATGGGGCGCAATGTAGCGTGTGAGCTCTTTGAGAGTCAGTGTGAGCTCGTCAATCGGTGGCAAGCAGGCATGTGACTTGGCCAACTCCTGCATCAACCAACAAAAAACATGCTCGCTATCGGTGTTGCCCACGGGATGGAAATGGGAGTGCAACCGGGGGCGGAAGTCTTTCAAATCGCCGTTGTGGGCAAACACCCAATAGCGCCCCCACAGCTCGCGCACGAAAGGGTGGCAGTTTTGCAGTGCGACCACGCCCTGGGTGGCCTTGCGGATGTGGGCAATGACATTGCGGCTTTTGATGGGATAACGCCGAATCAGGTCTGCAATCGGCGAATCCACCGCAGGCAAATGGTCCACAAAGTGCCTGAGGCCCCGATCTTCAAAAAATGCGATGCCCCAGCCGTCGGAGTGGTCGGCAGTGTTGCCGCCACGTTGGGCAAAGCCCTTGAAACTGAAAGTCACGTCCGTGGGCGTGTTGGAGTTCATTCCCAGCAGTTGGCACATGATGAGCGCTATTAAATGTTATTTTGCAGATTTTGGGCCGGCTGCGGGCTTTTCTCGCAACTGCCATGCGGCCATCATGGCGATCAGGCACAGCGCGGCCAGCATGAGGAAGGTCTCTCCGAAGGCTGCAATCCTTTGGGGATTGCTGGGCCCCAGCGACAAGGATGCGCCATGGGCGGCGATGCGCCACTCCAGAACAATGCCGCACAGGCTCACGCCAGCTGCGCCACCGAGCATGCGCACAAAGCCAATAGCGCTGGAGCCTTGGGAAATCAGCGCCTTGTCCAGCGGGCGCATGGCTCCCAGGTTGAGCGAGGGAAGAATGAAGCCCAGGCCAATGCGCCCAAGGATGGCGAAGGCGATGAGCATCCATAGCGTGGACTGTAAGCTGATCAGTAGCATGAGCGCGAACGAGGCGGCTAGCAGTGCCAGGCCCGCACTGACCAGGACATGGGTGGGATGGCGGTCTGCCAGGCGGCCCACCCAGGCAATGGTGATTGCCAAAGCAATGCCTGCCGGCAGCATCAACGTGCCCACGTGCGAGGGAGTGAGCTCCAGCCCAAGTTGCATGAACACCGGCAGCAGATAGGTGGAGCCAAACAGGGCGGTGCCGTAGATAAAGGCCACGATGCTGCCCATCGCAAATTGGCGAAATTGGAAGAGCCGTAAATCCATCAAAGGCTTTTTTCCCAAGCGCGCCATGCGCTTTTGCCAGGCAATGAACCCAAAAAAGGCTCCCACCGCCACCAGCAGCAAGACGCCCGCTTCCGCGCCCGTGCCGCCATGCAGCGACACCAGCCCGTTGAGCAAGCACAAGGTCCCCACTGTGCCCAGTAGCAGGCCGCGCCAGTCCAGCCCTTCACCGGAGCGATTGGCAGGGACTCCTCCCGGGGCCGTCATGGGCACAAACCGGTAGGCCAGCCAGATGGAGGCCAGGCACAGCGGCACCACCATGAAGAAGATGGAGCGCCAGCCGAACCAGTCGACCAGCAGGCCGCCAATGCTGGGGCCAATTGCCGGGGCCAGCACCACACCCATGCCAAAGATGCCGCTGGCGCGGCCTTGTTCATGGGGCTGAAATGCATAAAGAATGATGACGGCAGGAATGGGCTGCACGACCCCAGCGGCCAGGCCCTCTGCCACGCGGGCCAGCAAGACCAGGCCAAAATTCTGTGCCAAACCACCCCCTACGCCACCGAGCAGCAGGATGAGCATGGCGCCCACATACGTAGCCCGGTACCCATAGCGAGCCAGCAGCCACGGGGTGGTCAGCATGGACACGGTGGTAGCGACCATGAAGCCAGAGGTCACCCATTGGGCGCGCTCTTGCCCCAACGTGAAGTAATGGCTCATGTCCGGGATGGCCACATTCACAATGGTGGACGACATGATGGAGGCCATGGTGCCCACCATCACAGAAAGCAGCAGCAACCACCGATAGCGTTGGCCGTAGCGTTCTTGCAATACGGCCAGCGAGCCGGATGGTTGCGTGCCCATGGAAATGCCGGTCAGGGTTGGGGCTAGCTGCGCTCAGTCCACAGCGTGCCGCCGGTGGCCCAGTTTTCCCGCTTCACATCGGTGATGAGAATGTCGACCGACTCGGGCGAGCCGCCCAGGATTTCGACCGAGACGCGGGTGATTTCTGCGACGAGCTTTTTCTTCTGCTCGATCGTGCGGCCTTCCATCATTTCGATGTGATAGGTGGGCATAGTGGGAGTCCTTTCGGGTTGAAAACGCTAAAGACCCATCATATCGGCGTGGTCCGTGCCTAGTGCCCACTCGGGTTTGCCTTGGCTGGCCCGCCACCCTGTGGCGGGTGGGCTCGGGTGGCGCAGGCGGGGCACAGGCAGGCCCTGCCTTGCGAAGCTTGGGGGATGGCTTGCAATGCCGTGGGCTCAATGGGGGTCGCGGTGCACCAGCACGCCTCAATGCCCAGCCCCGCCTCCATGGCGCACTGGTTGCTTTGGCCGCACAGGGGGCACGACGATGGGTCTGGGGTCACGGCGTTCAATCGGGATGAGGGGGCAGAGGGCTCATGCAGTGTAGGGGGGCTGGCGTACCTTCTTGCCCGCCCTCGGCCCGAGGGCGCCGTGCCCCGTGTCAGGCCGCGATGGGCAACGCAGCGCCGGGGTGACGCTGCAGCCGCCCGGCATCTGCATTGCCCAAGCTGAAAACCGCCACGGCCTGCACCAGTTGGGTAGCCTGGGATTCCAGCGAGCCTGTGGCGGCGGCCGCCTCTTCCACCAGGGCGGCATTTTGCTGGGTGACCTGGTCCATCTGGGCGATGGCCCGGTTCACCTGTTCCAGGCCACCCGTCTGTTCCTGGCTGGCCGCGCTGATCTCGCCCACGATGTGGGTCACGCGCTGCACGCCACTCACTACATCGCGGATGACGGTGCCCGCCTCTTCTACGAGCCGGTTGCCCGCGTCCACTTGCTGCACCGAGTCGTCGATCAACCCCTTGATCTCCTTGGCTGCCGCTGCACTGCGCTGGGCCAGGGTGCGGACCTCGCCAGCCACTACGGCAAAGCCGCGCCCCTGCTCGCCCGCGCGGGCGGCTTCCACGGCCGCGTTCAGGGCCAGGATGTTGGTTTGGAAGGCAATGCCATCGATGACCGAGATGATGTCCACGATTTTGCGGGAGGCGGTGTGGATCCCGCCCATCGTGCTCACCACATTGCCCACCACTGTGCCGCCCCGCTGGGCCAGACTGGATGCGTCTTGTGCCAGCTGGTTGGCTTGCCGGGCGTTGTCTGCGTTTTGTCGCACGGTGGCGGTCATCTGCTCCATGGACGCTGCCGTCTCCTGCAGTGCGCTGGCTTGCTCTTCCGTGCGGCTGGACAGGTCCAGATTGCCCCGCGCAATTTCGCTGGAGGCCAGCGCAATCGTCTCCGCCCCCTGGCGCACTTGACCGACGGTGGAGCGCAGTTGCTCGCTCATGGCATCCAGTGCGCGCAGCAGTTGGCCGGTTTCGTCGCGGGCGCTGGCGGCGGCACCGGCCTGGGTGCTCAGGTCTCCACTGGCCACCGTCTGGGCCACCACCACGGCGCGGTGCAGGGGGCGGGTGATGCTGCGGGTGATGATGTACGCCAGGGCCGTAGCAGTGAGCAGTGCCAACGCGCCCAAGCTGATCATGAGCACGCGGCCCCGGGTGTAGCCCCTTTGCACGTTCGCTGCGGCGGTATTGATGCTGGCGCGCTGCTGGTCCAGCAGGGCTTGCAGGCTGTCCAGATAAGCCACGCCTGCGGGACGGAAATCGCTGTCGAAACGCTTTTCTGCCTCCTCGGCCTGGCCATCGGCTTTGGCTTTGTTCACCGCATCGCGTGCCGCAATGTAGCGCTGGCGGGCTTGCGACAACGTGGCAAACAGGGCCTTTTCCTCGGGCGTTTCCAGCAGGGCCTCGATTTGCTTTTGCTGCTCTGTGGAGTTGCGCGAGGCCTCTGCGTTTTCAGGGGCGAAGAATGTGGCCAGAGACGGATCGGAGCTCTTGGCCACTGCGGTGGTGCGACGCACGCTGGTGTGGATGGTGCGATACCAGTCAGAGACCAAGCGCTCCTTGGTCAGCGGTCGCTCCATCATGGCATCGGTCTCGCTGGCAATGGCCTGCAGCTGCCAGATGCCAATGCCCAGAATGGCCGCCGTGAGGAAAATCACGGCAGAAAACGCCAGCGCCAAGCGGCTGCCGATGGAGAGGTGGTGGATGTGCATGTCGAATCAAGGGTGGTTACTCACTTCTATTTTCGACATCCTCCATTTCAAACTTGAGGTGTACTGCGCGTTTGCCAGAGCGCTTGTCTTTTAAATGCCACGCAGGCGGCGTTGGCTGTGTAGGTGATTCCAGAGATAGCCTGTATGCAATATCCATAAAAAATAGCCACTAGCGCCCAATTTATAAGCGCTAGCAGCTATTGTTTTTATAGTGACCTCTTACTTTGCCGAGGCCTTCACCTTCAGGCGCCAGGCATGCAGCAGCGGCTCGGTGTAGCCGCTGGGCTGCTCCTTGCCCTTGAAGACCAGATCGCACGCCGCCTGGTAGGCCATGCTGGTGTCGAAGTGGCCGGCCATGGGCTGGTAGAGCGCATCGCCAGCGTTTTGCTTGTCCACCTTGGCGGCCATGCGCTCGAAGGTTTCGCGCACTTGGGCCTCGGTCACCACGCCGTGGTGCAGCCAGTTGGCCATGTGCTGGCTGCTGATGCGCAGCGTGGCACGGTCTTCCATCAGGCCCACGTCGTTGATGTCGGGCACCTTCGAGCAGCCCACGCCCTGGTCCACCCAGCGCACTACGTAGCCCAGGATGCCCTGTGCGTTGTTGTCCAGCTCTTGCTGCTTTTCAGCGTCGGTCCAGGTGGGGTTGGCGGTGACGGGGATGGTCAGCAGGCCGGTCAGCAGGTTGTCGCGCTCGGCGTTCACGTCGGTCTTTTCCAGCTCGATCTGGATGTCGCTCACCTTTACCTGGTGGTAATGCAGCGCGTGCAGCGTGGCGCCCGTGGGGCTTGGCACCCAGGCGGTGTTGGCACCGGCCTTGGGGTGGGCAATTTTCTGTTTGAGCATCTCTGCCATCAGGTCGGGCATGGCCCACATGCCCTTGCCGATCTGCGCCTTGCCGCGCAGGCCACAGGAGAGGCCCACCAGCACATTGTTCTTCTCGTACGACTGGATCCAGGCGCTGGTCTTCATGTCGCCCTTGCGGATCATGGGGCCCGCCAGCATGGCGGTGTGCATCTCGTCGCCCGTGCGGTCCAGGAAGCCGGTGTTGATGAACGCCACGCGGCTCGATGCGGCGGCAATGCAGGCCTTGAGGTTGACGGAGGTGCGGCGCTCTTCGTCCATGATGCCCAGCTTGACGGTGCTGTCAGGTAAGCCCAGCAGCTTCTCGACGCGGCCAAACAGCTCGGCAGCAAAGCCCACTTCGGCGGGGCCGTGCATCTTGGGCTTGACGATGTACACGCTGCCCTTGCGAGAGTTGCGGATTCCGTCCTTGCCGTGGCCTTGTAGGTCGTGCAGGGCGATGGCTGTGGTCACCACCGCATCCATGATGCCTTCGGGGATCTCGCGCTCTGCACCTTGCGCGTCGGTCCATAGGATGGCCGGGTTGGTCATCAGGTGGCCCACATTGCGCAAGAACATCAGCGAGCGGCCATGCAGGCGGACCTCGCCACCGGCTGGAGCCGTGTAGACGCGGTCCGGGTTCAGCCCACGCGTGAAGGTCTTGCCACCCTTGGAGACCTGCTCGGTCAGCGTAGCCTGGATGATGCCCAGCCAGTTGCTGTAGCCCAGCACCTTGTCCTCGGCGTCCACGGCGGCCACGGAGTCTTCCAGGTCCAGGATGGTGGAGAGCGCGGCCTCCAGCACCAGGTCGCTCACGCCCGCAGCGTCGCTCTGGCCGATGGGGGTGGTGCGGTCGATCTGGATGTCCAGATGCAGGCCGTTGTGCTGCAGCAGCACCGACGAAGGCGCGGCGGCGTTGCCTTGGTAGCCCTTGAACTGCGATGCGTCCTTGAGGCCTGTGGTGGCGCCATTGGCAAGCGACACGACCAGCTGCCCGCCGTCTACACGATAGCCCGTCGAATCCTTGTGCGAGCCAGCGGTCAACGGCGCGGTGTCATCCAGCACCTGGCGTGCAAACGCAATCACCTTGGCGCCACGCACGGGGTTGTAGCCCTTGCCCCCTTCACCCAATTTCGTGGCGCCGCCTTCTTCGCTGATGGCATCTGTGCCATACAGCGCGTCATACAGGCTGCCCCAGCGGGCGTTGGCGGCGTTCAGCGCATAGCGTGCGTTCAGGATGGGTACCACCAGTTGCGGCCCGGCCTGGGTGGCCAGCTCATCGTCCACGTTGGCGGTGGTCGCCTTCACCTCGGCGGGCTGGGGCACCAGGTAGCCGATCTTTTCGAGAAAGCTGCGGTAGGCCACCATGTTCTGGATGGGGCCTGGGTTGGCCTTGTGCCAGGTGTCCAGCTCGGTCTGCAGGCGGTCGCGCTCGGCCAGCAGGGCGATGTTGCGCGGGGCCAGGTCGGCCACGATGGCGTCAAAACCCTTCCAGAAATCGGCACTGCCTACACCGGTGCCGGGCAGCACCTTGTCTTCGACAAAGCGGAACAGGGAGGTGGCCACTTGCAGGCCGTGGAGGGAGGTGCGGTCGGTCATGGAAAAGCTCTCTGGAAGAAGGAATGAAAAATGCCGGAACTGGCGACGATGGACACACTGTATTGCAAATATCCATGTGTATAAAGATGCTGAAAATCTCTAAACCAGTGACTTTTTTGCAAAAGTAGATACGATGGCCGCTTGAGGATATTTGCTATCAAAAAGTGAGCTGCTAGCGCTTATTTATAAAGCGCTGGATGCCAATTTCATACAAAAAATTTGCCATGGACAAGCTCAAAGCCTTTGAATCCTTCGTGTCGGTAGCCACGCGCGGCAGCCTCACCGCCGCCGCCAAGGCCGAAGGGGTGGCCCCGGCCATCATGGGCCGCCGCCTGGACGCGCTGGAGGCCCACTTGGGCGTGAAGCTGCTGGTGCGCACCACGCGGCGCATCAGCCTCACGCACGAGGGCAGCGCCTTTTTGGAAGACTGCCAGCGCATGCTGGCGGACGTGGCGAATGCCGAGGCCAGCGTCTCTGCGGGCGGGGTGAAGGCCACGGGGCAACTGCGCATCACCGCCCCGGCAGGCTTTGGGCGCCGCCATGTCGCACCCTTGGTGCCGCGCTTTCGCGAATTGCACCCGGACGTGACCATCTCCCTGAACCTCAGCGACCGCGTGGTGGACATGGCGGGCGAAGGCTATGACTGCGCCGTGCGCGTGGGCGACTTGCCGGATTCTTCGCTGGTGAGCCTGCGCATTGCCGACAACCGCCGCCTGTGCGTGGCCACGCCCGCCTATTTGCAGCGCCACGGCACGCCCCACCACCCGAGCGAGCTGGTGCAGTTTGACTGCCTCACGCTGTCTAGCGAAGCCTCGCAAGTGCGTGGCTGGGCGTTCCGCATCCCGACCCAGGGCGGTGGCCAAGAGCTGCTGCACCTCAAGCCCGGTGGCCCGCTGGACTGCTCCGACGGCCAGGTGTTGCACGACTGGTGCCTGGCGGGCTACGGCATTGCCTGGCGCAGCACTTGGGAGGTGGAGGCCGAGATTGCCGCCGGGCGCCTGGTGGAGGTGCTGGGCGAGTTCGCTGCACCGCCCAACGGCATTTACGTGGTGTTCCCGCAGCGCAAGCACCTGCCGCTGCGTGTGCGGCTGTGGATCGACTACCTCAAGCAGCAATACGCGCGGCCTGCGTTTTGGGAGGGGCGGTGATGCCCCTTCAAGCGGCTCTTCATGCAACCCAGGCCGCCTGCGCCGTGGCAGACTGAGCCCATGACCGAGCCCACGCTCCTCGTCGCTGACGACCACCCCCTGTTCCGCGCTGCTGTGCTGCATGTGCTGCGCGAGCGTCTGCCCCATTTCCGCACGCTCGAGGCCGCCAGCGCCGCCACCCTGGGCCAGGCGCTGCAAGAGCACCCCGAGGTGGAGCTGGTGCTGCTGGACTTGAGCATGCCCGGCGCGCGCGGCTTCTCGGCCCTGCTGCATGTGCGCGGCGAATACCCCGAGCTGCCCGTGGTCATCATCTCGTCCAACGACCACCCGCGCGTCATCCGCCGCGCGCAGCAGTTCGGTGCGGCGGGCTTCATCCCCAAGTCGGCCCCCGCCGAGGCCATGGGCGAAGCGATTGCCGCCGTGCTCGACGGCGGCAGTTGGTTCCCGCCCATGGCGGCCGAGCGCTCCGAGGCCGACGCCGAGCTGGCCGCGCGCCTGGCGCAGCTCACTCCGCAGCAGTTCCGCGTGCTGCTGTGTTTGGCGGATGGTTTGCTCAACAAACAGATCGCTGCCGAGCTGGGCCTGGCCGAGAACACCGTGAAGGTGCATGTCACCGCCATCCTGAAGAAGCTGGCTTGCTACAGCCGCACGCAGGCGGCGGTGCTGGTCAAGAGCCTGGAGGCGGAGGGGACGGAGCCCGTTTGACGGGACGGTTTTGATAAAAATAGGCTCTGGCGCACGTCAATTAAGCGCTGGCAGCTATGAAAATAGGAGTGAGGGGTGGATTTTCCAGCGCTACAAACCCGGCTGCGCAGTTTTGCTGCAGCCCGTGATTGGCAGTCTCGCCACGCGCCAAAGAACTTAGCCATGGCGCTGACGGTGGAGGCGGCGGGACTGCTGGAGCTGTTCCAGTGGACGACGCTGAGCGAATCGCGGGGTGTGGCACGCGACCCTGTCCACAAAGAGCGCGTGGCCCATCGGATCGCCGACGTGCTGTTGTGTCTGGTGCAACTGGCAGACCAGGCTGGGGTTGATCTGCCAGAGGCCGTGGAGCAGACGCTGCGTGCCAAGGCGCTTGAACACCCACCCAAGCACCCGGAGTTGGAGCCTCCCACGCCCGCTGCCGTTGTGGCGGCCATGCCAGCACCGACAGCCCCCAGGGTGCACTTGCTCGTCGATTGGGAAAACGTGCAGCCCAAGGGCGATGAACTCCAGGCCCTGGTGCCGCAGGGCACGCATGTGTGGTTGTTCCATGGCCCGCATCAGACCGTGGACCCTGCAGGACATCAGCAGGTTTACGGGGCAGAGCAGGTGACGCAGGTCCCGAGAACGGGAGCGGGCAGAAACGCGCTGGATTTTCAGCTGGCTTACTACGTTGGATACATCTCGGCCCGTCAGCCAGAGGGCACGTTTGTGGTCGTTTCCAACGACCAGGGTTATGAACCCATGCTCGCGCATGCAAGGGAGCTGGGGTTTGATGCGCAGCGGTATGGGTTTCGCAGGATGCTGACACCGCCCGCCTCACCCATCGCACTGAAGTCCGCGCCAGTGCCGCAGCCAGAGCCCCCGTCGGCGGTGAACCCTGCGGTGGAGGCGACGGTCAAGACCACAGCGAAAGCTGTGGCACAACGGCCTGCGCCTGCAAAAGCTGCTCCGGCCCGCACCCAGGCCACGCGGGCAGACATGCAGCAACTGCTGGCACAACTGGATGGGCTGGCTCCACCTCACCGCCCCGTGCAGAAGGATGCGCTGTTGGTGCTGCTGCAAAGTTGGTTGGGCGAGCCCAGTGCCAGGTCTGCGCGCACATCGCACGCCCTGGCGCAATTGCAGGCGCGGAAGCGGGTGGTGGTCAAGGGCGATGCGGTGTCCTATCCACCTGCTGCTGTGGCCCACCCTGCGGTCAAAAAAGCGGCTCCCAAGGCGGTGACTGCAAAGGCCGCCGCTGCAAAGAAAGCATCTGCAGCCAAAGTGCCCGCACAGCCGCCGGTGCTGAAGAAGTCCGCTGCTTCGACCCCACCCAAGCCGCCCATCCCTGCCGTTGGTAAGACCTTGGCGAAGACGGCGCAATCCCCCACTGCAGCCCAGGTGGCGCGGGCGGTGCTGTCCAGCCTTCAAAAAATGACCACTAACAAGCCCCGGCAACGTGAAGGCTTGCTCAAGCACATCCAGACCCATGCCGCACGGGCTGAAGACCCGGCGGCCATGGCGCTGCGCGTGCTTGGCTTGCTGGAGGCTCGTAAGGACGTGGCCACCGCATCGGATGGCAAGAGGGTCACCTACTTCAAGGCGAAATAGGTACCTAGCGCTTATAAATTAAGCGCTATGCGCTATTGAAAACATAGCATCAAAGCATGCCCTGCTGCAACCTCAGCAGCGTCTGGCTCACCAGCGCACGCAGCGCTGGGGCTCGCACCGGCTTGGCCAGAAAGCCCCAGCCGCGTTCGGCGGCTTGGCGGCGCAGTGTTGCGTCGCGCTCAGCGGTGACCAAGATCACGGCGGGGCTTTGGCCCCAGCGTTGGCACAGTTCGGCATACACCTCGGGCCCCTGGTGGCCAGCACCCAAGTGCACGTCCAGCAACACGAGCTGGGGCGCCTGCCCTGGGCGAGCCTGCTCCAGTGCCTGTTGCGGGCCGCCTGCCAGTGGCACGTCGCAGCCCCAGCGTTGCAGCAAGGCGCGTGTGGCGGCGCAGGTGGGGCCGTCGTCTTCGATCACCCAGGCGCTGCTGCCCCGCAGCGGCGCGTCGTCACCGGGCTGCTGGGTGGTAGCCGGGGCGGCGGTGTGTTGCGCGGCGGCTGGGTCGCCCAACGGTACGCACACCCAGAACACGCTGCCGCGCCCGAGCTGCGAGCGCAGTCCGATCTCGTGCCCCAGCAGGCGGCCCAGTCGCTCGACGATGGCCAGGCCCAGGCCTGTGCCCCGGTCGTCGGCGCGGCCCTCGTCCAGACGGCGGAATTCCTCAAAGATCTCGCGCTGCAGCGCCTCGGGGATGCCGGGGCCTTGGTCGTGCACCTCAATGCGCAGGTGGTCTCCGGCCTTGCGGCAGCCCACCACGATGCGCCCGTGCCGGCTGTAGCGGATGGCGTTGGAGACAAAGTTCTGCACGATGCGCCGCAGCAGGTTCTCGTCGGTGCGCACCACGGCGCGTGTGGGCACGCAGCGCAGCTTCAGCCCCTGGCTTTCGGCCAGCACCCCAAAATTGTGGCCTAGCACCTGCAGCAGCGGTCCCAGGGCCACGTCATGGATATGCACATCCATTTGGCCCGACTCTATGCGCGATATGTCGAGCAGGCTGTTGAGGATGGCGTCTTGCGCTGCCAGCGCGCCTTCGATGCTGTCGGCCGCATGCTGGGCGGCATCACCCTGCAGGTGGCTGCGCAGCAGCGAGCTGAACATGCGCGCGGCGTTCAGCGGCTGCAGCAGGTCGTGCACGGCGGCGGCCACAAAGCGGGTTTTGGAGCGGTTGGCCTGCTCGGCCTCGCGCCGTGCGGCGTCCAGGTCGCGGGTGCGGTCGGCCACGCGCTGCTCCAGCGCATCGGCCAGCGAGCGCAGCTCGCGCGCAGCGTTCTTGTAGCTGGTGATGTCGGCGTAGCTGGTCACAAAGCCGCCCTCGGGCAGCGGGTTGCCCCGGATCTCCAGCACGGTGCCGTCGTCCTTGGCGCTTTCGTGCAGGTGGGGGGTGGCGCTGCGCAGGTGGGCCAGGCGGCGCTCGATGGCTTCTTCCACCGGGCCGGGGCCCAGCAGGCCCCGGCGGGCGTTGTGCCGCATCAGGTCTTCGATGGGGCGGCCCACCTGCATCAGGTCGGCGGGGTAGCGAAAGAGCTGCACGTAGCGCGAGTTCCAGGCCACGAGTTTCAGGTCGGCGTCGATGATGACCACGCCCTGGGGCAGATGCTCCAGGCTGCGCGAGAGGCCCGTGTCCGTCTGCTGCGCTGCCTGCTGCGCGGCCTGCACGATGCCGTCTTGCGCGGTGCGCAGCTCTTGCGCATGCTGTTGCAGCACGGTCTCCAGCTCCTGGCGGCTGCGCTGGCGCAGGCGAGCCAGGCGTTGGCGCTGGCGCACAAACAGCACCAATAGCGACAAGGCGAGCCAGCCGCCCCCCCCGGCTGCGGCGGCCCAGCGGCTGTCGGCCACGCTGCTGTGCGTTTCGTGCACCAGGTGCAGTTGCCAGGGCGTGCCGGGCAGTGGCTGGGTTTGCCACAGCACGCGTGCGGGCAGGGTGGGCATGTCGTGCGCAGGCTGCACCTGCACCAGGCGGCCACCGTTGTCCATGTGCTCGTCCACCCGCATGTCCAGGGGGCGCAGGGGCTGGTCGGCGTATTGCCGCGTGGCGTTCAGCTCGCGGCGTTCTTCGTCGTCCAGGGGCTCCAGCAGGCGGTAGCGCCAGGCGTCCTGGCTGGCCAAAAAGACGACCCCGTGCGCGTCCGAGGCCAGGACGATGTCGGGCGTTTGCAGCCATTGACGTTCCAGCTCCTGCAGCGCAATCTTGATGGCCACCAGCCCCAGGATGTGGCCGGTTTCGTCGCGGATGGCCTGCGACAGGAAGTAGCCCGCCTCGCCAGTGGTCACGCCAATGCCGTAGAAGCTGCCGCGCCCCTGGGCCAGCGCCTGCTGCACGTAGGGGCGAAAGCTGTAGTCCACGCCCACGTTGCTGGTGGCCGTGCGCCAGTTGCTGGCCGCCACAGCCAGGCCCTCGCGGTTGAGCAGGGTGAGGGTGGATGACTGGCTGGCGCCGTTGGCCTGCTCCAGCTTGAGGTTCAGCTGCTGCACCTGGGCAGCGCTCAGGGGGTGCTGCAGGGCCCCCTGCAGCTGCGCGTCCAGCGCCAGCACCTCGGGCAGGGTTCTGTATCGGTCGATGCGCTGGGCCAGCGCCTGTCCGTACAGGCCCAGCTGGCGCTGCACGCTCTCGCTTTCGTCCAGCATGGACCGATGCCATGCCCACTGGCCCGCCGCGAACATGCTGGCCACTGTGCCTGCGAGCAGGATCAGCAGCGTCCAGAGTTGGCGAATACGGGGCGTGGGCATGGGAAAACGGGGTGTTGTGGAGGGCGTGCGGGGCAGTCTGGCGCGGTGGAGAGTGTGCCGCACCCTCTTGGGGACTAGGTGATTACCCTATATGAGCACGCGTGCTCTCCTATGGGGCGGCTTGGGACTAATACCAATAGGTTATCGGCTGAAACAAATTGCAGCAGTACAAACGGCACCCTTAACGCGCTCCGGTTGCACCCCGGTGGTGCGCCCCGCGATTTTTGGAGACCCGCCCCATGCACAACCATTCCGCTCCAGCAGCCTCGACTTTGAAGCTGCCCTTCTATCGGCAACTGTACTTCCAGGTGGTGTTGGCCATCGTCCTGGGCGTGCTGTTGGGCCACTTCGAGCCCTCTTATGGCGAAGCGCTCAAGCCGCTGGGCGACGCCTTTATCAAGCTGGTGAAGATGATCATCGCCCCGGTGATCTTCCTGACTATCGTGACCGGCATCGCAGGCATGTCGCAGCTGAGCACCGTGGGGCGCGTCTTCGGCAAGGCCATGGCGTACTTCCTGTTCTTCTCCACGCTGGCGCTGGTCGTCGGGCTGGTGGTGGCCAACGTGGTTCAGCCCGGCGCGGGCATGAACATCAACGTGGCAGATCTGGACCAGACGGCGGTGAAGGGCTACGTGGCCAAGTCGCACGAGATGACGCTCACGGGTTTTGCCCTGGACATCATTCCCAAGACCCTGGTCAGTCCCTTCGTGGGCGACAACATCCTGCAGGTGCTGCTGGTGGCCGTGCTGTTTGGCGTGGGCCTGGCCATGGTGGGCGAGCCTGGCCGCCCCGTGCTGAACTTTCTGGAAGCCCTCACCACACCCGTGTTCAAGGTGGTAGGCATTGTCATGAAGGCAGCCCCTTTGGGTGCCTTCGGCGCCATGGCGTTCACCATTGGCAAGTTTGGCTTGGGCTCGCTGGTTAACCTGGCTTGGCTGGTGGGCTCGTTCTACATCACCTCTCTGCTGTTTGTGCTGGTCATCCTGGGCTTTGTCTGCCGCCTGTGTGGGTTCTCGGTGCTCAAGCTGTGCCGCTACCTCAAGGCCGAGCTGATGCTGGTGCTGGGCACTTCGTCGTCCGAGTCTGCCCTGCCATCGCTGATGGAAAAGATGGAAAAGGCCGGTTGCAGCAAGTCGGTGGTGGGCCTCGTGGTGCCCACGGGCTACTCGTTCAACCTGGACGGCACCAACATCTACATGACGCTGGCGGCCCTGTTCATCGCCCAGGCCACCAACACCGAACTGACGCTGGGCCACCAGGTCGCTTTGCTGCTGGTGGCGATGCTGTCGTCCAAGGGCGCTGCAGGCGTGACGGGCGCGGGCTTTATCACCCTGGCCGCCACCCTGGCCGTGGTGCCTGAAGTGCCAGTGGCCGGCATGGCGCTGATCCTGGGTGTGGACCGTTTCATGAGCGAATGCCGCTCGCTGACCAACTTCATCGGCAACGCCGTGGCCACGGTGGTCGTCTCGCGTTGGGAAAACGCGCTGGACCACGAACGCCTGGATGCCGCACTCAACGGCCACACACTGCCTGCCACCGCCGTGGCGGCCGCCGCACCGGTGGTGACTGCCGACGTACCTGTGGGGGCTGCGGCACGCACGGTGGCTTGATTCGTTTCCCCTGGGGTTCGACCAACGCGGCGCAGGCTTCAGGGCCTGCGCCGCTTTTTTCTGGGGCCGTGTGGGATGGGCCTCAAGCACAATGGCGGTCTCACCGGGGCATACCAAGGAAACTCCATGACTCTTGAAGCCGTTTTGGCCGCATTGCACTTGCTGGCCATCCTCACGCTGGTGGTCTTTTTGACCAGCGAAGCCGCGCTGTGCCGCTCCGAATGGATGAACGCTGCTGTGGTCAAGCGCCTGGCGCGGCTGGACCTGATCTACGGCATCGCGGCCGTGGTGCTTTTGGCAACGGGTCTGGCGCGCCTGTATCTGGGGGTGAAAGGGCTGTCCTGGTATGTGTCACAGCCGCTGTTCCACATCAAGATCACCTTGTTCGTGCTGATGGGGTTGATCTCCATCAAGCCCACGCTGACCTTTCGCCGCTGGCTCAAAGTGCTGAACAGCACGGGGGCATTACCCGGCGAGGCCGAAGTGCGCAGCACCCGCCGCTGGGTCATGGTGCAGTCGCACATCCTGCCTGTGGTGGCGGTGATTGCCGTGTTCTGGGCGCGTGGGTGGTAACGGGCACTGAGCGCAGTACATAGCCCCAATGAAAAAGCCCGCCAGATTCGCATCTGGCGGGCTTTTCCGTGTGGGGTGGGCGGATAGTGGGAACCGCCCAGTCCCTCACTTCTTGAGGCACTCGCTCATGAATGCCTTGCGTTCGTCGCCCTTGAGCGTCTTGGCCTTGGCGTCTGCATTGCAGGTCTTCATCTTGTCTTGCTGCGTCGCAGGCTTGTTGCTCAGGCAAGTCTTCATGAACGCCTTGCGTTCATCGCCCTTCTTGTCTGCCGCTTCTGTGTTGCAGGTGGCCATTTTGGATTGTTGCTTGGTGGGCGCTGCCGCTGGAGCGGAGGCAGGCGCTGCAGGGGCGGCTGCTGCCGGTGCGGCGGCGGGGGCTGGAGCGGTCTTGGCTGCAGGTGCTGCTGCCCCAGCGGCGGCAGGTGCATCGGCGGCATGGGCTGCGCTGATCGAAAGGGCCAGGCTCAGGGCGGTCAGGGAGAGAAGCTTTTTCATAGGGGCTCCAGAATGTTTTAGGAACATCGATAACCAATCCGGTATGGATGGTAGGGTTTCAACGCGCCAGATTCTGGCGGCGCTGACAGCTCCGCATCATGGGGCCTGTTTCTTACGATATGTTGCGCTTCACGTAAATCGGTGACTTGTCGATCATGGCCCGCCTTACTTTGAGGCCTTGGCGGGTGTTGATCGGTGCTTTCGGGCCTGTGTGGCCTCTTGTCTGTGGCGTGCTTGGTCACTGCGTTTACAGCGCCACAGGTGGCGCCCCGTAAAATCATCCGATGCTCTCTGTCAAAAACGAACTCCTGGCCACATTGGCTACCGCGCTGGACGCCATTTCGCCCGGCGCAGGCGCCAAGGCGGCCTTTGAATCCCCCAAGGTTGCTGCCCATGGCGACTTTGCCTGCACTGCAGCCATGCAATTGGCCAAGCCGCTGAAGCTCAACCCCCGTGCGCTGGGCGAGCAACTCAAGGCTGCATTGGAGGCCACGCCCGCTTTTGCCCGCTGGGTGGCGGGCATTGAAATCGCCGGACCAGGCTTTCTGAACATCCGCCTGCAGCCCGCCGCCAAGCAAGAAATCGTGCGCGAGGTGTTGGCCGCTGGCGAGCGCTTTGGTTATCAGCCTGGCAACGGTCAGCGCGTGTTGGTTGAGTTTGTGTCGGCCAACCCCACGGGCCCGCTGCACGTGGGCCATGGCCGCCAAGCTGCGCTGGGCGATGCCATCTGCAACCTGTTCAGCACCCAGGGCTGGAACGTGCACCGCGAGTTTTATTACAACGACGCGGGTGTGCAGATCGATACGCTGACCAAAAGCACGCAACTGCGCGCCAAGGGCTTCAAGCCCGGCGACGACTGCTGGCCCACCGACAGCGACAACCCGCTGGCCAAGAACTTCTACAACGGCGACTACATCGCCGACATTGCCGAGGCCTTCAAGGCCAAGGCCACTGTCAAGGCCGATGACCGCGAATTCACCGCCAATGGCGATGTCGAGGACTACGACAACATCCGCCAGTTTGCGGTGGCCTACCTGCGCAATGAGCAGGACAAGGACCTGCAGGCGTTCAACCTGCACTTTGACGAGTACTACCTGGAGTCCAGCCTGTACACCAGCGGCCGCGTCGAGGCCACGGTAAACAAGCTGGTGGCCAACGGCAAAACCTACGAGCAAGACGGCGCTCTGTGGCTCAAGAGCACAGACTACGGCGACGACAAGGACCGCGTCATGCGCAAGCAGGACGGCACCTTCACCTACTTCGTGCCCGATGTGGCGTACCACATCGCCAAATGGGAGCGCGGCTTCACCAAGGTCGTCAACATCCAGGGCACAGACCACCACGGCACCATCGCACGGGTGCGCGCTGGCCTGCAGGCGGCCGATGTGGGCATTCCACAAGGCTACCCAGACTACGTGCTGCACACCATGGTGCGCGTGGTGCGCGGTGGCGAAGAGGTCAAAATCAGCAAGCGTGCGGGCAGCTACGTCACGCTGCGCGACCTGATCGAGTGGACCAGCAAGGACGCGGTGCGCTTCTTCTTGCTCTCCCGCAAGCCCGATACCGAGTACACCTTTGACGTGGACTTGGCTGTGGCCCAGAACAACGACAACCCCGTGTACTACGTGCAGTACGCGCATGCCCGCATCCAATCGGTGCTGCGCGCGTGGCAAGAGGCGGGCGGTGGTGACGTCGCTGCGCTCAATGCGGTAGATCTGTCGGCCCTGGAGGGGCCGCAAGCCCAAGCCCTGATGCTGCAACTGGCCAAGTACCCCGAGATGCTCACGGCCGCAGCCGACGGCGAAGCCCCGCACGACGTCACCTTCTATCTGCGCGATTTGGCATCGGCCTACCACAGCTACTACGATGCCGAGCGCATTTTGGTGGACGACGAAGCGATCAAGAAAGCCCGCCTGGCGCTGGTTGCCGCGACGGCGCAGGTGTTGCACAACGGCTTGGCCGTGCTGGGTGTGTCGGCTCCGGCCAGAATGTAAGCAGGAACTACCATGAAGAAAAAGCAGTTGGGCGGAACCATCCTGGGTTTCATTCTGGGCGTCATCGTGGGGCTGGGTTCTGCCCTGGCCGTTGCCGTGTATGTGACCAAGGTGCCCGTGCCGTTCTTGAACAAAGGCAGTGCACGCGGGGTGGACCAAGACGCCGCCGAGGCCCAAAAGAACAAGGACTGGGATCCCAACTCGCCGTTGCGCAGCAAGTCTGCAGCCAAGGCCGCTGCGCAGGCGGCTGCCGCATCGGCCCCCGCCGCCAGTGGCCCGGTGACGCCAGCCCAGACGGCTGTCGCCACGCCAGACCCCAAGGCGACGGCCGCATCAGCCCCTAAAGCGGCTGCCAGCAAGCCGGAAAAAACCGACACGGCCAAACCCGCCGCCACCAGTGCCGACCCGTTGGGCGACCTGGCCAAAGCCAAGGCCGCAGAATCCGGCGGGGCCGACCCTTACGATTACTTTGTTCAGGCCGGAGCCTTCCGCACCCAGGCCGATGCCGACGCCCAGCGCGCCAAACTGGCCATGATGGGCTGGGAAGCCCGGGTCAGCGAGCGCGAGCAAAATGGCCGTCCGGTCTTCCGCGTGCGGGTGGGGCCATTCTCCAAACGGGATGACGCTGCCGCCCTGAAGGACAAACTGGACGACACCGGCGTGGAGTCCGCGCTGGTGCGCGTGCAGCGCTGACGTTTTTTGCGCCCGGCCGCTGCTGAACTTTTTCCAGGTACGCCGCTCACATCCCCAAGACCAGATCAAGGAGTGTTCTTTTCATGAAACGTCGCGAGTTTTCCCTGTCCGCCGCCACGGCGGTTGCTGCCTCTGCCGTCACACTGCCCATGGCCACCCCCGCTATGGCGCAAGTGCGCCAGTTCAAGGAGGGCAAGGACTTCCAAAAGCTCTCCAAGCCCGTCGCGACCGATGCGCCTGCTGGCAAGATCGAAGTCATCGAGTTCTTCTGGTACAGCTGCCCCCACTGCAACGCCTTTGAGCCCGTGCTGGACACCTGGATCAAGGCGGCATCCAAGGACCTGGTCATTCGCCGCGTGCCCGTGGCGTTCAACGCCAGCTTTTTGTCGCAGCAAAAGCTGTACTACGCCCTGGAAGGCATGGGCAAGCTCGACGCTGTGCACGCCAAGGTGTTCCGCGCCATCCACGTGGAAAAGCTCAAGCTGACCAAGGACGAAGACATTTTTGCCTGGGTGGGCAACCAGGGTGTGGACGTCGCCAAGTTCAAGGAGGTTTACAACTCCTTCAACGTGGCCAACCAAGCCCGCCGCGCGGCCCAGTTGCAAGCCGATTACGGCGTCGAAGGCGTGCCTTCCATGGGCGTGGCCGGCCGTTATTACACCGATGGCACCATGGCTGGCAGCATGCAAACCGTGCTGCAAGTGGTGGACTATCTGGTGAGCTCGGTCCGCAAGGGCTGATGCGCCTGCGGCATACGCCGTGCCATCTCGCTACCAAAAGCCCGCGCAAGCGGGCTTTTTTTGTGTTGGGGTGCAATGCATGGCTACAATGATTGCAAGATTCGTGCCCTCATGAAACATCGCATTACCCCCCTCCTTGTGCTTGCAGCCTTGACCTGCGCCTTTGGCGTGGCGCAAGCTGAAAAGGCCGACCGCAGCAAGCCCATGAACATCGAGGCAGATGCGCTGCGCCACGATGAAGTCAAGCAAACCAGCGTGTTCTCTGGCCGCGTGGTCATGACCAAAGGCTCCATCGTGCTGCGCGGTGCGCGGCTGGATGTGCGCCAGGATGCCGAGGGCTACCAGTCCGGCATCGTCACGGCCGAAGCGGGCAAGCGCGCGTTCTTCCGCCAAAAGCGTGACACCCTGGCGGGCGCGCCCGAAGAGTTCATCGAAGGCGAAGGCGAAGTCATCGAGTACGACGGCCGGACCGACAACGTGCGCTTCATCACCCGCGCCGAGCTGCGGCGCTACCGTGGTGGCGCCTTGAGCGACGAGATCACCGGCGCGGTCGTCGTCTACAACAACCTGACCGATGTCTTCACGGTCGATGGGCAAAAGAAGGCCTTGCCCGCCAGCGGGGCAGAGGGCCAGGCCAGCAGCGGTGGCCGCGTGCGGGCCGTATTGGCCCCCAAAGACCCCAAGGCGCCTGCTGCGGCACCGGGCTCCAGCGCGGCCAGCCCGGCCCCTGCGGCCTCGGCGCCCGTGCTGCGGCCCAGCACCTCTTTGGGCGGTGCCATCCAGTGAGCGATCGTTCCGTCAAAGCCCCGGCAGCGGGGGCGTCTTCCAGTCGCCTTGAGGTCGCCCACCTAGCCAAGTCTTACGGCAGCCGCAAGGTGGTCAAAGATGTGTCCCTGGTGGTGCAAAAAGGCGAGGTCGTCGGTTTGCTGGGGCCCAATGGGGCGGGCAAAACCACTTCGTTCTACATGATCGTGGGGCTGGTGCGCAGCGATGGGGGGGATATCCGCATCGACGGCCAATCGGTGGCGCACATGCCCATTCACAGCCGTTCGCGCTTGGGGCTGTCGTATTTGCCGCAAGAGGCGTCCATCTTCCGCAAACTCACGGTGGAAGAGAACGTGCGCGCGGTGCTGGAGTTGCAGCGTGACGAACACAACGCCCCCCTGTCGCGGGCGGCGATTGAAGATCAGCTCACCTCGCTGCTGCAAGAGCTGCGGGTGGACCACCTGCGTGCTTCGCCCGCGCTGGCCTTGTCGGGTGGCGAGCGCCGCCGCGTCGAAATCGCCCGCGCCCTGGCCACGCAGCCGCGCTTTATCCTGCTGGACGAGCCCTTTGCGGGCATCGACCCCATCGCTGTGATCGAGATCCAGCGCATCATCGGTTTCCTGAAAGCGCGCGGCATTGGCGTGCTCATCACCGACCACAACGTGCGCGAGACCCTGGGCATTTGCGACCACGCCTTCATCATCAGCGATGGCCGTGTGCTGGCGCAGGGCACGCCGGCTGAGATCGTGGACAACGCCGAGGTGCGCCGTGTGTACCTGGGCGAACACTTCCGCATGTGATGGCTTGGCGCGGTGTGGCTATGCGGTGTGTGACGGATCGTGCGGTGTTGCAGGGGGCTGAGGCATGAAGCCCGGCCTGTCCCTGCGGGTCTCTCAGCACCTGGCCCTCACGCCGCAGTTGCAGCAGTCCATCCGGCTGCTGCAGTTGTCGACCCTGGAGTTGGGGCAAGAGGTTGAGCAGATGCTCGACGAAAACCCCTTCCTGGAGCGCAACGCCGACGAAGCCGTGCGCGAAGAGTTTGGCCTGGAGCACGCCGACACCCCCGTACAGGCCGACGAGTACAGTGCAGACGATGCTATCTATTCAGGAGCTGCCAGCGCTTCATCCACAAGCGCTGAGGCCACTTCTGATGCGCAAGGTGACGCCTCGGGCGATGCCGACTACACCAGCAGCACCGCCTCTGACGAGCCCGATTGGGGCGGGGACGGCACCGTGGAGATGGCGCCCAACGACAGCGAATGGGGCGGCGACGCAGCCCCCCGCACCCGCAACGACATGGAGGGCGACGAGGCCGACGCCACGGAGCTAGCGCGCTCGCAAGAGTCCCTCACCGCCTTTTTGCACCGCCAGGCCCTGGCACTGCGCCTGTCTGAGGTGGACCGCGCTGCCCTGCGCTTTCTCATCGAATCGCTGAACGACGATGGCTACCTGGAAGAGCCGCTGCAAGAGCTGGCCATCAGCCTTGCGGGCCCGGATGACCTGGAGCAAATTGACGAGTTGGTGCACCGCTTTACGGTAGCCCAGCGCCTGCTGCAAACCCTGGAGCCTGTGGGCGTGGGCGCTCGCAACCTCGCCGAATGCCTGACCCTGCAACTCAGCGCCCTGGCGGCCGACCCTGACAGCGAGGCCCCTGCGGCCGTGGTGCAGACCGCTTTGCTGATCTGCCAGCAGCCGCTGGAGATGCTGGCCCGCCGCGATGTGCGCCGCCTCACCCAGGCTTGCACCGAAGGCGGCGCTGCGGGTGAAGAACGCACCCGCGCCGCCATGGCCCTGATTGCCCGGCTGGAGCCGCGCCCCGGGCGCCGCTTTGCCGACGTGGAGCGCAACATCATCATCCCCGATGTGATTGTGCGCAAAGCCGGGCGGGCCAACGGCAACAGCGGCCAGCACAACTTCATCGTGGCGCTGAACCCCGATGTGATGCCGCGCTTGCGCGTGCACGACATCTACGCCGGTGCGCTGCGCGGCCACAAGGGCGGCGAGGGCCACCAGGGCATGCAGCAGCGCCTGCAAGAGGCCCGCTGGTTCATCAAGAACATCCAGCAGCGCTTTGACACCATCTTGCGTGTCTCGCGCGCCATCGTGGAGCGGCAAAAGAGCTTCTTCACCCACGGCGAGCTGGCCATGCGCCCGCTGGTGCTGCGTGACATTGCCGACGAGCTGGGCCTGCACGAGTCCACCATCAGCCGCGTGACCACGGCCAAATACATGGCCACACCCATCGGCACCTACGAGTTGAAGTATTTCTTCGGCTCTGGCCTGGGCACCGAAACCGGTGGCAACGCCTCCAGCACGGCGGTGCGCGCGCTCATCAAGCAGTTTGTGGCCGCTGAGAGCCCCACCAAGCCGTTGTCCGATAGCCAACTGGCCGAAATGCTCAAGGAGCAGGGCATCGAATGCGCCCGCCGCACGGTGGCCAAGTACCGCGAATCGCTCAAGATTGCACCGGCCAATTTGCGCAAGTCGCTGTAGCCTGACGTTGATGTCGCAGCGCCTGCAACCGGGCCTGGCAGTACAGGGTGGGCGATGTACCTGCCCTGGCATGATCCGGCCCCACCCGAGGTATTCACCATGAACCAACTCCAACTCTTTCTCCCCTGCGCCGCTGGCGTCGAGGGCTTCCTCGCCGATGAGGTGCATGGCATCACCGGCCTTACGGGGCAAGACCTGCTGGTCGGGCGGGGCGGCGTGCTGCTGCGCAGCTCGTGGCGCCATGCGCTGCAGCTGAACCTGCACAGCCGCCTGACCCAGCGTGTGCTGGTGCAACTGGCGCACCGTCCCTACCGCTCTGAAAACGACCTTTATGCCATGGCCAGCGAGGTGGCCTGGGAGATCTGGTTCACCACGCGCCAGAGCTTCAAGATCGAAGTCACGGCCCAGCACAGCCCGCTGCAGAGCCTGAACTTCGCCGCCCTCAAGGTCAAAGACGCCGTGGCCGACCGCTTCCGTGCCAAGTCCGGTGTGCGCCCCGATGTGAACACCCAGTGGCCCGACGTGCGCATCCACCTGCACCTGACCACCGACGAAGCCACGATCTACATCGACACCTCGGGCGAGCCGCTGTTCAAGCGCGGCTGGCGCGAGGACAAGGGCGATGCGCCCCTGAAGGAAACCTTGGCCGCCGCCATGATCGCCGCCAGCGGCTGGGACCCGCACGGCGACAACCCTCAGCCGCTGTACGACCCCTGCTGCGGCAGCGGCACCATTGCCGTCGAGGCCGCGCAGATCGCCTGCCGCATCCCCGCAGGCATGTTGCGCCGCTTTGCGTTTGAAAAGCTGTTGCCCTTCCAGGCGCATGTCTGGACTGCTATCAAAAACGAAGCTGACAGCGCCATCTGCAATAGCCCTGTACCTATTTTTGGCAGTGATGTGGCCCACCGCATGGTGGACTTTGCCCAGCGCAACGCCGAACGCGCAGGCGTGGCCGATGCCGTGCAACTGCGCGGTGGCGATGCCCTGCAGCGCATGCCGCCTTGCGAGCAGCCCGGCGTGATGCTGCTCAACCCGCCCTACGGCGAGCGCATTGCTGCTGCCGGTGCCGCAGGCCGCAACGCCAGCGAGCGCGCTGCTGACCGTGCCCAGGGCATGGCCGTAGGCCGTGAAGAGGCGCACACCGACGACGGCGGTGAGTTCTTCGGCCAGTTGGCATCGCATTGGAAGAAGAACTACAGCGGCTGGACGGCCTGGATGCTGACCCCTGACCTCAAGCTGCCCGGCAAGATGCGCCTGAAAGAATCGCGCCGCGTACCCATGTGGAACGGCCCCATTGAATGCCGCATGTTCCGCTTCGACATGATCAAGGGCGCAGTGCGCGAACGCGCTGCAAAGGCGCCAGAAGGCGGCCCCGGCGATGCAGGTTGAACTGCATCTGCCTGCCCAGGCCGCGGCAGGCGAGCTGGCCCGGCCGGTGGTGGTAGACACCAATGTCGCGCTGGACCTGCTCATCTTTAGCGACCCGCGCACTGCCGCGCTGCGCACGCTGCTCGCCCAAGGGCGCCTGACTTGGATCGCAACGCAAGTCATGCGCGACGAGCTCGAGCGTGTGCTGGCCTACCCGCACATTGCGGCGCGCATGGACTACTACCGCGTGACCGCCGCCCAGGTGCTGGCCGCGTTTGATGAAAAAGTGCGCCTGGTAGACATCGCCCCGCGTGTGGTCTATGTCTGCAAGGACGCCGATGACCAAAAGTTCATCGACCTCGCGGCGGCGCACCAGGCCATCTTGCTCAGCAAGGACAAGGCGGTGATTTGCATGCGCAAACGGCTTTTGAGCCTGAATGCCCATGTGGCAACTGCGTTGGTGCTGGACGAGACACTCGCTGCCACCCTGGCTTGACCGCAGCAGCCGGGCCCGCCGAGCATGCGGCTGCCGCGCATGTGGCGGTCGCCGCAGCCCCTACCCCTGCGCCCCAGCCCCTCACTCGTCAAAGCTGAAGTCGCTGGCTGGCACCAGTTGCCAAGCCCCGTCGCCCTGCAGCTGTAGCACCTGCGTGTGGTACTGCAGCACGGCAGGGCGGTGGGCAATGCTCACCAACGCCACGCCTGTGGCCCGCAGGCGCTCGTACAGCGCTGCCTCGTTGGCGCTGTCCAGCGCGCTCGTGGCCTCGTCCAGGATGACGATGCGCGGCGTGCGGGCCAGCACCCGTGCAAAAGCCAGGCGCTGCTGCTCGCCAGTGGACAGCAGCTTCTCCCAATCGTGCGATGCGTCTAGGCCGCCCACGCGTTCGGCCAGCGAGCCCAGCTGCACGTCGTCCAGCAGTTGCAGCAGCTGGTCGTCAGACAGTCCCGTGGTCTGGCTCGGGTAGATGATCTGGCTGCGCAGGGTGTCGGGCTGCAGATAGGGGCGCTGCGGCAAAAAGAACATGTCTTGCAGGGGCGGGTGCTGCACCGTGCCCTGGCCCGTGCGCCACAGCCCGGCCATCGCGCGCAGCAGCGAGCTTTTGCCGCAGCCGCTGGGGCCAGTGATGAGCAGGGCGTCTGCGGCTGCCAGGGTGAGCGAGAGGTCTTGCACCAGCAGGCGCCCAAACTGCGGCGTGTGCAGCGTCAGCCCCTCAATGGCCAGGGTGTCTCCCTCTCGGATGGTGATCTGGGCCGCGTCACGCGGTGCCTGAGCGGCGGGGGCCGTGGGTGCGGTTGTGGTGGCGGGCCCCGCCGTGGCGGTTGCGGGTGGTTCAGCCCAGGGCGTCGGGGCTGCGGGCGTCTTGAGCACAACCTGCGACAGGGCGTGCAGGCGGTCTATCCCGGCAACGAAGCGGCTGAGGCTCTCGAAGTTGTCCACGATCAGTGACACCGCCGCCAGCACGGCCGCGAAGGCGCCTGCCGCCTGGATGGCGCGCCCCACCTCCAGATCGCCGCTGAGCACGCTGTTGGCCAAAATGATCGCGGGCAGCACCAAGGTGAGCTGGCTGAATGCGCGCTGGTACAGGTTCAGGGAGCGCTGCTTTTTGATCAGCTTGGCAAAGTTGCTGAACACGGCCTCAAACCGGTGGTTGAGCTGGGCCCGCTCTTGGGGCTCGCCCCGGTAAAAAGCGATGGACTCGGCATTTTCGCGCAGACGGATCAGGCCAAAGCGAAAGTCAGCCTCGCGCCGGATTTGCCAGAAATTGAACCGGATGAGCGGCGCCCCGAAGAGGTACAGCGCCCCGAAGGTGCCCAGCAGCGCGTACACCACCAAAAAAGCCACCAGCGTGTGCGAGATGGACCACAGCACTGCGCTGAAGGCGACGAGCTGCATCAGCGAGCCCAGGAAGATGAGCAGAAAGTGCGTGGACCGGCCGGTGAAGGTGTTGATGTCTTCACTGATGCGCTGGTCGGGGTTGTCGATGTCCCGGCTGTTGCCGATCTCGTAGTACTTGCGCTCGCCGAGGTATCCATCCAGAAACCGGTGCGTGAGCCAGCGGCGCCAGTGGTTTGAGAATGCATCGCGCATGTAGTAGTAGAAGGCGTACACCGGCACCGCCACGGCCACCACCATGAGGCTGGCGCGCACCGCGCCCCAGAACCGGTCCACCTGCTTGGCGGCCAGGGCGGAGGTGAGTTCGCCGGTCTTGTCGATCAGCATCACGGCGAGCTGGGTCTCCAGCACCATCAAGCCGATCAGCAAGGCCAGCAGCCCCCAGGCCATGCGTTTTTGGTTGCCCAGCCAGTAGGGGCGGGCCACGCTCATGAACTGCTTCCAGGCGGACCAGGACAGTGTGGGTGGGCGTCGGTGGCGAGGTTTTTGGGCGGGGGGCGGTGCGTACGCGGGGGCAGTGAGCGTGTCTGTGAGGGCCGTCGCAGGAGTGAGGTCAGGCATGTAGCGGTAGAAAAATAGTGCGAAGCAGCTCAAGCGAGGATAGGGGCTGCGGCTGGCTTGCACTGTCAGCCAAAGCCGACTCGACCGTTCAGACCGGCGCGCGATCTGTGCGTGATCGGTGCGCGATTCCACGTGTCCTGACATCCCGGCAAGGGGTGGCGAATGCCGGTGCTGAGTCCTTGCGCCAGCAACCCCCGGTGCGCAGGACGGGGCGACCTGCCGCAGCAATGCGCGGGGCAAGGTGGCGGGGGACGGCTGCGTCGCAGCGGGGCCTTGCTGGTTTCAGGCGCGCAGCAGGTCGTAGGCTGCGCGCACGCGCTGCACATCGCGCCCCAGCTTGCGGCTTTGGGGCAGGTGGCGGGCCAGGCGCAGGCGGCGCACGCTTTGCTCCATCACCGCTTGCAGGGCCGGGCCCCGGGCCGCAATCCACTGCGCCCACAGCGGGCGTGCGTCTTCCAGCGCGCCGCACTGGCGCAGGTAAATGGCGGTGGAATGCGCATAGCACAGCGCATCGCGCCCATGGCACAGCGGCAGGGGCAACACGGCCATGGGGTCATCTTCAAAGTCCACGTAGCCCACCACGCCATCGGGGCAGCGCACCAGGTTGCGGGCAAAGGCCTGGCTCAGGCAGGCGCCTTGGTTGTGCACCAGCTCAATGGCGCGCAGCCCCTGCACCCACAGGCGCAGCACGGCCTCGGGGCCTGCGGGCACGGCCGCCTCGATCTCGTTGCCCAGCGAGGGCGTTTGCTCGGCCGGGCGGCCCAGGTGGCGCATCAGAAAGCCGTTGTCCTGCGCGGCCAGCACCGTGGGCACGCGCAGGCCGCGCGCAGCCAGGTCGCGCAGGCGCTGCACTTCAGTGGCAATGGCGATGTTGCCGCCCAGGTTGGGCACCGGCTGCAACACCGGCAGGCCAAACAGCAGCGCCAGCGCGCCCAGCACGCGGTAGCGCCCCATGCCGTGGGGCGTGTTGGCTTTCTTCACCCACACCTGCTCGTCGCCCAGGCGATAGCAGGCGGCATTGAATTGCTGGGTTTGCAGTTGGCGGGCGAGAAAGGCTGCGTAGTCGATGGGCGCGGCGGCGGCGGGCACGTCAACGTGCTCTGAGAGGCTGGGCAAATTCATGAAAGCGGGGGCAAGGCACGGGCTCTGACAGAGCCCTTCAGGGCAAAACGCAAGGCCGTGAGGTTATTCCATTTCTAAATCACCCCTGACGTTGTTGCTTCGCCTTGCCGTGCTTCAGCACTGTCTGCGGCTTCGCGCCTAGTCAGGAATGATGTGGAAATGGAATTACACCCCCGCACGGGCCTGAAAACTGTGGGCGTCGGCCAGCGGCCAGTATTGGCGGAACACATTGTGCTGCGCATCCAGCGGCCCCAGCAGCGCGCCGGGCTCCACGCGGGCAATCAGGTTGGAGAGCTGGCGCACCTCGGTGTCGCTGATGCGGCGCACGATGTGGTGCGCGGTGATGTCGCTGGGGTGCGTGAGGCCTGCGGCCTGCACCAGCTCTTGCAGCGCATGCAGCGTGCTGCGGTGGAACTGCGCCACGCGCGTGGCCTTGTCGGGAACCACCAGGGCCTGCTGGCGGTGGGGGTCTTGCGTGGCCACGCCCGTGGGGCAGTGGCCGGTGTGGCAGTTCTGTGCCTGGATGCAGCCCAGCGCCATCATGAAACCGCGCCCGGCGTTGCACCAGTCGGCCCCCAGCGCCATCATGCGGGCGATGTCGAAGGCGCTGATCACCTTGCCTGCGCAGCCAATGCGCACCCGCTCGCGCAGGTTCACGCCCACCAGCGTGTTGTGCACCAGCAGTAGGCCCTCTTGCAGCGGGGCGCCCACATGGTCGGTGAATTCGACGGGCGCAGCGCCCGTGCCGCCTTCGGCGCCATCGACCACGATGAAGTCGGGCGTGATGCCGGTCTCCAGCATGGCCTTGACGATGGCAAACCACTCCCAGGGGTGGCCCAGGCAGAACTTGAAGCCCGTGGGCTTGCCGCCCGACAGCTGCCGCAGCCGGGCGATGAACTGCATCATCTCCACCGGCGTGCTGAAAGCGCTGTGCCGTGCGGGCGAGATGCAGGCGTGGCCCTCGGGCACGCCCCGGGCGGCAGCGATCTCGGCCGTCACCTTGGCGCCGGGCAGCACGCCGCCGTGGCCGGGCTTGGCGCCCTGGCTCAGCTTCAGCTCGATCATCTTGACCTGCGGGTCTTGCGCATTGGCCGCAAAGCGCTCGGGGCTGAAGCTGCCGTCGTCGTTGCGGCAGCCAAAGTAGCCCGATCCAATCTCCCAAATCAAATCGCCGCCATGCACGCGGTGGTGCTGGCTGATGCTGCCCTCGCCCGTGTCGTGCGCAAAGCCGCCGTTTTTGGCGCCCAGGTTCAGCGCCTTGATGGCCTGCGCCGACAGCGCGCCAAAGCTCATGGCCGAGATGTTGAACACACTGGCCTGGTAAGGCTGGGTGCAAGGCGCCACCGAGGCCGATGCCGCATCGGGGCTGCCGCCAATCCACACCCGAAAGTCGTGCGACGCCAGCTGCGTGGGCGCCATCGAGTGGTTGACCCACTCATAGCCCTGCGCCCCCACGTCCAGGTGCGTGCCAAAGGGGCGGTTGTCCGGGTCGCCCTTGGCGCGCTGGTACACCAGCGAGCGCTGCGCGCGCGAGAACGGCGCGGCCTCGCTGTCGCTTTCAATGAAATACTGCCGCACCTCGGGCCGGATGTACTCGAGCATGAAGCGCAGGTGCCCGATGACCGGGTAGTTGCGCAAAATGGCATGGCGCGTTTGGCGCAGGTCGTAAATGCCCAGCGCCACCAGGGCTGCCAGCACCAGCAAGGACGCCAGCCACACCAGGGCAGGCCCCCACGCGATCAGGGCGACGGCATTGAGTGCCAGGGCGACAATGCACAGCGCAAGAGCGGTGTAGCGCACCGGGTAAAGCTGGTTGAGTTGGTGGAGCATGGGCGTGGCCTGAGGGGTTGGAGTCCCAGCGGGCTACACTCGCCGCCTCGGCGCGGCATGTGCCAAGCGATTTCGGGGCGGCTTGGCGCCCTCGGGCTGCTGGCATGTGCGGGCCTTGTTTGCTGAGTGCATGCTGTGCGCTGGTGGTGCGCCCGCCGTGTTGGCGCGGTGTGCGCTGGTCCATCTGGCCGGCAGGCGCAACCCATCATAAGAGCTTTGCCGCCACCGCGTGCTGCCGCGCCCTCTGTCCCTACCGGAGCCTTATCCATGAACACCCCCACATCCCCTGCGTCCTCTGCGTCCTCCGCCAGTTCCGAACTGGCCCCCCTGCCCGCAGGCCTGGCCCCCGAAGAGCTGGAAGAACTCGACAACCTGCTGGACGACCTGCGCACGCGCGGCGAAGAAATCCCGCAGTGGGAGTTTTGCGACGGCTTCATGACCGCGCTGATCTGCAGCCGCCGCCCCATCGCCCCGGCCGAATACCTGCCCATGCTGCTGGGCGACGGCGCTGAGCTGGAGGTGGCCGACGGCGAACCCCTGCCCGTGCTGCCCGCCTTTGCCGATGCCGCCCAGCAAGCGCGCTTTATGGAACTGTGGATGCGCCGCTGGAACGAGATCGTGACCCAGCTCGACACCGACGTGAAGACGCTGGACGACGACCGCACCTTCCAGCCCGAAGCCATGGACATGCGCGGCGCCGTGGCCAGCCTGCCCGAAGAAGAACGCGCCGAGATGGACGGGCAAGAGATTCCCTCCTTCGGCCAGGTGTGGGCCCTGGGCTTCATGTTCGCCGTAGAAAACTGGCCCGAAGACTGGGCCGCCCCCCGCGACAAGGAAGCCGCCAAGTGGCTGGACGACGCGCTCGACAGCATCGTCGCCCTGACCGAAGACGACACCGGCAAGCCCGAAGTCTGCATGTACACCGAGGACGGCCCGCCCAGCACCAGCCAGGCGCGCGTGGAAACCTTCGGCGAAGCCATCTGGGCCGTGTACGACCTGCGCCAGCTGTGGAAGAGCATGGGCCCGCGCGTGGAAACCCTGCGCAAAGCCCCCGAGCCCGGCCGCAACGACCCTTGCCACTGCGGCAGCGGCAAGAAGTACAAGAAGTGCCACGGTGCTTAAGAATAGATTTGCTATTTATTTGATAGCTTCCAGCGCTTATAAATTAAGCGCTGGTGCCATTTTTTGCTTCGTATTGGGGCGCGCTGTGCGCCGAAGGTGGAAATGGCGCAGCGGCTGAACTGGAGTTGTAATGGGGCGCTTTGGGCCCTGAGCCGCCGCTCATAAGCGCCACCCGGAAGCCGCCATTGACTTGCTGCAGTGGCTGTTGGAAATCCCGGTGTCTGCTGGCTGGCGAGCTATAGTTTGCCGAGTTGACGCGTGCCGGGTTTTGCAGAATTTTTATACCTGGACGTTTGAACAGGTCGTCCCTTGCAAACCTATGCTGCAAGCCAACTCCAGGAGAAATCAGTGTCCAGAATATCCCGCACGGTCCAATTTATCCCGCAGGTTTTGCGGGGTACATCACGTTAGACAGTGCAATGACGCTATCGCCTTCAGAGAAGCAAACACTGATTGGCCCACTGGTGGTCGGATGTCTTCTGGGCGCTTTCTGCGCTTACGCCGTGATCGCGTTCGCGAGTGAATATAGGCTCCAAAACGGAGATTCCATGGACACGTGGCAAACCGCGGCCGAAGCAGTTTTTGCTTTTTCCGTTGCTGTTGTTTCGACTGCGGGCTTACTTGGCGTCCTACCAATTGCGGTCCACAGATGGCGGGCGAAAGGCGGTGGCAATGTCTAACAGGTTCGTCGATTGGACCCACAACGGCGGCCGACGTGGTCGCTATTCTTCAATGCTGAGTGCGCCGTTGCGGTCCACTCACGGCCAACGTTAAACCTCACTGCCACCCATCGCCATCAAACCATGCCAGATCAAATAGAACCACTTGACGCTGACGACGAAGAGAATGACGACGAACCGACGCCGGAGGAATTGGCGCAGATGCGGCAAGCGACAGCAGCGGACGCTGCAGCGGTTGATGCACTTATCCTGCAAAGTTGCACAGAGCGCTGGCGCAAGGTGGCAATGGTCGTCGGAACTTCATTGAAAGAGTTCGACGCGAAGTTTCCTCATCTTCCGTATGTTTACATGCCGGTCCGCATCATTGAATTGGAACAAAGCGGTGCGCTTGAGGTGCAAGGCGACCCAATGGCAATGCGATTTTCAGAGGTTCGCCTCGCAGAGGTAAAACGTGATGTTTGACCCTTTGCTCGAAGCGGACAGGTAACAAAATGAGGCCGCTAAGCGGCGGGTGTTGCCCGCCGTACAGCGCCGACGTTAAGTCTCACCCACATGCAAAGCGTTAAACAGGAGGGTCATTGGCTCGCCGAATTGCCACATGAGAGCAAAGTACTTTTCCTTGCTGCGTTGGCTCACGAACTCACTGTTGTCGCCCGCAACAGTTATCGACCACAAACCGAAGAACTGGACGAGCCCAGCCAATTGCGCAGCGTCAATGAGATCCAGCACAGAATCTTGGCCTGCTTGGTTCAGTCGCTTGGGGGCGTCTGCGAGCGGAGCTTCCAAGAATCGATCGCTAGCCTTGTGCTTCAACAACCTGACCCGGAGTTGGGTGGGCTCATGGAGTTTGCATGGTGTCGCACTAAGGAGCGTTTGGGATGATGAGACTTAACCCCTTGCTGCATCGGACGGCTTCGCCGCCCGCTGAGCGCCAACGTTGAGCGTCTGCTTCTATTCGCTTCCACAGGCAGCTCCTGGCCGAAAGCCGCCGTTCCAAAGCATTCCGCCCTCCGCATCGGGCCGCCCCCTCAATAGTCTTTGCGCAAAACTTCTTCCAATTCGCTGCCGCTGTGCTTCCCTGTTTGCACTTGAACGAGGGCGGTCAGCCTGTCGGGGAGGAGTCGCCATCGATGGTGCTGCCCACCTTGTGCCCCGCGCGCTACAGCAGCACGGTCAGCAGGTGCTGCTGGTTTGGGGTTTCGCGCCGGTCCACCACGCGGTGCTTAACCAACGTTTCATGGGTTTCCAGTTGCTGCCGGTCGGTGGTGCGCGCGGCGCTGAGGGGCTTGCCTTGGGCGGCGTTGATCAGGGTGGTCACCGTGCTGCGGTCCTGGACCGAATACCGATCGAAATTGCCCGACTGCATGTCGAGCACCCCGTCAAAGCGTGCCTCGGCGTAGCGCGACTGCAGTTGCTCACTTTGCGTTTGCGCGATGTCCACCGTTTTCAGCTTGTGATCTACCTCCACAGCAGTTTTTTGGCTGATGGCGTATTGCGCGTGGCCTTTCTCGTTGGTGCTGCCCCAGCGATTGGGGTGGGCGAAGTCGCCGCTGAAGCTGGCTTCAAAGTCCACCAGCCCGCTGAGCAGGGGCTGCGCCTTTTCGGTCAGGCCAGCTTCCACTGCGCTCGTGGGGTCCAAAGGGGTGTCTGCCGCCTTCGTGGGGGCGGCCCCCTGCAACTGCGCAAAGCTGCTTTTGAACAAAGCCACCAGCGTTTCATCGGCGTGGCTGCGCTCGGCAGCGTCATCGATGAGCTGGAGTTGCTGCGCAATGGCCGCCTGGCGCTGTTCTGTGCTGCCTGCTTGCAGCGGTGGGTTCGCGTCCAGTCGCAGATCCAGCTTGCCTTTGGCCCCTTGGTAAGACAGCGCGTTGCCGCTATCGCCCAGGTGAAAGGCAAATGACCCGAGTGCTGCGCCTGGCGTGGGGTTTTGGATGTCCAGGTCCAACTGCGAAAACACGCTGCGGTCATAGGCCAGCAGGCCTGAGAGATTGATTGCGGGCGCCTTTTCGTCACCGAGCCCGGCCAGCGCTTCTTCCAGGCCTTGAGACAACGCGGCCAGGGCCTGCCGCTCGTTGTCGCTCAGCGGCCCCGAGGTGTTCACGCTCACTTGCAAGCCACGGCTGCTGGCTTGGCCCGGTTGCCCCGGCTGGTTGTTGGCGGCGATTTGCAGGTCCACGGTCTGGCCCGACCGGGTTTTGATTTGCAGGTTGACGGTCGTGGCCCCCCGTTGCAACCCGGCGAACTGCGCCTGCAACGGCTGTGTGGGGTCTGCTGCCATCAGCAGTGTCTGTTGGTACTGCACTGGCCCGGTGGCGGGGGCTGCCGCCAGTGACAGCAGTGCGCCGCCCAGCCCATTCCACTGGCTGGCCAGCTTGCCCCCGTTGTTGCGCAGTTGATTGCTTTCCATCTGGCGGCTGATGGCATCGCCCGCAGGCGCGTTGGCCCAGAGCTGCTCTAGCTTGGGGAGGGTCTCTCTCCAATCTGTTGTGGTCACAGAGGTGAATGTGAGCGAGCCCGTTGCGCTATAGGTGTTGTCCGGTGGCACGGCGCGGTCTGGTGGCAGGGCACTCCAGACGAGCGATGCGGTGGTCGCTGCGTCTTGCAGCGTGATGGTGGATGCGCCCACCACCGCAGGCTGTGAGGGCTGAGGCCGGGCACTGGCCTCTTGCACCCGCTGGCGCAGTGCCTCGCGGTCGATGGGGGCCATGGGCGTGGCAGCGCGCGCACCGGTGAGCGACGAGAGCAGCGTCACAGGCATTCCCTCCCTGGGGTGGTTGACAAATAGTTATCTATTTATCGGCTTGCTAGGGGGAATCTGTAGGGCGGATGGGCGGGCAAGGTGCTGCGCGTGCAAGCTGTCAGCGCCTGTCACGGCGCTAGCGTGGCACTCTGCGCCGCTGAATGATGAATTGCTATCTATTTGGTAGCTGCCAGCGCTTGATTCGAAAGCGCTAGAGGCCTGTTTTGTTTGTATTCGGGCCACTGCGTGCAGCCGCTTTGAATGAGGCCGCTGCGTGGCCAGAGTTGGGATAGGGTGCTTTGGGCCCGAAGCGGTCGCCGGGAGCTATCCCAAGCGGACGCTCGGCTTCGAACAGCCATGAAGATGCACTCACCGTGCGAAGTGGGTCAGCGCGCCGCAGGAGCATCCACACGGGCATCTATTTCCAGAACTGCCATCGCGACCGCTTGGTTTTTTCCTGCGCGCCAAGTGCTGGCACGGCCGGACCTAATGACGTGGCGACATTCGATATGCGGCCGAGCTCGTCGAAGGCAATCTCGACGTGTCCTTCACCCGTTCTCTCGGCACGGATGCTCGCCCCACCGTTGGATTCCGTACGCAACCCTTGCTGCTGAAGAAAGCTTGTAACCATGCGGCGGTGGTCTACATCGAACTGCGATACCACTTCCGTCAGTACCGTGCACACGCGAGGCAGAGACACCGACGCCAGCACCTCTACCGGCACATCGTCAAGTAGAACGAACAGTGCTCCACCTTCGTATGGTGCGCGGTAGTAACAAAGGCCGCCCGCAAGGCCGCTGCAGGTCATGGCGATCATGTGATCGGTAATCTCGCACAACTGCAGGGAAGGTTGGGTGAACGCCTCCACGGTCTGATCCTTCCCCAGCTGCCGAATGCGCAAGGCTGTCTCAATGAGCTGTGGCGGAAGATTGCTCTGCGTATTGGCCCAAACCCAGAGCCATGTGCGAGGTTCAAAGGCATGCGTGCCAAGCAGTTGCACGCCGTATTCCAGGTCATCGCCGAAGCGCAACTGGCCTTTCTGCATGTCGATACCCCAGGGCCTTTCACCGATGATGTCGGCCAACGCCATTTGCCTGGCGAACGAGGAAGCCGCGTGGTCTGCAAAGTAGTCCTGAAATGTGCTCATGCTGATCTATTGTTAATGTCGGCGACAACTTCAGTGCCTCTTCGTCTAGATGCTCTTGAGCATCTAGATGTACCGCTAGCGGCACTCGTTTAGAGCCGGTGCCGAAGTCTGCTCTTGGCCGCATTCTGCCGCACGCGCACTGGCTCCAGCGGGCCCAAAGCATCCGCTCAGATCAAAGCCTTTAAGCCGTTCTTTGATGATGCACGGGACCGATGGCATCGGTACTGCTCGGCGCGTGGGCTACAGTGTTTTTAACGAATGCGCTCACGGACCTGATCCAGTAACCGTGTCGCGCGCAACACAGGAGGGGCGGCGGGGTTCATGGCTGAATTTGGCACTTTGCTCCTACATAGCACAGGTGCTGCAGCGCCAGGCTGTAAGCCCATCGCAGCACTTTTTCCGAGCCAATTTAGACTGTAAGCGCCAGATATGGCCTGCGAATTGGTACGGGTCTTATCCCGATTGAAAGACACTTTGCCGTGATACGCACCGCTATTGCGCTCCTACTCGGCACTCTCACGGCAGTTCCTGTGCATGCTCGTGGTGCGTGCTACGGCGATTGCTCAGGAAACGGAATCGGAGTCCTTGTAGTGGCACCGTTGATCTTCATTTATTTCAAGCTCTGGAACAATCGCAAAGGCGGTCCCAGCTTCGGGGAGTGTCTTGGGTATGTTGCTCTGTCTGCCTTTGTGGCATTCGTTCTCGGCTATGCGTTACTGCAGTTTTTGGCATTGCCATTGTGGGCGGTCTGGATCTTGATGGCATGTATCGTTGTCGGAGTGTTTGCGTTTCTCATCCATCCTAAGCGCCATGAAACTCGCAGGTAACTGTCAGTCGCGGCAAACATGTCAATCGACACGGACCCACAACGACAGAAGACGGCTTCGCCGCGGGGTGTTGTGGGCCGGTCATCTTGTTGGGTCCCTTAGATGAGCGCACCTACCGCCTATCACCAGCTCGGCCGCTTCATAGTCGCATTCCAACATCTCGAAGTGGCCGTGAACGACCTGGCGAAGAGATACGACCCAGGAACATCAACCCCGAACAGACTTCATCCACGCTCTTGGATTTGGCCATGCGCAGGTAGAGGGGCAAAGCCCAGTTAGAGGGGCGAATCAGCAAAGCCTGCTTGGCAGCTTGGGCCACCGCCGTATCGTCATCCAATGTGGCCGCCACCAGCAAGGCAGGAGCGCGGTCGGCCAGCACCAGAAGAGCGTTGTGGGTCAGAGGCAGCTGATGTGCCGGTGCAGAGCGGATGAAACCCGTGATTGCCTCACACGCCACTGTGGGAGATGCACGACAAAGCGCTTCCAGCGCCAAAAACAGATCTACATCCGTCGCAGCAGCCCGCAGATGCTCTGCGAGCGTTTGGCTCAATTTGTCATTCATGTACGGTCGATGGATAGGGTTCGGTTAGCCCGTCTGTCCGCAATCTACAGGGACCGGTGGCTCCAGGCGAAACAGGTAAGGCGCACCTTGAGTCCATCATAGGCAGATTGCGCGGCCCTGCACTGGACGATCTGTCCAGTTGCTTCGACCTCATCTCCGCCGATTTGCAGTTGTTAGAAGCCCATCGGTAATCTTGCGTGGACGACCGGTTCTGGCTGCATTGTGCCGGTGGCGCGACTGCCTGCTCCTGGCCGATAGCCACCGACCCCGTGCATCAACCCCTGCGCTGCATCACGCAGCCCCTATCACCCCTGCGCCAAAAACTTCTTCAAATTCCCCGCCGCCGTGCTGCGCACCTTGCGCTTGAGCGACGGTGACCAGCCCAGCAGCACGCCCGGCAGGCCCAGGGCCTGGCGCGACCAGCGCCAGAAGCTGAAGCGGTCGCGGTGCGTGGCGATGAGCCCGTCGGGCGTGAAGGTGAAGGTGCCGTCGATGATGTTGTGCACCTTGCGCCCGGTGGCGCTGAAGAGGTAGTGCGCCTCCCAGTGCGCGCGGCCGCCGTTGGCGTCGGCTTCGATGCCGCTGAACTCCAGCTTCCAGTGCTCGGCAGCGCCAGGCTTTTGGGTGGCACTGCACAGCATGCGCCACATGCCGCCCACCTGTTCGCGGCCTTTGAGCGAGAAGGCTTCGTCCTCAAACGTGGCATCTGGCGCGTAGCACGCGGACATGGTGGCGTGGTCGAGCTGGCTGAAGGCGGTGTAAAAGCGTTGCAGGGTCTGGGCGTTGGGGTGCATGGGTCTCCTCCTGAATATGGGCGGCCATGCTACACCGCTGCCGGGCGGCACTCGTGGCGCCTGCGTGACGGTCGTTTGCGGACCCGGCTTTGCGCTACTTCTGCGCGACTGTGCTGCCAGGCCTCAGCCAATGGGTTTGCGCCGTGTCCAGAAGGCGGCTCCGCCCATCAGAAATGCCAGTCCCACCAGCCCCAGCGGTGACAACACCGGAATGGCGTGGGTGCTGCTGCCCGCAGGGATGGAGGAGGCGAACACCACGTTCACGGCTGATGCGGTGTACTGCACCGATGCGTTGAGTCCCGGGTAGGTTTGCGCAAAGGTGACGGTGCCAAATTGGCCGTTGATGCTGCCCGCGCGCAGCACGGTGTACGTCTGTCCTGCTGTGGGGGTTCCCGCGAGGTTGCTGATCCGCAGCGTGCCACCCGCCAGCGATGCGGAGCCTGTCACGTCCAGCAAGTCTGAGGTGCTGGTGGCAGCATCGATCTCTGCATCCAGCGTGGAGGCGGTGAGGTCTGCATTGCCCGTGACGCGCAGGGTGCCAATCGAATGGCCAGGCGCCACCGTGCCGCTGCCTTGGACCGCACCCACGTAGCCATGGCCTGCCAATTCGGTGCCTGTGCTCAACGTGACGGGGCCACCCAGATACCCCGGGCCTGCCGCAACGGGGGCCACGATGAGCTTGCCCGCCTCTAGCAGCGTGGGGCCAGTGAAGCTGAAGCTGTTTCCGCTGATGGTGAGTGTGTTGCCACCCAGCTTGCGCAAAGTGCCAGCGCCGCTGAGGGCTGCGCTGTAGGTTTGCGGATCGCTGCGCAGCAGCACCAGCGTGCCAGCCAGGGACACGTCACTGCGCAACTGGCCGCCCGTGCCGCCGTTGCCAATTTGCAAGGTGGCGCCGCTGGCGACGGTGGTGGCGCCGGTGTAGTCGGAGTTCCCAGTGAACAGGGTGGTGCCGCTGCCCACGTGGACGGTGCCCGAGCCGCTCAGGCGACCGCTGTAGGTGTAGTTGCTTTGCCCATGGTTGAAGCGAACCGCGCCGGTGCCGTTGTTGAAAAGGATCTCTCCCACATTCAGGGGGGCCGCGCCCGCAGAAAGTTGCAGAGTCCCGTTGCCGCCGTTGTCCCAGCCCACGTACATGCTGGCGGCCGTGACACTGGCGCCGCTGGCGAGTGTGAGCGTGCCCTGTCCTGCGTTGCCGACATAGACCACCCCGGTGCCCGCGTCCAGTTGGGCGCTGTTGGTGAAGGTGGCCGTGCTGCCCGTGGAGGCAGCGGTATTGCCAATGACGACACCGGAGGACGTAATGCGCGTGCCCACTCCGTCGGCTGTGACCGTTCCTTGGCCCATGCTGCCAATGAGCACCTGCGCACCTGAGAGGGTGCTGCCAGTCTGCAGGCTGATGCTTCCCTGGCCGGTGTTGGCGTTGCCCAGCACCACGTTGCCTGTAGCGGCTACCGCGCTGTTTTGTAGCGTCACACTGCCTTGGCCCCCGTAGCCCACGTCCAGGTTGCTGGCGATGTTCCATGCGCTGTTGTTGAGCGTGGCGGTGTTGCCCGCGCTGGAGGCTGCGTCGTGCCCCAAAAACACGTAGCTGCTGGCCACGGTGGTGGTTTGCGCATTGAAGGTGCCGGTGCCCAAGTTGCCAATGCGCAGCTCTGCCGTTTGCAGTGCCTGTGTGGTGCGTGCGGCCGAGGTCACGGAGAGCGTGCCTGTCACGCCAGCGCTGTTGCCCAGTACCAGTGCTCCAGCGGTCTGTGTGAACGCGCTGCCGCTGTCTAGCTGCAATGTGCCCCCAGCAGCGCCGCCTACAGTGAGTGCATTCGTGTTCGTCCAGCTCCCCCCGCTCAACAGCGTAACTTTGCTGCCACCGCTGCCTGCAAGGTCGCCAATCATCGCGTTGTCGCTGGTCAATACGCCAGCGCTGTTCAGGGTTCCGGTGTTGGCGCGGCCCACGTTCAGCCGGCCTGTAACGCCCAGTTGGCTGCCGGTGTCCACGCTGATGGTGCCCAAGGTGCCTGCGGCGTAAGACAGCGTGGCATCACCATTGATGCTCAGGCTGGCTCCGCCGGTGACGGTGAGCTGTCCATCGTTGGTGTTCGTGCCGTTGATGTTGAAACTCTTGTCGCTGCCCACTACCAAGGTGGTTCCTGACACCACGGTGCCTGCGCCTTGGATGGTCAAGGACGCTGCATCGTCTGTGTTGGCGACCACGACGGCATCGAACGTCTGGGTCGTGTTGATGGTCTCGCTGGCATCGCTGATGTACTTGTCTGCCGCCCAAGCAGAGGGACTCAGCGCAAGGGATGCCAGTCCCAGGCATTGGACGATCCGTGTGGGAGGCGTGCAGAGCAAGGCTGCAGCCCAGGCTGTGGGCTTGAACGAGTCGCGCATGGGGGGAGTGCTTCAGTGAAAGTGCGCATTTCACCGAGGCATCCTGTGTGCGTCAACAAATAATTGACAATTTCCAGGTGGGTGTTCGCTTACTTTTTTTGTAGCGCCACCCGCGTGGGTTCAGGGGGCGCTTTGCAGCAGTGCGTTCAACCGCTCGCAGGCCCAGTGCAGCGTTTGCTGGCGCACGGCGGCGCGGTCGCCGTCGAAGCGGCGGGTGGCGGTGGTCACGGTGCCGTTCACGCTCCAGCCAAACCAGACGGTGCCCACGGGCTTGTCGGCGCTGCCGCCTGTGGGGCCGGCAATGCCGGTGACGGCCACGGCCACCTGGGCGCGGGAGTGGGCCACGGCGCCCTGGGCCATGGCGCGGGCCACGGGCTCGCTCACGGCGCCGTGGGCGGCAATCAGCGTTGCGGGCACGCCCAGCAGTTCGGTCTTGGCTTCGTTGGAATAGGTGACGAAGCCGCGCTCAAACCACTGGCTCGAACCTGCCAGGTCGGTGCAGGCGGCGGCGATCATGCCGCCGGTGCAGCTCTCGGCGGTGGCCAGCATCCAGCCGCGTGCAAGCAGGGTGGCAGATATTTGAGTCAAATCGACCTCTAGCGCTTGATTATTAAGCGCTGGTAGCTCACTTTTTGAGAGTAACTGGGGTGTCGATGCGGGCAGGGCGGTTGGGTCTGTGGGGCTCATGCAAAGAACCTCCACAGCGCAATCACCAGCAGCGTGCAGAAGGCGGCCACGAAGTCGTCAAACAAGATGCCCCAGCCACCGCGCCAGCCAAAGCCTTTGAACAGGCTGTCGGCCCAGCCCACCGGGCCGGGCTTGGCGGCGTCAAAAAAGCGGAACAGGGCGAAGGCCACGATCTGGCCCGTGAGGCCCATGGGCATGGCCAGCCACAGCACCAGCCAGAAGGCCACGATTTCGTCCCACACGATGGCGCCAGGGTCGGCCACGCGCAGGTTGCGGGCGGTGGTGGTGCAGGCCCACCAGCCCACCAGGGCGCCGCCTGCAATCAATGCGCCCATTTGCCAGGCATTGAGCCAGGGCTTGAGCACCAAAAATGACATCCAGCCCCACAGCGTGCCCACGGTGCCGGGCGCGATGGGCGAGAGGCCTGAGCCAAAGCCCAGCGCAATGGCGTGGGCCGGGTGGGCGAGCATGAAGGCGGCGCTGGCGCGGCGCGGGGCGGCCTGGCCGGGGGCTACGGGCGTTGGTGTGGCAGGCGTTTGGGCGTCAAAGGTCATTGGCGTTCCTGCACGTCCAGGTCTTTGGCGTAGCGGATGGTGTGCTCGGCGCTGAACTGCGCGGTGGCCCCTGCGGCCAGGGGCTGCTGCCAGGCCACGGTGCCGGGTGTGCGGTTCCAGGACAGGTCGGTGGGCTGGGGCTGGTAGCGCGATTCGATCTCGATCTTTTCGTTGCGCGACTGGGGGGCTGCGTGCAGCACCTGCAGCGTGACGGGCGTCTTGTGGCGGTTCTCCACCGTGTAGGCGCGGCGGGTGCGGCGCTCGATGCGCGAGCCGGTAAAGCCGGTGCTGCCCGTCAGGTCTTGCACGGGCTCGGCGCGCACGGTGATCAGTTCATCGCGCCCAAAGGCCAGGCTGCTGGCTCCGTTGGCGTTGGCAGCGGCGGCAAAGTCGATGCGGCCAGTGCCCACAAAGGCGCCATCGCGGTACAGGTTGGCTGTGCCCACAGGCCATACGCCGGGGGGCGGTGCCAGCTCGGCCACCAGGTAGGCGGCTTCTTCCACTGCAGGGGCGGCGCGGGTCAGGAGCGTGGCGGGCGCGGTGTAGTTGCCCAGGGCCAGCGTCACACGCTGGCCGTTGGAGGGCACGGTGATGCGCTGCGGCACCGCAAATTCGGTGGCAAAGGCCTTGTCGGTGCTGCTGACTTCAAAGCTGGGCAGGGCGTCTTCGGCACTGGCCCGGCGTGCCACGGGCGATGCCGGGGCGGGTGCTGCCGACATGGCCATTGCCACGGCAGGCATGGCCACCTTGGGGGCGGGCGGCGCGATGTCCAGCGTCCAGGGGCGGGGCAGGCGGCCCTGGGTGGCGCGGCCTGGCTGGCCGGTGGAGAGGGTCAGCTGCACATTGCTCCAGTCCTCGCCACTGTTTTGTGCCACCAGGGCCTGGCGCTCCAGCAGCACGCTGGGTTTTGCGGCGTCGAGCGTGGCGCGGTAGGTGGGCTGCCAGCCGGTGCCGCGCACTTGGTAGGACAGGCTCAACTCGGCCTCGCGGTCGGTGGCCAGCGTCACGGTGACGGAGACCACCTGCGCGCGCTGGCTGGCGGTGCGTTCGCGCTCTGCCGCCAGGGGCTTGAGGGCCAGTTCCAGCGCTTGCTGCTTGCGCTGCAGCTGGTGCGCGCGGGTTTGTGATTCTTGCGCCGACTTGCGCAGCGCGTCGGCGGTGGCGGCGATCTGTGCGGGTGTGGTGGCTTGCAGGCGGCCGCCGGGCGTTTCGGTGCCGGTTCCCCCGGTCGCTACGTTCTTCAGGTAGCCATCCACCAGTTGCAGCGATGCGGTTTCGGCCTTGACGGCGGCGATCTGGTCTTCCAGCTCGCGGATGCGGCCGTCGAGCGGGCTGGCGCAGGCAGCCACCACGTCGCGGTCTTCGGTGCGCACATTGAATTCGCCCACGCGCACGGCGGGGTCGGCGTTGATCTGCAGGCTTTGCGCATCGAGCGACGCAGGCAGGCAGCCCAGCGTGATGCTGCGCGCGCCTGCGGGCACCTTGGCCACGCGCTCTACCGTAGCGCTGCCGGGGTACACGGTGACGCGGGCAATCCGCGAGGCGGTGTCTTGCGCCAGCGCCGGGCTGGCGGCGGCCCACAGGGCGGCCAGTGTGGCCAGGCTGGTCATGGCGGCAGGGGGCAAGGGGCGGGCAGGGGTGGTGTGCTTCACGGCGGGGCTCCTGGGGGCAGAGGGGCAAAACAGCGCCGGCGGTGCGGCGTGCGCTTTGCAGTGGGTGGGATGCTAGCAGTGTGGGGCTCCGGGCCAAGGTTGGGGGCGGCGCGCTTTACGGCTTGTTTATGTTGGGTTAAGGCTGTCTTCATCCCCCAGGGCTATGGTGGAAGGTCCGACAAAACAAAGACAGGGTCGATGATGAAAAAGGTTTTGGGAAGCACGCTGGCATTGGCAGTGCTGTTGTGGGCCATGGCCGTGCCGTGGCCCGACCCAGTGTTGCCAGTGATGCCGGTGATGAACGTCTGGTGGTGGCGCAACCAAGTGCTGCTGCTGACCGGGCTGGGCGCCTGGGCGCTGATGTCGCTGATCATGGTGCTGTCGCTGCGGCCCGTGTGGCTGGAGCGGCCGCTGGGCGGCATGGACAAGGTTTACCGCTTGCACAAGTGGGCAGGCATTGGGGCCATTGTGTTGTCGCTGCTGCACTATGGCACGCAGTTGTCCAAGAGCCTGCTGGTGGCCTGGGTGGGCCGCCCCGTGAAGGCCCCGCGTGCTGACTGGTGGCTCAACACCTTTCGCCATCTGGCGGAAGAAATGGGCGAGTGGTCGGTGTGGTTCCTGGCGGCCATGCTGGTCATCACGCTGTGGCAGCGGTTTCCGTACCACGTATGGCGCTACCTGCACAAACTGCTGGCGGTGGTGTACCTGGTGCTGGCCTTTCATGCCGTGGTGCTGGTGCCGCCCGAATGGTGGGCACAGCCTGCGGGCGCGTTCGTGGCCGTGGCCACGCTGGCGGGCGTGTTGTGCGCGGTGCGCTCGCTGACCGGGCGCATTGGCGGCAGCCGCCGCCATGCGGCCCAGGTGGTGGCGGTGCAGGTGCACCCCAGCGGGGTGGTCGAGCTGGAGTGCCAGGTGCAGGGCGCCTGGAAGCACCAGGCCGGGCAGTTTGTGTTTTTGACGTTGCAGGCGGGCGAGGGGCACCACCCCTTCACGCTGGTCAACGCCGATGCAGGCAATGGCCGAGTGCGCTTTGCCATCAAGGCGCTGGGCGACTACACCGCGCAGCTAGGCCAGCGCGTGGCGGTGGGCCAGCAGGTGTGGGTGGAGGGGCCCTATGGGCGATTCGACTTCCGCCAAGACCGCGCACCCGAGCAGGTGTGGGTGGCGGCGGGCATTGGCGCCACGCCGTTTGTGGCGTGGCTGGAGTCGCTGGTGGCTGACCCGGCCCAGGTCCCGGTGGTGCAGCTGCACTACTGCGTGCGCAATGCGGGCGAGGCCGTGTTTGCCCAGCGCATGCAGCAGCTGTGCGCGCAATTGCCCCGTGTGACGCTGCATGTGCACCACAGCGATGCCACAGGCCCGGTGGCCGCCGATGCGTTGCTGGCCAGCGCCGGGCCGCAGGCCAGCGTGTGGTTCTGCGGGCCGCAGGGCTTTGGCCAGGCATTGCGCAGCGCCATGCAGCGCCTGGGGCGCAGGCCGCGCAGCTTTCACCAAGAGCTGTTCCAGATGCGCTGAGGGCGCGACGCGCCGTGCGGCCCTGTGTAGCGCAGGCCGCTGGCGTCAGGCCTCGGGCGTCAGGTAAGCGATCAGGCGGCCCATGCGGCGGATCCACTCCGAGGTGACGGTGAACTGCGGCTTCTCACGCTTCACGCAGGGCTCGATCTCGGGCGGGTTGTCGGCAGGGTTGGGGGATGTGTCGTACACCTCGCCCACAGGCTTGCTGCGGTAGTCAGTGCCCGTGGAGGCGGTGCTGGGGCCGTCGGCCTTCTAGGGGTTGACGATCTCTGGCACGGGCGAGGTCCAGTCGTTCTTGAGCGACTCTTTGCCCGCGAAGTCACAGATGCCGTGTCACCCGCACGTGCTGTGCTGCGCGCTTGAGGCCTGCCGCTGTCTCGGCCTAGTTGCCGATGGGCTGGATGGGCTCTGCGCCGCCGCTGCCCCGATCTCCCGCGCAGGCTGTCATCTGCAGGGGCGAAAGCGCTGCGGTCAGGGCAAATTCTCTGCGTCTCATGGTTTTGTACCCTCAATGCAGCAGGTGTGTGTCAGCGGTGCGCCGGTGGATGCCCGCCGGATCGGTCGGTGTGCCGAAGCGGTCGTTTGCAGGAGTTGGAAAGGTGACGTCGTACAACATGGCGGGTTGTGAATTTTTCTTTTCCTGAAAGAGATGGCGTTTACCCGGATGGCTGGTGAGCAAATGTTGCTAAAAAATGCATCGCGCGAGCGCGATGCACTGCCTAGTGGCAAAGAGGGCTTGCCGGTGTAACTCTCACGCAATGCGCTCTGGCACAGGGCCGATGGCGTCCTGGTTGTCAGGAAGTGTGTGTTCTGAATGTTGGGGTTCACGGTTTCGCTGCTGGATGAACAAATATGACGTCGTATCAATGCTGGCCTGTGTTGGGCCCAGCATGGCGACCACAACCAAAAAGGAGTCGGGGAGATGAGAAAAACCGTGAAGCGGGGGCTGTGCGCCATGGCGCTGGTGGGGATGGGTTGGGGGTTGGGTGCCACGCAGGCGCTGGCGCAGACCAAGCTCAGGGCCTGGAACATCCACCCCGACGGCTACCCCGTGACCGAGGCGATGAAGAGCTTTGCCGACCAAGTGAACAAGGGCACGCAGGGGCGCTACCAGATCGAGGTGTTTTCCAACGCCACGCTGGGTGACCAGCCCAAAGCCGTGCAGATGCTCAAGAGCGGCGAGATCGACGTGGCCGAGTTCAGCTCCGGCCCACTGTCCGACGCAGTGCCGGGCATCAAGGTGTTGAACCTGCCCTTCCTGTTCACCGACTCGGCCCACATGTTTCGTTACCTGGACGGCAAGCTGGGCGAGCGGTTTGCAGCCAACCTGAAGACCGCAGGCTTTGTGGTGGTGGGCTGGTATGACGGCGGTGCTCGCTCGTTCTATTGCGCCGGCCGCAGTCCGTCCAACGTGCGCGATCTGGCGGGCGCATCCATCCGGGTGCAGCAGTCTGAGATCTATGTCGAGATGGTCAAGCTGCTGGACGCCAAGCCCGTGCCGCTGCCCTTCAAGGAGGTGATGGCCGGTTTTGAAAAAGGCACCATCGACTGCGCTGAGAACAACATGCCGTCGTACGAAGCCACCGGCCACTACAAGTTGGCCAAGAGCGTGTACGTGACCAACCATGTGGTCTCGCCCGAGGCGCTGGTGGTGTCGGCCGCGCTGTGGGGCAAGCTGTCAGAAGCCGACCGTGCGGTTTTTCAAGAGGCCGGGTCCCGCTCGGCCCTGCTGATGCGCGAGCTGTGGAATAAGCGCGTGGCCCAGGCGCAAGAGACCACGGCCAAGCAGGGCGCGCAGTTTGTGCGGGTCAAGGACGTGTCGCCCTTCGTGCGCCGCATGTCGCCGCTGTACGCCAAGTACATGAACGACCCGACCACACGCGAAGAGCTGCTCAGCATCATTGCGAACAAGTGAGATCGCCTGATACGGATGGGTGTTCAGTTCATCAGCGTCCAAACCGTTCAGGCTGAGGTTCTATGGTTCCAGTCAAGCCTGTCGAAGCCTTGCGCAGCGATTCGACAAGCTCAGCGTGAACGGGTGTGTCTTTTTCGAATGCATACCGGTAGGGGGCCCCGCTGTGTATAGGATGTGCACGCTGATACGCGCTTCATGCGAAATGATCGAACGAGGCGAAGCGGTGCTCCACCCGCTGGCCCTGCGCATCCACCAGCCGCAGCCCAGGCTCGGCCTGCACCTGGCCAATGCACGCCACGGGTGTCTGGCTTTGCGTGGCAGCTGCGGCCACGGCGGCACGGTGCGCTGGCGGGGCGGTGAACACCAGTTCGTAGTCGTCTCCACCTGCCAGCGTGCATTGGTGCAGAAGCTGAGGGCTAAATATGCCTGTAGCGCTTGATTTGTAAGCGCTGGCAGCTATCAATTTGATAGTTTCATGGGTGTGGATGCACGCCCCCACGCCCGAGGCCTTGAGGATGTGGGCAAAGTCGCCCAGCAGACCGTCGCTCACGTCCATGGCGCTGCTGGCAACGCCGCGCAGCGCCAGGCCCAGCGCCATGCGGGGCGTGGGGCGCTCCAGCCGCTGGCGGGCCTGGGCCAGCAGGTCGTCAGGCAGTTGGATGTGGCCCAGCAGGGCTTCCAGCGCCAGTCGCGCATCGCCCAGCGTGCCGCTCACGTAGATGTCGTCGCCCGCCCGTGCGCCGCTGCGCAGCAGGGCCTGGCCTGCAGGCACTTCGCCAAACACGGTGATGCAGATATTGAGCGGGCCCTGGGTGGTGTCGCCCCCCACCAGCTCGCAGCCGTGCGCGTCGGCCAGCGCGAGCAGCCCGCGTGAGAAGCCCGCCAGCCACGCTTCGTTCACCCGTGGCAGCGCCAGCGCCAGCGTGAAGGCCAGCGGCTTGGCGCCGCAGGCGGCCAAGTCTGACAGGTTGACGGCCAGCGCTTTGTGGCCCAGGGCCTCGGGGTCCACATCGGCAAAGAAGTGGCGGCCCTGCACCAGCATGTCGCTGCTGATGGCCAGTTGCATGCCGGGGCGCGGGGCCAGCAAGGCACAGTCGTCGCCCACGCCCAGCACGGCGTGGCAAACGGGGCGCGTGAAGTAGCGCGCGATCAAGTCAAATTCACCCATGGGGTTTGGTTCCGATAGAGGACTCAGGCCTTGGTCGGTGCGGCAGGGTCAGTGCGCGCGAACCATTCGGCCCAGTGGTCGATACAAGCCTGCACCTTGGGAAGCCGATGGCGGCGGGTGAGGGTGATGGCGTGGATGGGGCCAGGTTGCAGGTCCACAAACTCGGCCAGCACGGGTAGGAGTCGCCCCTGGCGCACCAGGGGCTCGGCCACCAGGGTGGCCAGGCGCGCAATGCCCAGACCCTGCAGCGCCATGCGGGCGGTGGTGGCGGTGCTGTCAGAGCGCCAATGCCCTTCGGCCACCCGCACGCAGGGCGCGTCGTTCACCACAAAAGGCCAGTGGTTCAAAAAGGCCACCGCGCTGTTGGTGATGAGCCGATGTTGGTGCAATTGGTCGGGATGGGTGGGGGTGCCATGGGCCTGCAGGTAGCTGGGCGTGGCATACAGTGCGCGTGCCAGCGTGCCCAGGGGCCGCGCCACCACGGTGTCTGTCAGGGGCGGCCCGGTGCGGATGGCGATGTCGATGCCGCCTTGCACCATGTCGGCCATGCGGTCGTCCACCACCAGCTCCACACGCAGCAGCGGGTAGCGCTGCTGCAGGCTGTCAAAGCTGGGGATCAGCAAGTGCTCGGCCACCACCGAGCTGCAGGCCACGCGCACGCAGCCGCTGGGTTGGCCGCTGTGGCTGGCGAACTCGCCCTCCAGCTCGTCCAGCGTGCCGGTGATGCGCCGGCAGTAGTCCAAAAAAGTGTGCCCCTCTGCGGTGAGCGTGAGCCCATGCGTGCTGCGGTGGACCAGCCTGGCACCGCTGGACTGCTCGATGCGCACCAGCGTGCGCGAGACCTGGCTGACGGGCACGTTACGCTCGCGGGCCACGGCCGACAGCGAGCCCAGATCGGCCACGCGGGCGAACAGGTGCATGTCTTCAAAGCGGATATCGCGCATGGGGCAATGGTAACGGGGCGCTTGCGCACAGTGGGCGCCACAGCCGGTGCATGGCGGGCTTTGCACGGGGTGCAAAACGCTGTTGCGCGGCGGGTGGTTTCGGCGGCGGTGGCCTTTTTTTACAGTGGCTTCACCGTCCAACCTTCATCCGCCAAAGGAGCCCGCCATGTGGCACACCGCCTTGCCTATCGCCGAGTACGCCCGCCTGCGCGATGCAGCGCTGCAGCAGGCGCACGCCCTGCGCCGCGAAGCCATCCACGCGGCATGGAGCGCCGCCGGGCATGGGTGGCGTACCGGGTTGCGCGCCCTTTGGCGCCAGGCTTTGCGCAGGCCTGACCGCTCTGCGGTGCCAGGCGACGGCGGTGTTTCCAATCCATCCCTTTGAACCGATGCTTACCACCAGGAGCTGAACCATGCCCACCCTTGTACTCAAAGTAGCCCCTTTGCAAAACCCCGAACGCTATCGGCAACTGGCCCGGGCGCTGACCGACCTCACGGTGCAGTGGCTGGGCAAGCGCCGGGAGGTGACCGCTGTGGTCGTCGACGACCTGCCCGCCGCGCGCTGGCACATTGGCGGCGAGCCTGCCGAACATGCCACGGCGCTGCTGGAGATCAGCATCACCGCAGGCACCAATACGGCGCAGGAGAAGGCCGCCTTCATGGGGGCTGCCTATGCCGAACTGCAGCGGCAGCTGGCAGGCGGCGGAGCTCTCGCTGAAGCCAGCTACGTGATCGTGCGAGAGCTGCCTGCCAGCGACTGGGGCTATGGCGGGCGCACGCAACTCGAGCGCAAGCAGGCGCGCTTACCTGCTTGACGTTAGGGGTTTGCGAAGGCTCAGACCGGCGCGCCGCGAAAACGCTGCGCTGCCTGGCGGCTGACCTCGGCCAGCAGCCGCTCCTCGCGCTGGCGCTCGCGCAGCCAGCGGGCGTCGTTCTGGCCAGCTTCGGTCTCGGTGCGCAGCAGGTGCAGCGCGTTGGCGGCGCCTTGCACGGCGGCGTGGCTGGCAATCTGGTTCATCGTCTGCAGGATGTGCTCGCGCAGCGGCATGTGTTCGCCCGTGGCGGGGTCTACATACACCGCGTCCAGCCCAAAGCGGCAGGCCTGGAAGCGGTTGTAGGTGTAGACGAGGTAGTCATCCTCTTGCGGCATGAAGGGCTGGTCGGCCAGGAACCACGAGCCCAGGGCCTGCACGTAGCCTGCCAGCGCGGCGGCGCGCTCAATCGTCAGGGGGGTGTCGAACACGCGGATCTCGATGGTGCCGAATTCGGGCTTGGGGCGAATGTCCCAGTAAAAGTCCTTCATGCTTTTCACGACCCCGGTGCGGGTCATCTTGTCGAAGTACTGGCCAAACGCTTCCCAGGTCAGCACAAACGGTGCGCGACCCGACAGGGGGAACGCGAACACCGAGTTCAGCCGCGCCGAGTCAAACGCCGTGTCTTGCCCCTGCACATAGGGGCTGGACGCAGACAGCGCGATGAAGTGCGGTATATAGCGCGACATGCGGTGCAGCATGAGCAGCGCGGCATTGGCATCGGGGCAGCCAATGTGCACGTGCTGGCCGAAGATGGTGAACTGCTTGGAGAGGTAGCCATACAGCTCAGACAGCTCACGAAAGCGCGGCTTGTCGTAGATGCGGCGCTCATGCCACTGCTGGAAGGGGTGCGTGCCACCGCCCACCACGGCGATGTTGAGCTTGTCGGCGCTCTTGACCAGCGCATCACGGATGGGGGTGAGCTGCCCCACCACCTCGCTGGCCGAGTGGCAGATGCCGGTGGAGATTTCGATCATGCTGTTCGTCATCTCGGGCACCACGCTGCCGGGCAGCGGGGTTTTCTTCATCAGACGCAGCATGTCCTCGGCATAGGGGGCCAGGTCGTAGTCGTTGGTGTTGACGAGCTGCAGCTCCAGCTCAACGCCCAGCGTCAGCGGTTCGGAATGGTGGAAGGCTTCAAGACTCATTCGACTCTCCGTTGCGGCCACCGCGCAGCAGCGGTGCCCAGGGTTTCGAGCTTTCGCCCGCACGGTAAATGGCCACGGTGGCAATCACGGCGCCCAGCACCTCCATCAGCAAGATGGCGGGCAGCGCCACGCTGGCAATCTGGTAGCCGATGGAGGGCGAGGCCACCACAAACTGCGAGGCAATCAGCAGCGCAATCGACGACATTGGCGTCATCGCGCAGCCCACCCACAGCGCCTGGCGCCAACTGGCACCGCTGCCCACATTGCCCACCGCCACGCCCAGTGCCTTGGCCAGCAGGCGCACGGCGATCAGCGCCAGCACCACGCCCGCCACGGGGCCACTCCAATCGGCCTGTGCGGCCACGGTAGAGACCAGCACAAACATCAGCATGGTGAGCAGCGAGGACGCATTGCCCAGCTGCCGTGGCCAGGCCCAGGGCCGGGGGTTGAGCTGCTTGAGCAAAATGCCCGCCAGAAGCGCTGCCAGCGGGGCCGAGCCGCCCATGTGGGCCGCCACCGCCGTGCCTGCGGCAATGAGGGCCAGCAGCAGCATGGAGGTGTTCTCGCTCGTGGGGCTCATGAAGCGCAGTGCCGAGCGCAGCACCAGGGCCAACACCGCCGCCACAATGATCGACACGCCCAGCACCACCACAATGGGGTACACGGTGCTCATCAGCGTAGCGCTGTGGCGGTTCATCTGCTCAGACCAGGCCGAGCCCAGCGTGAGGGCGTACAGCGTGGAGAGCGTGGCCAGCACCACCGCGCGCTCGGTCACCGGGCCGGCTGCGCGGGTGTCTGCCACCACACGGGTCAGCACCGCAGGCGACGCGGCCAGCGCCACCAGGGCCAGGGGCCCGGCCACTTGCGGAGGTTGGTCCAGCCACAGCAGCACGCCATACACCGCAAAGTACGTCAGCGCGGATTCGGCAATGCTTTGCACCAGCACCATGGGGTTGTGCCGGAACCAGCGCAGCGAGATGCGCCCGCCGCACTCGAACAGCACGATGGCAATGCCCAGCTCCAGCAAAAACAGGCCAATGCCCTGCAGCGGCCACACCGCCCCACTGAAGCCCGCCAGCCCTGCGGCCGTGCCGACCAGCGAGTAACCAAGCACCTTGGGCAGGCCCGAGTGGCGATGGACCAGATAGCCCACCATGGCCGCCACGGCCAGCAGCAGCGACCACTGCACGGTGGGCAGCCCCGCTGATGGCCTGAGCCATTGGGCCCAGAAGCTGAGAAGTTCGTTCATATCGATCGCCTTGACAACGGGGTGGCCGCAGCCCGCCCGAGGGGGAAAGGAAGCCCGTTGCTTTGCTGTGCGCCACAGGCTTGGCGCTGGTGCACGCCAGAACTTTGGGGTGTGTGAAGAGGCAACGGGTTCGGAGGGCTTCGAATTTACGGAAAGACACATTCGCGTGGTGTAGGACAGGCCCTGATTCTTGCTGCTTGGCCGTAACGCCATGTGTGCAGCCCGTTCCCCGATGGCCATTGCGGCGCTTGCGCATTTTTTGTTTTGCATTTCAAAAAGCCAGCGATATAAAAGATTTCATGGACAGGCCCGCTCTGTAGGCCCGCTCTGTTCTCTGTGGCACTTCCGTGCTTTGACGTGCTTGGGGGCTGGTCTGGCCGCTTCATCTGCGGTTCCACGGCTTCTGCTTTACCTTTTTGAATGTTCATGACGCTTTTCAATGTCGCTGGCCTCAGGCTGGCTGGGCCTCTTTTGCTCTTTGGGGGGGCGTTTGTGGTGGGCCCTGCGCAAGCCGACTGGGTATTGCCCACAGGGGCTAACGTGCAGCTAGGGGGCGGCTCTGTCCGCTTGGGTTGCACCGATGTGCAATTGGGCGGGGCGCTCTCGTTGTCTGGGGGCTCTGTCGGCGCTGCGCGCAATGTGCAAGTGACTGCAGGCGCACAGCTGGATGTGGGCGCTGGCACGGTCGATTTGGCCCAGCAGTGGAGCAACCAAGGGTCGGTCTCGGTGACCACCGGCGGCGTGACCCGTGTGGCCTCCGCAGGGTGCCCTGTGGTGGGCTCTGCAGGGCCTGTGCAGCTGTCCGCCCCGGTGCCCGTCACCGTGTCGATACCTGGGAGCAGTGGCGGTACGGCCCAGGTGTTGGTCAGTGGCACGGGCAGTTGCACCGTGGTGCCTGGGAGTGTGCAAATTTCCAATAGCGCCCCCGCGCTGCCGGCCAATGCGGCGACTCCGCTGGGTGTGCTGCGCTTCAACGCGGCGGGTTGTACTGGGGCCTCCGTCACCGTGCAAGTCACCTACCCGGTCGGCAGCCTCTCTGGGCTCACGGTGCGCAAATACGGCCCCTTTGGGCCGCAGCCCGCTCCAGCAGGCTGGTTCAGCCCGCCAGGGCTGTCGGTCAGCTCTGGCAGTGGGGGGGATGTAGTGACGTACACCGTGTCCGACAACGGGGATGGCGACAGCAATTCGAACGTTGGGGAGATCAGCGACCCCATGGCGCCCCTGTGGCTGGGCGCAGCTGCGCCCACGCCGGGCAATGTGCAGGCCGTGCCGACCTTGGGCCAATGGGGTGTGTTGATGTTGGTCGGGTTGATGGGGGTGTTGGGTGTGCGACGCCTGCGACCCCTGAGTTCACGCAGGGCTGCATAAGCCGCAGCCCTTTAGGTTTTTTTCTGAGGCTAATTCATGACGTTTGTTTTTTCTCGATCTGTCCAGGTTCTGGCAGTCATTGCCACCTTCGGAGGTGTGACTACCTTGGCGGGCGCTGCAGACATGACCTTGACCCCCTCTGCAGGCAGCGCGACCATCATCCAGTCTGCCGCAGGGGCGGCTGCGGTGCGTGTCCAGCCCAACGGGGATGTGCAGTTGCCGGGCATTGCCGCCACGCCAGCCGCTGGTACCACGGCGGTGTGCCACGACGCCAATGGCACGCTGGGGCGCTGTGACCCAGCGGCTTTGGCGGGCGTGCAGGGCCCTGCGGGGAGCACAGGGCCCACGGGGCCTCAGGGTACTACTGGCGCTACGGGTGCGACCGGTGCGCAGGGGGGTAAAGGGGATGCCTGGTTGGTCAAGGCCACGGCAGAGGCCGCAGGAGCCAACTGCGCCACTGGGGGCCAGCGGCTGGACTTTGGCTTTGACTCCAGTGCCAACGGTGCGCTGGAACCTGGCGAAGTCACTCGCACCAGCTATGTGTGCAATGGCGCCCAGGGCGCACAAGGTGTGCAGGGGCTCAAGGGGGACCCTGGAGTCGGCGGTGTCACCGGTCTGGAGGAGGTGCGGCATGGCTGTTTCAACGCCAGTGCTGGGGTGCAGTCGGGCACGGGCTATGCGGTGGCTTTGTCCGGTAGCTCCTACACCGTGACTTTTTCACCCGTGCCTGGCGCTGGCAACTACACGCTGCTGCTGGACGGTCGCACCAGCACCGGACGGGCGCTGGCGCTGACCTCGGGCGGCACCCTCAACACTGGCGTGACCATCGCTCCAGGCTGGCTGGATGCGGGGGGCGAGACCGTCCAGCGCATTTGTTTCATGGTGGCGCGCTGACTGGGCGGCCACTTCCTTTACGTTTAGTCAGGAATTCAATCATGCGGAATCAGTTTTTACGCGCCACGGCCTTGTCGTTGGCTCTTTGTTCGGCGGTTTGGACCCCAAGTTCTCACGCGCAGTCAGACCCCTTGATGGGGCAGTTGATGCTATTTGCGGGGAATTTTTGCCCCAAATATTGGCTTGAGGCCAACGGCGCGACACTCTCTATCAGCCAAAACTCTGCCTTGTTTAGTCTTTTGGGGACGACATATGGTGGGGATGGTGTGAGCACATTTAAGCTGCCGGATTTGAGAGGGCGATCACCCATCGGAGATGGTCAGGGGCCTGGCTTGACCTACCAATCTTGGGGTGAGGCGGGGGGCGAGGAGAACGTGACTTTGTCGCAAAACAACATGCCAGCGCACACCCATGCCCAGAGCATTGTTGCGACCACGGCCGCAGCCACCGATAGCGCCCCAGGGGGCGGGCGCATGTTGGCTCAAGCGCAAAATGCCGGGATCTATGCGGCATCAAACGGATCAACGACCAGCGTGGCATCAGGATCTACTGGTGTCAGTGGCGCAAATGTCCCGGTTGCCATCCGAAATCCCTATTTGGCCATGCGATGGTGTATCGCCACGCAGGGTATTTACCCTTCACGACCCTGAGTTGGCTTGTATTCCATCCGCAACCTTTCGGGGCGGTCTGAAGAAATCCAGTGGCCGCGACTTCAGCCGCGCTCGGATCGCTGCGTAAATGCGCGAGCGGTCCACCCCGCTCACGCTGCGCGCGCGCATGGCCAGGTTGAAGGCGAGGTAAAAGCTCACGCCCACGTTGAGCGCGCCCAAGAGCGGCAGCGTGGCCACCGCCCACCAGAAGGAGGGCTGGTGCAGCACGGCCAGCCCCAGGGTGGCGCTGGCCGCCGCAATTTGCCCGGCCGACAGCGTGACGTGCCGCACGTCCAGCCCCAGGCCAAAGAAGGTGGCAATCACTGGCACCAGGCCCAGCATGAAGCCCAACGAAATGTTGGCCGCAAAGCCCGAGATGTTTTCGCGCAGGAAGTGCGCCCAGCGACCCGCCCGCTGCACCCCCAGAAAACGGGTGATGCGCGGGTTGTACCGGATGGCAGAGTCCAGCCGCGCCAGCACAAACCAGTTTTCGGCCCAGCCCGCGATGATGCTGGAGGCGAACAGCAGCACGCCAGTGAATGCCGCAAACATCACCGAAGGGCCCAGCAGGTGCAAGGACGCCAGCACATGCTCAGCCTGCTGGGTGTTGATGGGCGCATGGCCCAGGGTGTGCAGCATCAGCAGCGCAATGCCCAGCACCACCGGGTACACCACCAGCACGTTGCCCAGCACGGCGGCCACCTGCGAGCGCACCAGGTGGGTGATCTCGTCCACAAACGACTCAATGGCGTCGCCGGTGCCCAGTTCCTTGAGCTTGGCGGCCATGGCGGGTGCCGTCATGGCGGGCTGTTTGGTGGCCACGGTGAAGTGCAGCAGTTGCACCAGCACAAAGCTCACGGCGTAATTGAACCCGGCCCAAAAGCCCGCCCAAAAGGCCGACAAGGTCAGCGCATACAGTGCAAACTTGGCCAGGGTGGTGAAGGCAATCACCAGCCCGCCGCCTGCCGCCTTCTTGACCATGGAGCGGTATTCGGCCGCTGTGCGGGTGATGTAGTGCTCGCCTGTTTCGGCGCTGCGCTCGGCCACCTTGGCTGCCACCAGCGAAGAGTTGGATGCATACAGCGCACGCAGGCTGCGCCGCTCTTGTCCCACCTGCACCAGCGAGGCCATGAGCTTGGCGGTGGTGGCGGCGGGTTTGGGCGAGAGCAGGCAATCGAGCAGCAGCCGCACGCGCAAAATGCGTTCACGCAGTTGGCGCAGGCGAAACACCAGCCCTACCGAAATGCCGTTGTCTTCAAAGTGGGTGTACACCGTGGCGGCTGCAGCGCGGCAGGCCTCCAGCCGCTCGCGCAGGCGCTGGGCGGCTTCGTTGAGCCGGTCAGGGGTGCGCAGGGCGTGTTGCACTTCCACGCGCAGGCTTTCCACATCGCTGATGAGTGCATGAAACGGCTGCGCATCGCGCGCGGCTTCGCTCATGCGCAGGCGCAGTTCGGGGGCAAAGCCGGTCGAGAGAATCTGGCCTGCGCAGTACGTCATGGCGTTGAGCAGGGCCCGGTGCCACAGGGAGATGCCAGGCCCATCGTCTGGCGCCAGCAGTGCGGCCAGGCGGTTCAGCTGGGCTTCGTCCAGGGCCGACACCCACTGGGCATCGAACTCGTGCGGCAGGGCCAGCACAAACAGCTCGGAAGCGTCGATCGTCTCGGGCGTGCCGGGCAGCCATTTGGTGCGCAGGCGCACCGCCAGCTCGCTGACCAGCGCAGTGCGGGGGGCAAAGCCAAAGTCGGCCAGCAAGGTGGTGATGTCCACGGTGTCGATCAGCCGGGCCCACCAGGCCTGCAGGCGGGCCTGCAGCTCGGGGCGCGCCTGCACGGCGTCCAGAAACAGCTGAAACCGGGCCACCGCACCGGGCACTGAGTCGCGCTTGCCGCGCACCCAGTCGAGCAGGTGGATGAGCCAGAGGTGGCGGTCAGCCAGATCGGCCTGGGGCTGCAGCGCAGCCAGGATGCCGGCCAGATCGTCGGGGCGGCTCAATGCAGCACCCTCGTGCCCAAGGGCTGGCCCGAAGGGCCGTGCTGGATGGCTTCCAGCACAAACAGGGGCACGGGCGTGTCGAAGGGTTCGCCGTCTTCCGCCACGCAGTGGAAGGTGCCGTGCATGGTGCCGCTGGAGGTGCGCAGGCGGCAGCCGCTGGTGTACTGAAAGGCCTCACCGGGTTTGAGCAGGGGCTGCTGCCCCACCACGCCCAGGCCTTTGACTTCTTCGGTGTGACCACGGGCATCGCTGATGATCCAGTGGCGCGAGATCAGCTGACCGGGCGCATCCCCCGTGTTGGTGATGGTGATGGTGTAGGCGAAGCTGAACACCTCGCTGTCTGGCTCCGATTGCTCGGGCAGATACTCGGGCAGGACTTCCACCGCAAACTGGTACTTTGACATGGGCCGGATGGTAACCGTGGCGGCCCATTTGCGGGGGCTTGCACCCCTGTAAAACCCCAGGGATCGAGCTTTGCGACAATCGGGGGATGAGCCGCACCTTCCAAATCGCCCCCTCGATCCTCTCTGCCGACTTTGCCCGCCTGGGCGAAGAAGTGCGCAATGTCATTGCCGCTGGCGCTGACTGGATCCACTTTGACGTGATGGACAACCATTACGTGCCCAACCTCACTTTTGGCCCCATGGTGTGCCAGGCCCTCAAGCCGCATGCCAAGACGCCTGCGGGCGTGGCCGTGCCGATTGATGTGCACCTGATGATCCAGCCCGTGGACGCCCTGGCCGCTGCGTTTGCCGACGCGGGTGCGGACTACATCAGCTTCCACCCCGATGCCTCGGGCCATGTGCACCGCAGCATCCAGGCCATCCGCTCCAAGGGCGTCAAGCCCGGCCTGGTGTTCAACCCTGCCGAGCCGCTCGATGTGCTGGACTGGGTGATTGACGACATTGATCTCATCCTCATCATGAGCGTGAACCCTGGCTTTGGCGGCCAGAGCTTCATCGATTCGGCCCTGCGCAAGATCGAAGCTGTGCGCAAGCGCATCGACGCCTCGGGCAAGGACATCCGCCTGGAAGTGGATGGCGGCATCAAGACCGACAACATCCGCCGCGTGGCCGATGCGGGTGCCGACACCTTTGTGGCGGGCAGCGCGATTTTTGGCAAGCCTGATTACAAGGGTGTGATCGACGCCATGCGCGTGCAGTTGGCTGCTTGAGGGCCGCTTGATGGCGGATGGGGTGTCGCACCGTCCCCGGTGCGGGCTACCCCAGCCGTTGAAACGTCAGTACAAACGCCACGCCACCCTCGGTGTTGCGGGCGTTGATGGTGCCGCCCATCTTGGCCATGTAGGTTTTGGCCACAAACAGGCCCTGGCCCCGGTGCTCGCCCTCACCCAGCGGGGTGGGGCTCCCGGGGTCCGATACACCCAGTTCAAAAATCCGCTCCAGCAGGTCTTCGGCAATGGTCGAGCCCTGGTTGTGCAGCGTGGCGCTGGCGGTGGATTCTGACGCCGCGAGCGTCAGCGTGATGGGGCTGCTTGTGGGGCGGTAGCGGTCAGCGTTGCGAAGGATGTGGGTCACCACGTCTTCCAGCGCAAACTCGTCGGCCCGCACGATGACCGGGCCAGGGTGGCTTGGGCCCAGGTCGTACACCACATCCAGAATCCCTGCAAAGTGCGCGTTGTCGGCCACGTTGCGCAAGAAGGCATCCAGGTCCAGCCGCCCCTCGGGCACATCGGCGGCTTGCAGCGCCTCGGCGGGCGATGCGGTGCCGTACAGCACGTGGATGGCCTGCTGCATGCGCTGCACATAGCGGTGGCCGGGGTCTTGCGGGCCGTTCAGTGCCATCAGCGACTGCAGGGGCGACATGATCTCGTGCCCCACGGCGTGCCACATGTCGCGCTCTTGCTGGGCGCGCAGTTGCTCGCGCTGCAGGTCGTCCTTCACGCGCTGCAGCAGGTCAGCCAGGCCACCGGCCAGAATGCCCAGCTCGTCCGAGCCGCGCAGGTCCGACACATCCAGGTCGCCCAGCCGGGGCCCGGTGTGGCCGGGCTGCACGTTGTACGACACGGCAGCGGCGCGGCGGGTGAGGGCGGTCACGCGGCGGATCAGGCCGACCTCGACCACCAGCCAGGCCAGCGCAATGGCGCCCAGCATGGCGCCCAGGTACCACGACAGGCGCGTGGCCACGGCGGCCAGGCCTTGCTCCACGCCGCGCAGATGACCGGTGAAGTTGACCACGTAGTTGCCAGTGGGCGTGTCCAGAATGTCCAGGGCCGTGGGCGCGGCGGGCGTGGCTGCTGCCGGGCCCACGCCTGCAGCCTCCAGCGGCAGCCAGCGGATCAGGCGCAGCAGCCAGGGGGCTGACGGCTCGGCCTGCACGTCCAAGCCTTTGAGGGTGATGGCGCTGGCCTCGTCACTGCCCAGTTTTCTGATCTGTACACGCTCGCCCGGCAGCAGGCTGCGCGAGAGGTCGCCCAGCGATGCGGCCAGCTGCGCGCCGGGCGCGTCGCTGTCGAATAGGGGTTTGGTGGCCTCGCCCGGCGCCAGCATCTCCACCCGCACGCGCATTTGCCCGAGGTCTTCGGGCGGCCAGACCAGGCGCTCGTCTTTGCGGAACAGGGCTTCGCGGAACAGCTCGACGGGCAGGCGGATGGAGTAGTGGGTGCGGCGCAGGCAGTCTGGGGTGGTGGTGGCCTCGCCAGAAGGCGGGCTGGCCGATGGGGGCGGTAGGTCGCGACACTGACCGCTTTGCCACAGCCAGCCGCGAAAGTCGCGCACCGGCCGGGCTCGGGCATCGAGCTGCGACGTGCCGTTGTCCACGAACCCCGTCAGGCGCCCGCGCACGGCTGTGCTGCCTTGCGCAGGCATGGCCTCGTAGGGCGCAACCCAGCGGTAGGTGGTGCCCCGCATGTCGAGGCTGATGCGCGCACGGTGTGCCTCTGCGGGCACCAATGCGCCACGCTCGCGGGGCGTCAGCTCGCCTGCGTAAAAGCTGCCCACCAGGTAGATGAAGCCGCCTGCGTAGGGGTTGTTGCCAATCGCCGCGCACACCGAGGCCCCGTCGGGGTATTGCACCGAGCAGCCCGCCATCTCCACGGCCTGCTGCGATTTTTGGGGGTCGTCAAAGTCGATGGCGGCGTAGGGCAGCAGCAGCGGCGCCAGCGGCGTCACGCCCTGGCCCAGGTGGCTGGCGTTGAGCAGCGCCAACTGGCCCGAGGGGTGGCGCAACCGCGCCATGACCTCTGCCTGGCTGCGCACAAAGCCGTGCTGGTAGGCCTGCCAAGCGCGCTCCTTTTCGTCCTTGAGCACCACCACGCTCAGCGCCACCGTGGCCAGGGCCAGCAGCACGAACACACTGCGCACAAGGATGCGCAGGCGGAACGCTGGCAGGCCCAGGCGGGGCATTTCCAGACGCGATATTTCAAGTGCGGGGTGCAGTAGGCGTTTCACTCCATTCCTCTCGGGTGAAAGTACTGCGCAGGGCGATCCAAACTGGCGCGGCCCAGGTCAGGGCCGCCGTGCAAGGGCCGCCCCGCCGCGCTGGCGGCGTCCCCCTGCCCGCATTGCGCAGCAAGGCGAGAGCGGGGGGAAGGCCCGCAGGGCCTCAGGGGGGTATTCACCTTCCAGTCCAGCGGAAGCCGCGCATCGGCACGTTCTCAATGCCTTCAAATCCGGGGTCCACTTCGCGCAGCGCCTCGCGGATGGTGCTCACATGCTTGCGCACGTTGTCACGATTGCGCCCGCTTTTCACCACCTCGAACAGTTCGTCATACGACACCACTTCGCCGCTGCGCTGGTGCAGCGTGGCCAGGATGCGCTGGGCCGTCAGTGGCAGGTTGATGCGCTCGCCGCGCCAGGTAGGGGTGCGCTGCCACAGCGGGTCCAGCACCAGGGCGTCGCCCACGGGGGCAGGGGCTGCGCTGGCCGGGGCTTGTGCCTGTGTGGTGCGCAGGATGTCGAGAAAAGTCTCGATGAAATCGGCTTCTTCAAACGTGGTTTTTTGCAGGTAGTCCCACGCATCCAGCGCTTTCATGATGCTGCGGTAAATGGCCGCCGGCATGGCAGACACCACCAGCACCGGCGTGCCTTGGCGCAGCTTGTTGATGGCGTTGATGAGGGCCACGCCCGCATGGCGCTCCCGGCCCAGTTCGATGTCCAGCACCACGGCGTCGTAGTGCTCGCGGGCCAGCGCGGCCTCGGCCTCGTCGCGGGTGAACCACTGGTCGATGACGATGCCGCTCTTGGCGCTGCGTATCCATCCGGCCAACTGGTTGCTGGTGGGCAGGTCGTCTTCGATCACGGCGATGCGGGTCATGGGCAGGGTGGGGCAGTGGAGAGGTGGGCGGATTATCCGGGCCCCCTGCTCTTGGCGGTGTGAGTTTTTCTTCCGGGGGCGGAAGGTTCGCGCGGGCGGTGTGAGCGCATTGGGGGCCGCGCCGCATTGTTGCTTCCGGGGTGGATCCGAACAATCGGTCCTCAATGAGTCAGCCACTTTGGCTGTTCAGAACCAACAACACCGAAATCACCCGAGAGAGAAACACCATGAAAGCCACCTGGAACCGCATCGTGCAGACCCTGAAGGGCCGTCGCTCCACCCCGTTGTCCGAAGCAGGCACGGAGCCCGTGCTGGACGCTGAATCGCAAAGCCCTTTGGCAGCCGATGTACGCGGTGCCGATGCCCCTCGCCTGAACTGGGCCTACCTGTTGCCCACCGCCCGCACCTTGCGCTGGCTGGCTGCTGGCGCCGTGGTAACCGCTGCGGGCCTGATGGTGTATCGCAACCCGCCGGTGCAACACCTGGCGCAAGGCGATCTGGGCGTGCGCCTGAACCAGTTCACCGGCGCGGTGAGCCTGTGGCGTGATGGCAGCGTATGGGTGGTGCCCGGCCTGCACACGGTGCGGGTGTTCTCGCTGCGTGACCAGAGCTACCGCCCCGAAGCCATGCGCCAGGCCACCGGCAGCGCGCCGCTGCAGTCGGTGGAAGGCTTGTCGCTGGGCTTGGATCTGAGCGTGCGCTACGCCTTGGACCCCAACTCGCCCGCCGTCAAGGCGGGCAACCTGCCCGACAACGTGGGCGCCGATATCGTGGAGCCTGCCGTGCAAGGCCTGGTCTACAAGGTGTTTGCCCGCTACACGGTGCGGGAGATTTTCTCGTCCAAGCGCGCCGAGATTTCGCAAATCATTGAAACCGAACTGCGCGCCCGCTTGGCCGCCGATGGCGTCACGCTGCGCAGCCTGCAGATCGGCAAGGTGGACCTGCCCGCCGAGTACCGCCGGGGCATGGACAGCCTGCTGGCCGAAGAGTTGGCGTCAGAAAAAATGCGCTACACGCTGGAGCTGAAAGACAAGCGCGTGCGTGAAACCGAACTGGACGCCAACGCCGACAAGGTGCGCCGCGAAGTGGCCGCCGAAGCCGCTGCGCGGGAGCAAGTCATCGCCGCCAAGGCCCAGGAAGAGGCCATGAAGCATGTGCTGCCCTTCAAGCAGCGCCAGATCGAGCAGCGCCAGCTCGAAGCTGAAGCCGAGCGCGTGGCCCGCGTCAAAGCCGCCGAAGGCAGCGCCCAGGCCCGCCGCATCGAAGCCAACGGCGAGGCCGACGCCCGCCAGAAGCTGGCCGAAGCCGAGGCCTACCGCATGGACCGCGTGGGCAAGGTCAATGCCGAGCAAATGGCCCGCGAAGGCGCACTGGTGACCAAACACCCGCTGCTCATCCAGAAGACGCTGGCCGACAAGCTCTCGGACAAGATCCAGGTCATCATCGCGCCCCCGCCCACCAATGGCGACTTCATCGGTGCCGCGCTGCTGGGCGGCCACCGCAACGCCCAGGCTGGTGCCGCGCAGGCTGCGGCCGTGGCTGAAGACGCCACCACCACCCAAGCCGTGGAGCAGTGAACATGAACGCCACCTTCGCAACTTTGCTCGCAGCCGTGGCCAGCGCTGCAGTGACCGTGGCGGCCGAGGCCGCTCCCCAGCCATCGCCCAGCAGCCAGGGCAGCGCCATCGTGGTGCAAGACCAGGCCAGTCTGCGCGCTGCACCGCGCGATGGTGCCCAGCAGCAGGCCAGCCTGTGGCAGGGCGAAGTGCTCGAAGTGCGCGGCGAGCGCCTCGACTACCTGCAGGTATGGGACCACAAGCGCGAGCGCGGTGGCTTCATCCGTGCCAGCGATGTGCGCCGCGTGGCCCTGACCGAGGCCGAAGGCCCCGCGCTGCTGGCCGTAATGCGCTTTGTGCAGGACACCCCGGGCGCCGAAGCGCTGGGCATTGGCCTCACGGCCGCCTACCTGCAGGCAGCGCCCGCCAAGGCCCTGGCGGGTGTGGAGGGTGCCCAGGCTTTCGATACCCTGGGCACCTTTGCTGACCGGCTGGCCCGACGCGCCTCGGTGGCCGTGCCGGGCAAGGCCTCGGGCGCTACGTTGTCGGCACACCTGGACGTGGCCAATGGCTACGGCGTGCGCTTTGCCACCTACGAGGTCGAAGGCCGCATGCAGGTTTGCTACGAGGGCGAGGCCTTTCGCCGTCTTCTGGCCATGCCCGTGGCCGATGCCGAGCAGCGCGCCCGCGCCGCCTTGGCGCTGACCCGCCCCGAGTGCATCAACCCCGACCTGCCTGCGCACGAGCGTGCCAAGCTCACCACCTGGCAGGCCGAGGTGCTGGAGCGCGTGGACGTGGCCAGCCTGCCCAGTTACCTGCGCAACCGCGTGCAAATGCGCCGTGCCAGCGTGTGGGGTGCCGCCGCCTTTCAGCAGGCGCGCAAGAACGCTGCCGACCCCGCAGTGGCCGCTGCCGCCGCCCGCGCGTTGACCGAACTCAGCGGCGTGAGCAAGGCCGACCTGCCCGACGAAGACCAGAGCGCCTACAACGACGCCGCCATGCGCGTGAGCGCCGTGCGCTGGGCTCTGGTGCCCGCAGCCGTGCCTGCTGCGGCGCCTGTCGCGACCGCCGCCGGAGCCCGCCCCACACTGCTGACCGTACCCGGCGCCCCCGGCGAAACCTGCGTGCTGCTGGTGGACGCGCAGCACAGCGCCAAGGCCCCACTGCTGCGCCGCTGCACCTATGGCGTGGTGTGGATTGCATCGGCCAGCACCAACCGCGAAGGCACAGCCGTGGCCCTGGCCGTGCAGCCGATGGAAGGCTGGCGCGAGCTGTGGGTGTTGCGCAAAACGGAAGGCGGCTGGCTGGCCGATGTACTGCCGCCCGCTGCCACCACCCCCGAGACGGGCGTGGCCGAATGGGCGGGCTGGGTGCCCGGCGGCCAGCAAATGCTGGTGGCCCGCGAGGCCCGGGGCCAGGGCCGCTACCGCAAGAGCTTTGAAGTGGTGCGGCTCGACGGCCTGACCACCGAGCGGGTGACCGGTGATGTGTCGGCCTTGCCCCTGTTCCAGCGCTGGCAAGACCCGGCCTGGAAGCGGCAGACGCTGAGCTTGCGTTGAGGGGAAGCTGTGGCGCACAGATCGGTCGGCGTTGTGGCTCTTTAAACTTGGCGGTCTTTCCCCATAGAGCCAGCCCCATGTCCGATCACGCCACTGCCCTGTCTTCTTTGCTGTCCCGTACCGATGCCGTCATCGTGGACCTGGATGGGACCATGGTGGACACCATGGGCGACTTCAACGAGGCGCTGAACCGCATGCTGCGTGACCTGGGCTTGCCCGCGATAGAAGTAGATCGCATAGAGAGCATGGTCGGCAAAGGGTCAGAGCATTTGCTGCGATCCGTGCTCAATCATGTGTTTGCGCCCATGGATAAAGCGCAGGCAGCTATCAAAACAGAAGCATTATTCCCCCAGGCCTGGGCCAGCTACCAGCGCCATTACCTTGAGATCAACGGCAGCCATTCGGCGGTGTACCCCGGCGTGGTGGAGGGGCTGACAGCCCTGCAAAGTGCGGGCCTGCGCATGGCTTGCCTGACGAACAAGCCGCTGTCGTTTGCGCGGCCTTTGTTGCAGTCCAAGGGGCTGGAGGGGTTTTTCAGCCAGGTGTTTGGGGGGGACAGCTTTGAGCGTAAGAAGCCCGACCCGCTGCCCCTGCTCAAGACCTGTGAGGCGCTGGGCAGCCGGCCCGCGCGCACGCTGATGGTGGGCGACTCCAGCAACGATGCCCAGGCCGCCCGGGCAGCGGGTTGCCTTGTGGTGCTGGTGACCTATGGCTACAACCATGGCCAGCCGGTGCGCGGGGTGGATGCCGATGGGTATGTGGACGCGCTCAACGCGCTGTTGGGGCGTTGACGCCAGAGAGCGCGGCGGCGCGGCTCAGGCGGCCGGATCAGGCCGGCTTGCCCAGCAGCGCGTCTTTGAGCTTGAAGTCGGCGGGCAGGTTGCCCAGCCAGATGCCCAGCAGGGCGTTGAAAAACTCGGGCTCTTTGAACGGCTCGCCCTGGGGCTTCCCTTTGACCGTGATCACCGTGCCGGTGCCCGGAATCCAGTCGATCATGAACTGGTCACCTGGCTGCAGTTTTTTGTGCTCTGAAAAAATTTGGCTCATCCGCAGCACGCCCGGCACGATGCGCGAGAACGCGGCGCGGTCCATGTTGTCTTCCATGCCGCGTGAGAACAGCTTGCCCAGTTCTGTGGAGTCGATCTCGCGCAGCATGGTGATGCTCATGCGCTTGGCGCCACGCAGGGCGGCCACTTCTTGGGGGGTGGATGCTTTCTTTTCCAGGTACAGCCCGGCGGTGTAGACCTTGAACACGGCCTTGTAACGCACCCCGGCGCCGTTGAGTTGCAAGGCCGTGTCGCCCAGCGCACTGGTGGCGTCGTATTTCACATCGGCCACCGTCACGGCCTGGCACCAGGCGCTGCCTGCCAGCAGGCAGGCGCACAAGCCCACCGCCCATCGCTCCATGAGTTTCATCCACAACTCCCTATTGGAAAAGAATGCTAGAAAAAGAACGGTCGTTCGTTTCAAATTGTTGCTGGACTGTGCGGGTGTGACAACAGGGTTTTCGATGGGATGCCCGCTGGTGGTGTTGTGCTGAGGGGTTCTATCAAAAATCAATGACCGTGTTTGCTACACTTTGGCCCATGTTCATTCATCACGTGTTCATCACAGGTTGCAGCGACCGGGGAGCCTGGCCCTGGCGTCAGCCTGTCCTTTTGAACGCCTGAAAGCACCTGGGCAACCGCCCCAGCGTGCACCCGTGGCCTCCACCCCGATGCGGTGAGGCCGATTGAATGGACCGCAGCGCCCCTTTTTCATTGCTAAGGGATACGCGCTGCGACAGCTGGGAGCCCTCCCCGTGATCACAGAACTTGAATTCAAAAGCCTGGCCAGCGAAGGCTACAACCGCATTCCGCTCATGCTCGAGGCCTTTGCGGACCTGGAAACCCCGCTCTCGCTGTACCTGAAGCTGGCGCACACCAAGGACGGCGGCAAGCACAGCTTCTTGCTCGAATCCGTGGTGGGTGGCGAGCGCTTTGGGCGCTACAGCTTCATCGGCCTGCCCGCGCGCACGCTGCTGCGCGCCAGCGGCTTTGGCGATGCGGCGCGCACCGAGGTCGTGACCGACGGCCAGGTGGTCGAGACCGCGCAAGGCAACCCGCTTGATTTCATCGAGGCATACCAAAAGCGGTTCAAGGTGGCGCTGCGCCCCGGCCTGCCGCGCTTTTGCGGTGGCCTGGCTGGCTACTTCGGCTACGACGCGGTGCGCTACATCGAAAAGAAGCTCGAAGCCACTTGCCCGCCCGACACCCTGGGCTGCCCCGACATCCTGCTGCTGCAGTGCGAGGAACTGGCCGTCATCGACAACCTCTCGGGCAAGCTCTACCTCATCGTCTACGCGGACCCGGCCCAGCCCGAGGCGTATGCCAAGGCCAAGAAACGTCTGCGCGACCTGAAGGAGCAGCTGAAATATTCGGTGAGCGCGCCTGTGGTGAAGGCCACCGAAAGCCACCCCGCCCAGCGCGACTTCGCCAAGGCCGACTACCTGGCCGCCGTGGACCGCGCCAAGGAGTTGATCGCCGCCGGCGACTTCATGCAGGTGCAGGTAGGCCAGCGCATCCACAAGCGTTACACCGAAAGCCCGCTAAGCCTTTACCGCGCGCTGCGTTCGCTGAACCCGTCGCCGTACATGTACTTCTACGACTTCGGCGACTTCCATGTGGTGGGCGCCAGCCCCGAAATTTTGGTGCGCCAGGAAAAAACCGACGAAGGCACTAAGGTCACCATCCGCCCCCTGGCCGGCACCCGCCCGCGCGGTGCCACGCCCGAGAAGGACAAGGCCACCGAGGTCGAACTCATCAACGACCCCAAGGAGCGCGCCGAGCACGTGATGCTGATAGACCTGGCGCGCAACGACATCGGTCGCATCGCCAAGACCGGCACCGTGAAGGTGACCGAGGCCTTTGCGGTAGAGCGCTACAGCCACGTGATGCACATCGTTAGCAACGTGGAAGGCATCCTGCACGACGGCATGACCAGCATGGACGTGCTCAAGGCCACCTTCCCTGCGGGCACGCTGACCGGCGCGCCCAAGGTGCATGCGATGGAACTGATTGACCAGCTCGAACCGACCAAGCGTGGCCTGTACGGCGGCGCCTGCGGCTACCTGAGCTACGCAGGCGACATGGATGTGGCCATTGCGATTCGCACCGGCATTATCAAGAACGGCACGCTGTATGTGCAGGCCGCCGCCGGTGTGGTGGCTGACTCAGTGCCAGAGCTGGAGTGGAAAGAAACCGAGCACAAGGCCCGCGCGCTGCTGCGTGCCGCCGAGCTGGTCGAGGAGGGCTTGGAATGACCCGCGCCATTTCCCGAACCAAACACTGCACCACCATGCAGGACGTACGCCGCGAGGTGAATGTGCTGGACGACGTGCTGGTCCCCTTGCTGGTCGAGCGCGTGGGCTACATGACCCAGGCCGCCCGCATCAAGCAAGGTGTGGAACAGGTGCGCGACGAAGCCCGCATCGAAGCCATCGTGGCCCGTGTGCGCGAACGCGCTGGGGCCGAAGGCGGCGACGCCGATGTGATGGAAGCCATCTACCGCAGCCTCATGGAAGCCTGCATTGCCTATGAACACCGCGAGTTCGCCCGTCTGCGCGAGCCCGCCCTTGCCGGGAGCGCCGCATGAAACTCTTGATGGTCGATAACTACGACAGCTTCACCTACAACATCGTCCAGTACTTTGGTGAACTGGGAGCCGAGGTCGAGGTGTTCCGCAACGACGAGATCACCGTGGCCGAGATCGAAGTGCGCCTGAACGCGGGTCAGCTCGACCGCTTGGTTATCTCGCCCGGCCCCTGCTCGCCCGCCGAGGCCGGCATCTCGGTCGCCGCGATCAAGCACTTTGCGGGCAAGCTACCCATCCTGGGCGTGTGCCTGGGCCACCAGGCCATTGGTGCGGCGTTTGGCGGCAACATCATCCGCGCTCAGCAACTGATGCACGGCAAGACCAGCGTCATCACCACTACGCAGAAGGGCGTGTTCGCCGGTTTGCCCGAGCAATTCACCGTCAACCGCTACCACTCCCTGTCCATTGAGCGTGCTACCTGCCCCGACGTGCTGGAAGTAACGGCCTGGACGGAAGATGGCGAAATCATGGGGGTGCGCCACAAGACGCTCGCGATTGAAGGCGTGCAGTTCCACCCCGAAAGCATCTTGACCGAACACGGCCACGCCATGCTCAAGAACTTTCTGGAGCAGCGCGCGTGATGATCGACAGCCACCAACTGGTGATGTTCATCGCCGCAGGCTGGCTGCTGAACCTGACCCCCGGCCCTGATGTGCTTTACATCGTGACCAACGCGCTGCGCTCCGGCACACGGGCGGGCATCGTGGCGGGGCTGGGCATCACGGCTGGGTGTTTTGTGCACATCTTTGCGGCCGCCGTGGGCGTGGGCGCGCTGCTGGCCGCATCGGCCACGGCGTTCACCGTGCTCAAGTGGATCGGTGCGGCGTACCTGATGTGGATGGGCGTGCGCATGTTGCTGTCCAAGCCTGGTGCCGACGGGGGCAACAACGCAGCGCTGGCGGCGGCGCAAGCGGCGCCTGCGCAGCACACGCCGCTCTCCAAGGTGTTCTTGGGCGGTTTCTGGACCAATGTGCTCAACCCCAAGGTCGCCATCTTCTTCCTGGCCTTTGTGCCGCAGTTCATCGCGCCGGGCACCGACAACAAGGCGCTGGCCTTTGTGCTGCTGGGCGTGCTGTTCAACGTGAACGCCATTCCCGTCAACGTGGGGTGGGCGCTGGCTGCGTCGTGGATGGCGCGGCGCGCCACGGCCATCCGGCGCGGTATGCACTGGCTGGACCGCGTGGCAGGTGCCATGTTCATCGGATTCGGGCTCAAGCTGGCCCTCACAGACCAACCCTCAGCCTAAAACGCCGGGAGATATTTCATGCCTATTACCCCCCAGGAAGCGCTGCAGCGCACCATCGAGCACCGCGAAATCTTCCACGACGAGATGCTGCACCTGATGCGGCTCATCATGAACGGCGAACTCTCCCCGGTCATGACCGCATCCATCATCACCGGCCTGCGAGTGAAGAAGGAAACCATCGGCGAGATCACCGCCGCCGCGCAGGTGATGCGCGAGTTCAGCACCAAGGTGCATGTGAAGGACGCGACCCACATGGTGGACATCGTGGGCACAGGCGGCGACGGCGCCAACACCTTCAACATCTCCACCTGCTCGATGTTCGTGGCAGCCGCCGCAGGCGCCAAGGTCAGCAAACATGGCGGACGGGGCGTGTCCAGCAAAAGCGGCAGCGCCGATGTGATGGAGGCTCTGGGCATCCACATCAACCTCAAGCCCGAGCAGATCGCCCAGTGCATCGCTGAAGTCGGCATCGGCTTCATGTTTGCGCCCAACCACCACCCTGCCATGAAGAACGTGGCCCCGGTGCGCAAGGAACTGGGCGTGCGCACCATCTTCAACATCCTGGGCCCGCTGACCAACCCGGCCGGTGCGCCCAACATCTTGATGGGCGTGTTCCACCCAGACCTCGTCGGTATCCAGGTGCGCGCGCTGCAACGCCTGGGTGCCGAGCACGCCATGGTGGTCTACGGCCGCGACGGCATGGACGAAGTGAGCCTGGGCGCCGCCACGCTGGTGGGCGAGCTGAAGAATGGCCAGATCACCGAGTACGAAATCCACCCCGAGGACTTCGGCCTGCCGATGGCCAGCAACCGCGCCCTCAAGGTCGAGACGCCGGAGCAGTCGCGCGAGATGCTGATCGGTGTGCTCAAAGGCGAGCCCGGTGCCGCGCAAGACATTGTCTGCCTGAACGCAGGCGTGGCGCTGTATGCCGCCAATGTGGCCGAATCCATCGCGGATGGCATCGCCAAGGCCCGCGCTGTGATTGCAAGCGGCGCCGCCAAGGCCAAGCTGGAGGCGCTGGTGGTTCGCACCCACGCGCTGGCGGGCTAAGCAGCCATGTGGCATGACCCCGGTCTGTGGATTGCGTTGGGCGTTTCCGCGCTGTTCATTGCCGTGGGGGTGGTGCTGCACCGCGTGTTTGTGCGTGTACTGAAGGGGCCGGAGGGCGACAGCGTGACCCAGCCCCGTGAGGACAAGGTGCAACCGTGAGCGTTGCCCGTCGGCCCTTGATACGGCAGCACGGCCTCAACGGCTTGGCTGCAGCGGTGGAACAACAGCCTCGCCTGTGGTTGCCGCAGCACGCGGGTGGAGGGGCTTGGGTGCTCTGGTTGGAAGTGCTCAATACATGGGCCGCCGCTGCTGGGCTCTTCTTTTCCATCGTTGTATCGTTGCGCCTTGGCGGGCTGGGATGGCTTGTTTGGATGCTGGTGCTGGGCGCCTTGGCGACTTGGGCCACATGGGCCTTGGTGCAAAAGCGCCAACGCAAAAAGCAACAGGGTTGGGAGGTCCATTTCGAGCAGCGCAAGTTGACCCCGGTTGGGCTGCACGGTCACTCTGTCATCACCCTGGGGCCGGACTACAGCCTGGGCTGCTACGTGGGGGGTGACGGCGAAGAGGCCGCTTGGCAGTTGGAGTTGCGCCATGCGCGCCGGGGTCCTGTGGCTGCTTTGGCGCTGATCCATGCCAACTCCGGCAAACCCGAAGAGATGGCAACCCTGGACCATTTTGTCAGCCGCCTCGCGCAGCGGCTGGAGATCCGTCGCTCAGGCGCACCGCTGCCGGGCTTGCCTCGCAGCGCCAAGCCAGACCCTGCGTGAGGCGTACGAGGCGGCCGCGTGTACGCACCTGATGACCTGCCCGATCGTCCATTTTTGAAAGTGAAACCATGTCCGATATCCTGAACAAAATCGTCGCCGTCAAACACGAGGAAGTGGCCGCCGCCAAAAAGCGCCTGCCGTTTGACGTGATTCGCGCTGACGCCGAGAGCCGCGTGCTCACCCGCGACTTTGAAGGCGCACTGCGCGCCAAGATCGCCAAGGGCCAGGCGGCAGTGATTGCAGAGGTCAAGAAGGCCAGTCCATCCAAGGGCGTTCTGCGCGCCAACTTCGAGCCCGCCGACATCGCCCAAAGCTATATGGAAGGCGATGGCAAGGTCAGCGCGGCCTGTTTGTCGGTGCTGACCGACCGGCAGTTCTTTCAGGGCCAGCCTGATTACCTCAAGCAAGCCCGCGCCAGCACTTTGCTGCCCGTGCTGCGCAAGGATTTCATGGTGGATGCCTACCAGATCTATGAATCGCGCGCCATGGGCGCCGATGCCATCTTGCTGATCGCCGCCTGCCTGGATGACGCGCAGATGGCCGACTTTGAGGCTATCGCCCGCAGCCTGGACATGGCTGTGTTGGTGGAGGTGCACGACCGCCCTGAGCTGGAGCGTGCGCTCAAGCTCAAGACTCCGCTGGTCGGTATCAACAACCGCAACCTGCGCACGTTCGAGGTCACGCTGGACACGACGCTGGGCATGTTGAAAGACGTACCGCAAGACCGCCTGCTGGTCACCGAGTCGGGCATCCTCAAGCCCGCCGATGTCAAGACGATGCGCGACGCAGGCGTGCACGCCTTCCTGGTGGGCGAGGCCTTCATGCGCGCGGACGACCCCGGCCTGGCGCTGGCCAAGCTGTTCCAGTAATTGCTGTCGCTGTTGCTTTTGTGGTGGTGATTGCTATTGATTTGATAGCTATTTGCGCTTTCTATTCAAGCGCTAGAGGCCTTTTTGACTATGAATGCTGCACCTGAGGACTTTGCTGCGACCCAATTGCAGACCGTCATCCCTTCGGATTGGCCTGTCGCAGCGGGATGGCAGTCGCTGGTGGATGGGTTCTTGGGCGGCGCCGTGGGGCAAAAGCTGCTCGCCTACCTGCAGGAGCGCATCGACGCGGGGGCGGCCATCTTCCCCCCGCGCCCTCTGCGGGCGCTGGAGCTGACCCCGCCCGAGGCGGTGCGCGTGGTCATCCTGGGGCAGGACCCGTACCACGGGCGCGGCCAAGCCGAGGGGCTGGCATTCTCTGTGGCGTCCGGTGTGCGCTTGCCGCCTTCGCTGCAAAACATCTTCAAGGAAATGCAGCGCGACCTGGGCACGCCTTTCCCCCCCTTCCCGAACCCTGGCGGCAGTTTGGTGAAGTGGGCACAGAACGGCGTGCTATTGCTCAACACCTGCCTCACGGTGGAAGAGGGCCAGGCCGCCAGCCACTCTGGCAAAGGCTGGGAGCTGCTGACCGACGCGGTGATCCGCCATGTGGCCGAGGGGGACCGCCCGGTCGTCTTCATGCTGTGGGGCGCACACGCCCAGTCCAAGCGCGCCTTCATTCCGCAGGATCGCGGCCACTTGCTGCTCACCTCCAACCACCCCTCGCCACTGTCCGCCTTGCGGCCCCCGGTGCCATTCATCGGCAATGGACATTTTGGGCAGGCGCGTGAGTTTCGGGAGCGGCATCGGGGGTGATGCAGCCGTTCTGCAGCGCCGATCGGATCTACTCCGCTGGGTGTGTTGCTGGACGCGGCGGACACTGCCGGCAGGCATGGCTCCCGTGCGGTCCTGTCTTGATAGGTCCCGACTCCTGCCGTTGTGAATGACAAAGGGCGCATGAAGCGCCCTTTGTCATTGTGGGATGCACAGCCGCTGTGGCCATGCTCCGCGCCTCACGGATCAATCAGCTTCACCATCGCGGTGGATTGGCCACCTTTGCCGTCACTGATGGTATAGGTGAAGGTGTCTGAAGGGAAAGGAGCCTTGGGTGTGAACAGAATTTGCGTACCTATGATTTGAACCGAGCCTGTTTGACCGGCAGGCTGAGTCACCGAAACGATGGAGAGTGCGTCGCCATCTGGGTCGGAGTCGTTGCCCAACACCGTCAGGATGGACGGTGACAGACCGCTGACCCAATAGGTGTCAGCCACAGCGACAGGTGGATGGTTGTTGTTGGTGATTGCCGTCACGGTCACCACCACTCGTGCTGTCGTGCTCAGCCCTTGGCGGTCTTTCACTGTGTAGGTGAACTGTTCCGTGCCGGCGTAATTGGAGGGTGCTGTGTACATCAGCTGTTGACCTTCCAAGCGGACCGATCCTTTGGTGGGCTGGGTTACCGAGGCCAGCGTGAGCGTATCTCCTTCGTCGGGATCCGTATCATTTGACAGCACGGGCATAGCGGCGCTGGCGCCGGATGCTACTTGGTAGCTGTCATCAGCGGCAACTGGAGCTCGGTTCGTGGGTGTTGTGGTACCCGCCACGGTCACTGCGACTTGCCCGGTGGATGTCAATCCCTGCTGGTCTCTGATGGAGTACGTGAAACTGTCTTTGCCTACGTAGTTGGCAGGGGCGATGTAGACAACCTGTGAGCCTTCCATGCGCACCCGGCCCTGGGCGGGTTGCCCCACGGAGACCAGCGTCAGTGTGTCGCCTTGGTCAGGATCTGTGTCATTCGCCAAAATGGGGAACGTCGTGCTGCTGCTCTGAGTGACCTGGTAAGCGTCATCGGCGGCCGTTGGAGCGCGGTTGACCCAGGCGCGCGTGCGGCTTTCCGTTTGGGTTTCTTCCTTGGTGCGGTACACATCCACCGTGCGCTTGTGCAGCGCGGGGGTGCGCAGTGCTTGGCGAACCCAGGCAGGCGGTTGGTCGACCAGCTCACGCTCGTAGGTGACCGCAGGCTGTTGGGGGGCAGAGACAGCGGTTGTCGCGGGCGCAGGGGTGGGCTGCACCTTTTGCTCCTCGTCCACAAAGCTGTAGAACTCCAATTCCACGCGGCGGTTCTTCTCGCGGGTGGCGGGCTCTGCGGGGTACTTGGGGTCGCGCTTGCCGCGCCCTTCTGCCAGGGACTCGGTCGCGCCAAATGCGCCGGCTGCAACCAGGTAGTCACGCACCGCAGTGGCGCGCTGCAGCGACAGCTTGTCGTTGGCAGCGTCGCTGCCCAGGTCGCAGGTGTGGCCAATGATGAGTACGTTGCCCTCGTGCCCTTGGGTTTTGAGTTGCTGGGCAACGCGGTCCAGCTCTGCCTTGGCCGAAGGGGTCAGGCGTGCGCTGTTGAATGCGAAAAACGCCTCGGCCGTCATGCTGGCCTTGGTTTTCACCCACTGTTTGACAGGCTCTTGAGGTGCTTGGATCTGGGCTGCAGTCGGCTCTGCAGAGGGTGCTGTGACTGGCGCCGCGACAGGCGTGACGCGGAACAGACGCTCTGGTTGGCTGTTGTTGCCTCCCAGTGCATAGCGGTACACCACCATCGCACGGGTTTCATTGCGGGTGGTGTCCAGGTCGCCGCTCTTGAAGACGCGGTCTACTTGCAGTGCGACGCTGTGCGGTGTTCCCACAAACGCCTTTTCCGCCATCAGCGACACCGTGTGCTGGTGGGCATTGCTGCGGCCCCATTCGTAGTCGTACCCAGCAGTGATACGGACTTGGCGGTTGTCAAATGTGCGACCAGCCCGCACGCCAATACCGTAGTCGTAGGCCTTTTCGTAGAACCGGGTGCTTTGGGTACGGGTGATGGTGTCGATATAGGGGCGACCATCTGCAACGCCAGTTTCGTCCAATGTCGTTGTGCTGGACGTCGTGCCCATGAGGCGGCGCCCGGTGATAGCCCGGCTCAAATTCAGGTTGCCAAACCAGTCGCTTTCTTCGCGGCCATAGCCCAAGGTGATCTTGCGATCCCGGGTGGGGTTCTGGTCATGTGCCAGAAAGTATTTGTGCACTGTGGCACCCTGCAACTGGTGGTAGCTGAGCTTGAGGCCACCAGAAGACTGGGCCACCCAGCCTTCGCCCAGCCAGGCGCTGTTGGCCTGTTCGTGCAGCACGCCTGAAAGCTCTCCCTGGAATTTGCCGCCTTTGGAATAGCCAATGGAGAAACGCGCTGCGTCACCGGAGTACAGCAAGCTGCCATCGGGTTGGAGGGTGACGGAGCCTTGGGCCTGCGCGGGCTGAACACAGAATGGTGCGATCAGAGACAGCAAGAGCAAGGGGAGTCGGGATGGGCGATGCTTGCGGGGCATAGATCAGCTCAAAGGGTAGAGGGGGCAACCACCAAGGAACCCTGGGTTGCTCGGACAGCTTCGCTTGCGCAGCCAATGCAGGCGGTGGGTGGCTCGCTCAGCAAACCAAGCAGGACACAGCCTGACTCCATCCAATCTTGGACGGGCTTTGTTTCTGGGTGGGCTGGGGTTGGATTCTAAAAGCGTATCGCCCAAACCCCATGGGCAGGCTGCAAGTGTTGTGAATGCGCCATAGGAGGCAGGCACATGGCCGGGGCAGACCCAGGGCTGATTTCACCGAAACGCCTGCCGTTGGCCTGTTTCACAGAGGTGGAAGGTCGCACCGAATCCGGTGCCTTGGGCTTACTCCGCCACCGGCGCCCGTGGTGCCGCTGGTGCTTCACAGCCAGCGGCTTGGCCCAGGCCTTTGAGGTAGCTGCGGCGGATGGTGCCTGCGGTGATGGATGCTTCGACCTCTCGGGCGTACTTCTCTGCCCCGGTGAGTTTGCGCACCCAGCTGCGCATGGGCACGATGCCTTCTGCAGCACCTTTGACGGCACCGATCGCGCCCTTCTTGGCGGCGCCTGCGCCGCGTTCGATCAGGCTGGGGTTGCGGTCGGTGGAGGGGGTGTCCAGGTCGGCGCCCAGCACGGCATCCAGTGCCTGGATATGTCCGGCCAGTGCCGCGCAGCTGCGGTCGGTGGGGACGGCGTAGGGGGCTTGCCGTGCAGCGGCCAGCACGGCCGGGATGTCGGCTTTGACCAGGTTCAGATCCCCCAGGGGCGAGGTGATGGCCTGGCCGACTTCTGTGGCGGTCTGGCTGCCCGATGAGGCAGATGAGGCAGATGAGGCAGATGAGGCAGATGAGGCAGATGAGGCTGTACTGGCCGCAGAGGTTTCAGGCGCAGCGGAGGGCGCCTGCTGGGCTGGGGCAGATGCGCAGCCGCCCAGAACCAGTGCAGCAGACAAAGTGCAGGGGATGACCGCAAAGCGCGAAACCAAAGAGTTCATGAGGGCTGGTCCGAGAGAGGTGACGCATGCCCTGAGAAGGCATGCCTGTGGGTAGGGCAATCAGGCTCCCGCACGGAGTGGCCAGATCGCCTGAGCGCGGGGGCTGGCCACCCGTGTGCAGGGCTGGCTGAGTGTAGGTGGCCTGTGTGCCAGCCACGCGCCGGCGTTGTGTCGGCAAACCCACACTCTGTGCAGTTTTGCCGAGTTTGCGGGGCTGGATGGGGCGGCTCAGCGGGCTGTTGGGGGTGCTTGGGGCGCCTCTTTGGGGGCCTGGGCGCTGCGCTCCAGCAGCATGGCGTCGCCATAGCTGAAAAAGCGGTAGCCCTGGGCGATGGCGTGGCGGTACAGACCCATCACATGGGCATAGCCCGCAAACGCACTCACCAGCATCATCAGCGTGCTTTTAGGCAGGTGGAAGTTGGTGATGAGCACATCCACCACCTGGAAGCTGAAGCCCGGGGTGATGAAAATATTCGTGTCGCCCGTCGCCAGGCCAGTGCGCGCCCAGGATTCGAGCGTGCGCACCGTGGTGGTGCCCACCGCAACCACGCGCCCGCCGCGCTGGCGGCAGCGCTCGAGCGCGGCCAGCGTGGCCAGGGGCACTTCGTACCACTCGCTGTGCATCTGGTGCTCGGCCAGGTTTTCTGTCTTGCAGGGCTGGAAGGTGCCTGCGCCCACATGCAGCGTGACGCTGGCGCGTTCAATGCCGCGCGCGGCCAGGTCGGTCAGCACGCCTTCGTCAAAGTGCAGCGCGGCGGTGGGGGCGGCCACGGCGCCGGGTGCGCGCGCAAACACGGTCTGGTAGCGCTGGCTGTCTTCGGCCTCGTCGGGGTCGTGGTCGGTGTTCTGGTGGCGCTCGATGTAGGGTGGCAGCGGCAGGTGGCCGTGGCGGTCCATCAGCTCCCAGGGCGACTCGCCCGCAGGGCCCCGCAGCGCAAAGCGGAACAGCGGGCCGTCCTCCGTGGGCCAGCGGCCCAGCAGCAGGGCGTCAAACCCACCGCCTTTGCGACCACCGGCCATGTGCACCAGGCTACCGGGCAGGGGCTTTTTGCTGACCTTCATGTGGGCCACGACTTCGTTGCCCTGGTTTCCGGCCTCGGCGGGCAAAACGCGTTCAATCAGCAGCTCCAGCTTGCCGCCGCTGGCCTTCTCGCCAAAGATGCGCGCCTTGACCACGCGGGTGTCGTTGAACACCAGCAGGTCGCCCTCGCGCAGTTGGCTGGGCAGTTCGCGAAAGATGCGGTCCACCGGCTGCATGGCCCGGCCGTCCAGCAGGCGCGAGGCACTGCGTTCGGGGGCGGGGTGCTGGGCAATCAGTTCGGGGGGCAGCGCAAAGTCAAAGTCGCTGAGGGTGTAGGCGCGGGGCGCGCCAGGGGCTGCGGGCGTGAAGTCTGTCATGTGCTTGAGGGCCGAACGGGCCCGTGCCAAGAAGGAAGAGGAAAAGACGGGAGAAAAGTGACCGTCAAAACGGGGCGTTATTGTCCCACGGGGGCGTACGGCAACTGCGGTCTGTAGTCAGCCAGGGCTTGCCACGGCTTGCGGCGCGGGGACTGCGGCAAGCAGCCGGAGGATCTCTTCGCGCTGGGCCAATGCCGTGCCGGGTGCCAGCAAAGCCGCAGCCCCTGCGGCCACCCCCCAGCGCAATGCGTCGGGGGGCGCGTCACCCTGCGCCAGCGCCCAGACCAGAGCGGCCAAAAAGCAATCGCCTGCCCCCGTTGTCCCGGTGGCTGCGGGCACATTCAGCGCTGGGGCCTGCCACACACCATGGCGGGTGGCCAGCAGGGCTCCGTCTTCGCCCATCGATAGCGCCACCATGTCGGCTGAGCCGCGCAACACCAGCGACTGCGCTGCCTGGCTTTGCTCCCGCAGGCTGGCCAGGGGCTGCTGCAGCAATTCGCGCAACTCCCGCAGGCTGGGTTTGACGAGGGTGACGCCCCCCTGCAGGGCGGCGGCCAGGGGCGGGCCCGAGGTGTCCAGCACCACGTGCCTGCCCTGGGCCTTGGCCAGGCGGGCGGCCTGGGCGTAAAAGTCATCGGGCACGCCCGGCGGCAGGCTGCCGCTGGCGATGACCCAGTGGGGTGCTGCAGGCAGGGTGATTGACGTGGGTGTGCGAAGCACCTCCAGGCCTGCCTGCCAGTCGGCGGGCCCTACCGTGGGGCCCGGCAGCACAAAACGGAATTCGCGTCCCGTACAGGTCTCCAGCACCGACAGGTTTTCGCGGGTGTCGCCGCTGATTGGGTGTGGCAGGGTCGGCACGCCTTCGCGCGCCAGCAACTGCTGCAGCTGGGCGCCCGCAGGGCCGCCCGCAAGGGCCCAGGCTTGCACAGGGGCGCCCAGACGGTGCAGCACCCGGGCCACATTGATGCCACCACCGCCGGGGTAGCGTTGCATGCCTGCGCAACGCAGTTTGTGGGTGGCCTGCACTTGCTCGGTGCTGGTGGCAATGTCCAGCGCCGGATTGAGCGTGAGCGTCAAAAAATGGGTCATCGCGGGCTGTGGGTCGAGCTGTGGAGCGGCTGGGAATCCGAGGGGCGCTTGGGGCCGCTGCTGCGTTGCTCTACCAGGGGCGCTCGGGCATGCCGGACCACAGCTCGTTGAGGTCCGGAAAGCGCCATTTGTCCGGGTCTTCCCGCGCCACCACCTTTTCATTGCAGCCGGGCTCTGCCAGGTCCACCACCTCGGGCGGGATGCGCAGGTCGGATTTGGTGGAGAAAAACACCTTGACGCGGGGGGATGTGAGCGATTTTTCGCCCTGCTCCATCACGACCCCAATGCGCCCGGACGTCAGCCGCACCAGCGAGCCTACGGGGTAGATGCCGATGCTTTTGACGAAAGCCTGGAACAGGCGCGGGTCAAAGTGGCCCTTGGTCCATTCGGCCATGCGGCGCAGCGATTCAGAGGGGTCCCAGCCGCGCTTGTAGGGGCGATCGGAGGTGATGGCGTCGTACACGTCGCAAATCGCCGTCATGCGGGCAATCAGGGTGATTTCGTCGCCCTTGAGCTTGTCGGGGTAGCCCGACCCGTCGATTTTTTCATGGTGGTGCAGGCAGGCGTCCAGCACAGAGTCTTCGACACTGCCCCCCTCTTTGAGCATGTTGTAGCCCTCGACAGGGTGGCTTTTGATCACCTCAAATTCATCGTCGGTGAGCTTGCCTGGCTTGTTCAGCACCGCCAGCGGGATGGCGGCCTTGCCCAGGTCGTGCAGCAAGCCCGCCATGCCCGCACTGCGGGTGTGTTCCTCGCTCAGCCCCACCTGCTTGGCCAGCGCCACCATCATGGCGCACACGGCCACAGAATGCATGTAGGTGTAGTCGTCTGCCGTCTTCAGGCGCGCCAGGCTGATCAGCGCACCGGGGTTGCGGGTGACTGAGTCTGAGATCTCTTCCACCAGATTCTGGGCGCTGACCGAGTCCACCGCCTTGCCCAGACGGGCTTCGTTGAACATAGACACCACGGCGCGCTTGGATTCACTGCAAATCGACGCTGCCACCTTGAGCTCGTTTTGCATCGTGGCGGGCAGCCGGCCCCGTGGGGCGACGGGCGCCGGAGGCGGGGGCGGCGGTGCGATGACGATGGCGGGCATGTCTTCTAGCAGCGCAAACTCTGAGTCGATCTGAAGATCCGCCTCTTCGCGAGATACAGAGGTCACGCCAGCGGCCACGTCCAGCCCCTTAGAGGTGTCAATCCATACCTCATCAATGGCCGTCGCCTGGATGCGGGCCAGATCCTTGGGGTCTTTGAGCACGAATTTGGCGCGCCAGAAGGGGTGATCCATCCAGGAGCCGCAGAACTCGTGCAGATACATGCCCAGGGTGAGATGTTGAATACGGATTCGCTTGAGCATGACAACTATTCAGAACGCAGACTGCCGGAAACGCTAGGAACAAACAGTAACCATGTTAGCCTTTTTGCCCGACGAAGCCATCGCCATTTGCCATCCCCTTTGAAGAAAATGCCCGCAGCCCCTAGGGCCCCAGCCCCGGCAGCCCAGAGCGCCGCCCAAAAAGCCATGCAGAAGCTGGGTCTTCGGCGCGACATCGACCTGGCCCTGCATCTGCCGCTGCGCTACGAGGATGAAACGCGCATCACTCCGCTGGGCAGCGCGCGCGATGGGCAAACCGTGCAGATCGAAGCCACGGTGACTGCCAGCGAGGTGCAACTGCGCCCGCGCCGCCAGCTGCTGGTGCAGGTGGAAGACGCCACGGGCACTTGCGAGTTGCGCTTTTTCAGCTTCTACCCCTCGCACCAGAAGACGCTGGCCGTGGGCAATCGGCTGCGTATCCGGGGCGAGGTCAAGGGCGGGTTTTGGGGGCGGCAGATGCTGCACCCGGCGTTTCGCCAGGCGGGTGGCGAGCTGCCCGCCGCGCTCACTCCCGTGTACCCCACCACCGCAGGGCTGGCGCAGCCCTATCTGCGCCGTGCGGTCGTGAATGCCCTGGCGCGGGTGGACTTGTCAGATACCTTGCCGCCCGGCGTCGAGCCGCCTTTTGCCGTTTTTAGGCATCAAAATGGCCGCCAAGGCGCGTGGAGCTTGCGCGAGGCGCTCATCTTTTTGCACCACCCCACGCCCGATGTGGCGTTGTCCACCCTGGAAGACCAAAGCCACCCCGCCTGGCAGCGCCTGAAGGCCGAGGAGCTGCTGGCCCAGCAGCTGTCCCAATACCAATCGCGCCGTGAGCGCGACCGCCTGCGCGCCCCGGTGTTGCGCCCGCAGCCAGCCCACAACGGGGCATTGCCGCTGCATGAACAGCTCATGGCCGTTCTGCCGTTCGACCTGACGGCTGCCCAGCGCCGCGTGGGCGAAGAAATTGCGGCCGACCTGGCGCGCAAGGTGCCCATGCACCGCTTGTTGCAGGGTGATGTGGGCTCGGGCAAGACCATCGTGTCTGCCTTGGCTGCCTGCCTGGCCATGGACGCGGGCTGGCAGTGCGCGCTGATGGCGCCCACCGAAATCCTGGCCGAGCAGCATTTCGCCAAGATGATCGGCTGGCTCGAACCGCTGCTGGCCGCGCGCGGCCGCAAGGTGGCCTGGCTGGTGGGCGGGCAAAAGAAGAAGGACCGCACCGCCATGCTCGCGCTGGTCGAGAGCGGCGAGGCCGCGCTGGTGGTGGGCACCCACGCCGTGATCCAGGATCAGGTGCGGTTCAAGAACCTGGCGCTGGCCATCATCGACGAGCAGCACCGCTTTGGCGTCGCGCAGCGGCTGGCGCTGCGGCAAAAGCTGGCCGAGCACGGCATGGAGCCGCACATGCTCATGATGAGCGCCACACCCATCCCGCGCACGCTGGCGATGAGCTACTACGCCGACCTGGATGTCTCGGTCATCGACGAGCTGCCCCCGGGCCGCACCCCCATCGTCACCAAACTCATTGCGGACAGCCGCAAAGACGAGGTGATTGCCCGCATTGGCGCGCAGGTGGAGGCCGGGCGGCAGGTGTACTGGGTGTGCCCGCTGATCGAAGAAAGCGAGGCGCTGGATCTGTCCAACGCCACCGCCACCCACGCCGATCTGAGCGAGGCCTTACCGGGCGTCATGGTGGGCCTGCTGCACTCGCGCATGCCCACGGCCGAGAAAAAAGCCGTGATGGCGCTGTTCACCAGCGGCCAGATGGGTGTGCTGGTCAGCACCACCGTCATCGAAGTGGGTGTGGACGTGCCCAATGCCTCGCTCATGGTCATCGAGCATGCCGAGCGCTTTGGGCTGAGCCAGCTGCACCAGCTGCGCGGCCGGGTAGGGCGGGGCGCGGCGGCATCGGCCTGCGTGCTGCTGTACGCCACCAACGACAGTGGCCGTGTGGGTGAAACCGCCAAGGAACGCCTGCGCGCCATGGCCGAGACCAACGACGGCTTCGAAATCGCCCGGCGCGACCTGGACATCCGGGGCCCCGGCGAGTTTTTGGGCGCGCGCCAGTCGGGCGATGCATTGCTGCGGTTTGCCGACCTGGCCACGGACACCCATCTGCTGGAATGGGCGCGCGAACTGGCCCCGCAGATGCTGGACCGCCACCCAGAATTGGCCGCAAAGCACGTGGCCCGCTGGTTGGGTGGAAAATCCGACTACCTCAAAGCATGAGACGCTGCCATCAACATTGATGCGGCCCGCAGGAACACACCATGACCCTCACCGAACTCAAGTACATCGTTGCGGTGGCCCGCGAGAAGCACTTTGGCCACGCGGCCGATGCCTGCTATGTGTCGCAACCCACGCTCTCGGTGGCCATCAAGAAGCTGGAAGAAGAGCTGGACGTGAAGCTTTTCGAGCGCAGCGCGGGCGAGGTCACGGTGACTCCGCTGGGCGAGGACATCGTGCGCCAGGCGCAAAGCGTGCTGGAGCAGGCGGCGGCCATCAAGGAAATCGCCAAGCGCGGCAAGGACCCGCTGGCCGGGCCGCTCACGCTGGGCGTGATCTACACCATCGGGCCCTATCTGCTGCCCGAGCTGGTGCGCCAGTCCATCACGCGCACGCCACAAATGCCGCTGATGCTGCAGGAGAACTTCACCGTCAAGCTGCTGGAGATGCTGCGCACGGGCGAGATCGATTGCGCCATCCTGGCTGAGCCCTTCCCCGACACCGGCCTGGCCATGGCGCCGCTGTACGACGAGCCCTTCATGGCCGCCGTGCCCAGCACGCACGAGCTGGCGGCCAAAAAGTCGGTCACGGCGGCCGAACTCAAGAACGAAACCATGTTGCTGCTGGGCGCGGGCCACTGCTTTCGCGACCATGTGCTGGAGGTGTGCCCCGAGTTTGCTCGCTTTGCCAGCAATGCCGAGGGCATCCGCAAGTCGTTTGAAGGCTCGTCGCTAGAGACCATCAAGCACATGGTGGCCGCCGGCATGGGCGTGACGCTGGTGCCCCGCCTGTCGGTCCCGCGCGATGCGCTGCTCACAGTGTCGCGCCGCCGCAAGAGCGACGAGAGCTACATCCGCTACCTTCCCATCCAGGAAAAAGACGGCGGCCCGCCACCCATGCGCCGCGTGGTGCTGGCTTGGCGGCGCAGTTTCACGCGCTACGAAGCCATTGCCTCGCTGCGCAACGCCATCTACGCTTGCGAACTGCCGGGTGTGACGCGCCTGTCCTGACGTTGGCTGGCCGGGATGCCGGGCCTGCTGGCCCGTCGCAGTGGGCGATGTGGCGTAACTTTTTGTTACCCCCGGTCCGTCGCTGGGCGGGGCTACACTCGCGCCGCGCTGGCACCGCGTGCCCGGCGTTTGCATTGTGTTTGCATTCCCCTGACCCGCAATGTTGCCGACCACATGGCAACGGCGGCTTATGACTCCAAGAAGAGAGAGGTTCTCATGAAGAAGCTTTGGCTCACCGCCACGCTGGTGGCTGCCCTGTCCGCCTGTTCCACTGTGCCCCAGGCCAGCGGCCCCCTCAAAAAGGCCGAGATGGACCGCATTGCCGCAGCGCCCGCCGCCATGTCGGCCACCGCTGCGTCTGGCAGCTTCAGCCAGTTCCTGGCGTTGTCGGCCCAAATGCAGCCCGAGCTGGCCCCCGCCGTGGCAGCCTACGGCAGCAAGGCCACGCTGCTGGGCGATGACCTCGTCAACATCAGCCGCCTGCTGGGCCTGTACAACCGCCTGAAGAACCAGACCGCCGTGATCGACGCCACGGCGCGCATGGTGGCCATTCCCACGGTGCGATCCGACAAGGTGCCGCCGCATGAGGACAAGCACATCATTGCTTTTGGCACCCTGGTGGAAGGCATGGCCAAAGAGTTTGGCCTGCAATACCGCAACGTGGACAACCGCATTTTTGAAGTGAAGCTGCCCGGCAGCGGCCCCGAAGAGTTTGGCATCCTGACCCACGCCGACGTGGTGCCTGTGGTGGCTGATGAATGGGTGCTGGACGACGGCACCAAGCTCGACCCCTTCAAGCTGACCCGCGTGGGTGGCAACCTGTACGGCCGGGGCTCCATTGACGACAAGGGCTCCATCGCCACCGTGCTGTATGCCATGAAGGCGGTGAAGGAAAGCGGTCTGCCGCTGGCCCGCACCATCCGCCTCATGATCGAAACCACCGAAGAAACCGGTGGTGACGCGATGAAGTACTACCGTGCCAAGACCGCGCTGCCCGAGTACAACATCGTGCTCGACAGCAAGTACCCCGCTGTGGTGGCGGAAAAGGGGTCGGGCGCGCTGCGCACCACCTTTGCGCTGGGCGGCGCTGCAGGCAGTCAGCCCACCATCGTGGCCATGGCCGGCGCCGCGTCGGCCAACGCAGTGCCCCAGACGGCCACCGCCCGCCTGCGTGGCGGCAATGCCGACGCCATTGCACGTCAGCTCAGCGCTGGCAAAGACGCCTTTATCGGCAAATACACCGGCCAGGGCGGCCAATTCAGCATCGACGTGGCGCGTGACGGCGCAGATGTGCTGGTCAAGGTCACGGGTGTCTCGGCCCACGGCTCGCGCCCCGAAGAAGGCGTGAACCCGCTGCCGCGCCTGGCGCTGTTCCTGCAGCAATCGGGCCTGGCGGTGGCGGCCAATGGCTATGCCCACGCCGTGAAATACATCGCGGACCTTTATGGCGTGGACTACCTTGGTCGCACCCTGGGCCTGGCTTACAGCGACGACTTCATGGGCCCGCTGACCATGTCGCCCAACCTGATCCGTGAGAAAGACGGCAAGGTCGATGTGCTGGTGAACGTGCGCATGCCCCGTGGCAACACGCCCGAAGCGTTGGCGAAGGCCACCACCGAGCGCATCAAGGCCTGGGGCAACCAGGCCGGTGTGGCGGTCGAGGTGGACCACAACCAAGGCAACTGGATGGCCCGTGACCCCAAGGGCGCCTGGCTGGCCACGCTGCTCAACACCTTTGGCGACACCACGGGCCTGCCTGCGCAGCCTGTGCCCACCGCTGGCAGCACCACGGCCAAGCTGATGCCCAACGCCATCAACTTTGGCCCCGCCATGCCGGGCAAGAAGTACACGGCCCACAACGCCAAGGAGTTCAAGGAAGTGGTGGACCTGGACGCGGACATGCAGATGTTCACCGAAATGCTGGTGCGCATCGGCAATCTGCCGCAGATGCAGTGAGTCTGCGGATAGGATCCGCCTGCGTGTTTTCTTGACCCAGGTGCAAGGCATCGGCATTGGCTGACACGGTGGACCGGTGCCTTGCGCTACAGTGTTTGAGGACCCCGCGCAACGCGGGGTGTTTCATGTTCTCCGCACGGAAGGAACCTCACCCATGGCCAAAGCTTCTGGCAAAGCCGCACCCGGCAAGACCTCTGCCCCCAGCATCAACATCGGCATCAGCGACAAAGACCGCGCTGCCATCGCCCAGGGTCTGTCGCGCCTGCTGGCCGACACCTACACCCTGTACCTCACCACCCACAACTTCCACTGGAACGTGACGGGCCCCATGTTCAACACGCTGCACACCATGTTCATGGCGCAGTACACCGAACTGTGGAACGCGGTGGACCCGATTGCCGAGCGCATCCGCTCGCTGGGCCATGTGGCTCCGGGCTCGTACGCCGAGTTTGGCAAGCTGGCCACCGTGCCCGACGCCCCTGCCAAACCCCCCAAGGCGCTGGACATGGTGCGCGTGCTGGTCGAAGGCCACGAAGCCGTGGCCCGCACCGCACGCAGCCTGTTCCCCCTGGCCGACAAGGCCAGCGACGAGCCCACGGCCGACTTGCTGACCCAGCGCTTGACGGTGCACGAACAGACGGCGTGGATGCTGCGCTCGCTGCTCGAAGAATAAGAAATCAGAAGCGCAAACACCTCACTGCTTGGTGACGCTCACGCCCGGTGGCCGAAAGGCCCCGGGCGTTTTTCATGTCCGCGCCGGGCATGGGTGAAAATCCCGCCCCATGACCGCCACCACCACACCCGACGCCCCCCGCAGCCGCTTCTCGCTCTATCTCGACCTCATCCGCTGGGACCGCCCCGCAGGCTGGTTGGTGTGCCTGTGGCCCACGCTCGGCGCGCTGTGGATTGCGGCGGACGGCTTCCCCGGCTGGCACCTGCTGATTGTGTTTGTGCTGGGCACCCTCCTCATGCGTAGCGCCGGTTGTTGCGTGAACGACGTGGCCGACCGCGACTTTGACAAGCACGTCAAGCGCACCGCGCAGCGGCCCGTGACCACTGGGCAGGTTTCCGTCAAGGAGGCCCTGGGCCTGGGGGCTGTCCTGGCGCTGGTGTCGTTTGGCCTGGTGCTCACCACCAACACCGCCGCCATCCTCTGGTCCGTGCCCGCCGTGCTGGTGGCCATTGCCTACCCGTTCACCAAGCGCATCATTTCCATGCCGCAGGCAGTGCTGGGTATTGCGTTCAACTTTGGCATCGTCATCGCCTTTGCGGCGGTGCAGGGCAGCGTGCCTGCCGTGGCGTGGTGGATGTGGCTGGGCAATATGTTCTGGGTGCTGGCCTACGACACCGAGTACGCCATGGTGGACCGCGATGACGACCTCAAGATCGGCATCAAGACCTCGGCCATCACCCTGGGGCGGTTCGATGTGGCGGGTATTGTGCTGTTCTATCTGCTTTTCATAGGAATTTGGGCTGTAGCGCTTGCTCCTTATGCGCTAGGCGCTATTTTTTATATAGCGCTTGCTGCGGCGCTGGCTCAGGCCGTGTGGCACTTCACGCTGATCCGCACGCGCACCCGCGAGGGCTGCTTCAAGGCGTTCCGCATCAACCACTGGCTGGGCGCCACGGTGTTTGCGGGCATTGCGGGCAGCTACCTGCTGCGGTGGATGGGGTTTGTTGGCGCTTGAGGCTGCACGGCGCTAGCGCAGCCCGCAGCCTGACGATCGCTCGGAGGCCTCTTGGGCGGAGTGCGTCAAAGTGGCCCCAGTTTCTAGGCCCGTGGTGTGGGTGGTTGCAAGGTGTAAGGATTGTTGGGAGGTGTGTGGTTGGCGCTCTGTGGCGCTTTCCTGGGCAGGGGGCTCGATAAGATCGTGCGCCCTGTGCAGCCTCGGTCGGCCGAGCGATGGGTGCTGGTTTCCCCCTTCCTTGTCCCCTTTTCCTCGTCTGGCTTGCATGAAATCACCCACCTTCCCTCGTGCTGCACGTTGCCTGTTCACCGGGGCTGCGCTGCTGAGCCTGGCGGCCCCCGCACTGTCTGGCGACTACAGCCCTTACCCCAAGGCCGGTGTGTATGACGCCAGCGACAGCCGGTTCGAGCGCGTGTTGACCGTCAAGCCCAATGGCAAGTTCACGCTGGAAGTCTCAGAGATCGGCAAGCCGGGCCAGTTGCGCAGCGGCGCTGGCGAAGGCCGTTTGTCCGACGCGCCCGGCGGCTGGAGCTTCAGCGAAGGCCGTTGCAGCATGACCTTGAAGCGTGCGGCAGGCGGCATGCAGCTGCATGTCGAGACCTGTGCCAGTGCCTGGGGCGATGTGCCGTTTGATGGCAAGTACCAATTCAAGGGCGAAGCGGCCTCCATGCCTGTGGCCAAGGCGGCGCCCTCACCAGCGGCTGCCGCGCCGTCCGCTGCGCCCGCGCCCCTTTCAGCGCCGCAGCCCTCCGTTGGGCCCTTGCCATCGCGCAAAGAACTGCGCCAGCAATGGTCCAACCTGTCGTCTGACACCGTGGCGGGCAAGAGCGCGGGCTTTTGGGCAAAGTCGACCGCAGGCAGCACCGCAGGTAACGCCCCAGGCAATGGACTGGAGCAATTCTCCCGGGCCGGCTTTGTGGTGGACGTGACAAGCGCCTACGACAGCCTGCCCCCCGCAGAAATGGCCAAGTCCCCGCTGAAACTGGTGGAGGTTCTCCTGCCTGTGGTCTCCGTCAAAGAGGGGCTGGAGTTTGAGATTGATTGCAGCTTTGGCAAGTTCAACAAGGTGGTCGCCATCAATGTGAGCAGCCTGGGCAAGGGCAACCAGATCACGCGCAAGCGCGCCAGTGCGTGGGCCTTGGATGACCGGTGGCAACCCGTAGAGATCAAGCCCGCCCACAAGGCCAAGTGCCCTCAAGGGGTGTATTGAAGAGGGTGCGCGCAGCCTTGGCGCTAGCCGCAGCGCCATGGGTTCGCCATTAAACTCCGCCGCTGTTGATGAACTCCCAGAGAAGCCCATGACCCGCAATCCACTGGCCGCGACTGTGATTGGCGGCAACGCCTTGGTGACGCAGCCCCCCGCTCAGGAGGCGGTGTCCATGGCGGCGGTTTCGGCCGCTCCTGTGGCGTTGCCTGCGCACTTTCCCGTCACGCTCCACGCCGATCAGCAGCAGCTGGTGCAGCAAAACCTGTCGCAGGTGGACTTTCTGACTCTGCCCACGCGCGAGGTCGTCACCCTGGGGGGCGACGTGGAAACGGCCCTGCACCGCACGCTCGACGGCTTTCTCTCGCGCATCGATCAGGGCAACGATCCCAAGATTTTCAAGCTGATCGCCAGCCTCAAAGAGGCCGTCGACAAGGAAGACTTGCCCGCGCTGGCGCAGCGCATCCTGAACCCCGAACCCACTTTGCTCTCGCGCATTGGTGGCCTGTTCAACAAGGCGGCTGCAGCCAAGGCGCTGGCCGCCGTGTGGGAAGAAACCCGCCGCCTCGCCCTGGGCAAGACCAAGACGCTGGTCGATGTGGTGCAAAAGATGGACGGCGAGCTGCGCCAAGAGCAGCACAAGCTCGACACCGAAATCCGTGCGCTGGAGCAGCTCAAGGATTCGTACCGCGACCGCTACAGCGACTTTGTCGTGGTGGTGGCCTTTTTGTCGCTGTTTTTGGCGCGTGCCCGCGAGCAGGTGGCCCAGGCCGAGCAAAGCGCCCAGCCCGGCAACCCGCAAGACACGGCCCACGTTACCGAACTCAAAGACAAGCTGCAGGCGCTGGAATCGCGCGCGCTGGCGCTCGAAGGCACGCTCAGCCGCCTGCCGGCCGACCAGCTGGTAATCCGGCAACTGCAAAACGCCGCCATTGCCACGCTGCAAGAAACCACCACCACCGCATCGAGCCGCTTTGCCAGCATCAAGATGACCCTGCTGACCTTGCACGGCGCGCTGGTCACCCAGTCGGTGCAGCAACTGGCCGACCAGGGCGCGGCGCTGGACCAGAACCTGGCGGGTGTGCGCTCGGCGCTGATGAAAGACGTGGTGACCAAGGCCGCCAACGCACCGGGCGATAACCGCCTGGCCCAGGCGCAGCAGCTGCAGGCCATCGTGGCCGACACCGCGCAGCTGGTGGGCGTGGTGGAGCAAGCCCGTGCCGACAACCAGCAAAAGTTTGCCCAGGCGCGCGAGATGTTTGCCCAGGCCCGCCAGGACATGCTGGCCGTGGGCCAGCAGCTGCGCCCCGACCAGGCCCTGAAATACTGACCCTGGCCCCCGGCCCGCCCCGCGCAATGCGCTGTGAGGGCGGGGCGCCCAGACACCCCCTGATGTTGCCCCGAAGGAAACCGACATGGCCCTTGAACTGAAGCTCTCCAAGCCCGGCGATACCGCCCCCAAACTGTCTCTGAACCTGGCCAAGCCCGCGCGCTTTACGGTGGAGCTGTCGTGGGATTCGGCGCACGACCTGGACACCCATGCGCTGCTGGCCAGCAATGGCGGCGGTGGCGCCAAGGTCACCAGCTTTGACCAGGTGCTGAGCACCTACAACGCCAAGAAGACCAACCCGCAAGGCGTGTTGACCACCAACGCCGATGGCTCGTTCTCCACGCCCGAAGGCGGCATCACCCACTCGGGCGATGCACGCACCGGCGTGAACCTGGACGTGGACGAAACCCTGTCGATTGACGGCAGCAAGATCCCTGCGGGCGTGAACGAGATCCCGATCTTCGTGACCATCCACGCCGCATCCGGCGCCAACTTCTCGTCCGTGAAAAACGCGGGCATCCGCATCAAGAACGACCAGGGCCTGGTGCTGGGCGAGTACCTGCTGTCCAACGAATTCGGTCCTTTCAACGCGGTGCAGATGGGCAGCCTGCTGCTGGACGGCAGCGGCTGGCATTACCTGGCCGCAGGCAGCGGGTTCAACGGCGATTTCAACTTCATCCTGTCGCACTTTTCGTGAGCGGCGAGGCGGGGGCGCAGTCCGTGTTCTTGTTCTGTAACGCCCCCTTTGAATCCATGCCCCTTGCCGGATGAAGCCCAAAGTCATCACCCACACCCCTGCCAGCCCGCAGGCGCAAGCAGCCGCCACGCCGGGGCCTGACGCCGCAGTTGGCCCGGGATTGCGGGCCACGGTCATAGCGCCGGGTGGGGTGCCTGCCACGGTGCAGGGGGCATCGCGCCCCGCGCCCACCACGGTGGCGCCGCAGCCGGGTGTTGCACCCATTGCATTGCCCAGTGCTTCACCCGGGGCGCAAAAGGCCCCGCCCTCGGTGGTGCCGGGCACGATTCGCCGGGGTGTGGAGGTCAGCCTGCCGGAGCTGGTCCAGCGCTTTCCAGCCGCGATGCCCGAGGCGCTGCAGCAAGCCCAGCGCCTGCTGCAGGCCACCATCGTCAATACCCTGAGCGCGACCCAGGCCGCCCGCTGGGGCGAAGAGGCCCAGCAGCGCTATGGCGCGCTGGTCGATGCCTCGTTGCAGATCACCCAGGCCACCACGCTGCAGACCAGCCTGCGCCATGTGGCACGTTTGCATGCGCTGCTGCAAGGCATTGCCGACGAATGGCTGGCCCCCGCCAAGTCGCCGCTGCTGTTCTGGAAGAGCAGTGCCGGGCCCGCCGCGCTGTTGCAGGCCAGCCAGGGCGAGCTGGCGCAACTGCGCCAGCACCTGGCCGAGGCCTTGCCCGCCCTGCGCAGCCTGCAGGCCGAGCTGCAAGGCATTGGCAGCGAACTGGCTCCGCTGGCCGTGCGGCTGGAGGCGCAAAGCCTGGCCGCGCACTACCTGGCCGATCTGCTGGACTCTGGCGCCGATCCACGCGCCCATGCCTTGCTGCAACGCGCCAGCGCGCTGGCGCAGACCGTGCTGCACATCCATGGGGGCCTGCAGCTGCGCCAAGGCAGCCAGCACAGCCTGGATGGGCTGATCCACCGCATCCAGGACACCGTGCTGATGGCCCTGCCTGCGTGGACAGAAAAAGTGGCCCTGGCCACCCAGGCGCGGCAGTTGAATGACACCGAACGCTACGCCCTGGCGCAGCAACTGCAAGGCCTGCTGGGCCTGCTCCACCTCTCTTAACTTGACGGACGACCGAACATGGCGCTCACCCTGGACCTGAACAAATCGCAACAAGCTCTGGTGCTCAACCTGGCCAAGGCGGGCGTGAGCGAACCGCCCAAAGTGGACGTGGCGTTTGTGATGGATGTCTCCGGCTCGTTTGACGACGAGCACCGCCAGGGCGTGACCAACGACCTGCTCACACGCCTGATCCCCTGGGCCGCGCTGTTCGACCCGGACCAAAAGATGGAGGTCTATACCTTCTCCAATGGAGCCCGCAACGTGCACCACGCCGCCGATGTGAGCGCCAAGAACTACGAGGGCTACGTGAAACGCGAAATCATTGGCTGCCCCGGCTATATGGGCGCCACCGACTATTCGTATGTGCTGGAGCGCGTTCTGTCCGATTTTGGCTGGGGTCCAGAGAAGCCCAAGGGCTTCCTGAGCCGCTTGTTTGGGGGCGGTGCTGCCCCTGCCCCCGCAGCCAAACCCCGCCAGACGCTGATCTTTTTTGTGACCGATGGTGAAAGCGCCGATGAGGCCAGAACGACCGAACTGTTGACCGCCTCTCAAACACGCGGCGACGGCGTGTACTTTCACTTTTTAGGGGTCAGCAACCAGTCGGCCAAGTTTCCGTACATCCAGCGCTTAGGCAAACAGTTTGACAACGTGGGCTTCACGGCGGTGAACCGGGTGCGCCAATGGGTGCAGCAGCCGGACGATGCCATCAACCAGGCCCTCATCAGCGATGAGTTGGTGGCCTGGCTAAAGAAAATGCGAAGCTGAGGGGCGTATTCCCCATACTGCATACTGGGTGAAAGTGCTATAAAAAATATAGCTGCTAGCGCTTATTTAATAAGCGCTAGCAGCTAATTTGCTTGATGTTTTAGGCGTCAGCCGCCGAACTCGTTGCCCAGCTCGTTCGCTCGCTGGCGGGCAGCTTCCATGGCGCGCTCAAACGCCGGGCCGACGCCTGCTGCCTCCATGGACTGCAGCGCCGCATAAGTGGTGCCGCCCTTGGACGTGACGCGCTGGCGCAGCACGGCGGGGGGCTCGTCAGAGCGACGGGCCAATTCAGAGGCCCCCACAAACGTGCCCACGGCCAGTTGGTGCGCCTGCTGCTCGCTCAGGCCCATGTCCACGCCCGCGCGGGTCATGGCTTCGAGGAAGTAGAAAACATAGGCAGGGCCTGAGCCGGAGAGTGCTGTGACGGCGTCCAGCTGCTTCTCCTCTTCGACCCACAGGAACTCGCCGGTGGATGCCATGATTGCTTCTACGCTCTGGCGCTCTGCCGCAGTGACGGCGGGGCGGGCGTAGATGGCGCTCATGCCCTTGCCCACCAGCGCGGGCGTGTTGGGCATGGTGCGCACGATGCGCTCGGTGCCGAGCCACTGCGCGATGCTGTCAGAGCGGATACCGGCAGCCACGCTCAGGTGCAGCGCAGCTTGCGTGTGGGCCTGGGCCTGTGCGGCGGCGTCCTTGAAGGTTTGCGGCTTGACGGCCCAGACCACAATGCCTGCGCGCTGCAGGGCCGCGCTCGCCTCGGCCTGGGCTTCAATGCCGTAGTTCTTGCGCAGCGCCTCGCGTGCTTCGGCCCAGGGTTCCACCACCTCGATCTGGCTGGCAGGCAGGCCCTGGTGGATCAGCCCGCCAATGATGGCGCTGGCCATGTTGCCGCCGCCGATGAAGGCGATGATGGGCAGGGTGGAGGCAGAAGCGGGGGCAGAGGTGGTGCTCATGGTTCAGGCAATAGATGATGGTCAACGCAGGCATGCGATGGTATCCGCGTTGCATGGTGGGCATGGGAGTTGATGGCAAGCAGATCAGCACCAGAATCGCGCCGATCCACTCTATCCCCCCTCAGTTCGGTGAGGTAGCCCGCCTGCGATCTGGGCGCGGCCCATGCCAGTGCTCCCGCGCAGCGCCTCAGGGGGATGCACTCTATACAGCCGTGGTTTGCTGCACCGCATGCTCCCAGTTCGCCATCAACTCCTGTGCGCGGGCTTTGCTCAGCGTGGGGACAAAGCGGCGGTCAGCGCGCCATAGCTGGGACAGCTCGTCGGTGCTGGCGTACACGCCGCTCGACAGGCCCGCCAGGTAGGCCGCGCCCAGGGCGGTGGTCTCGATCACGGCGGGGCGCACCACCGGAATGCCCAGCAGGTCGGCCTGGAACTGCATCAGCAGGTCGTTCACGCACGCGCCACCGTCCACGCGCAACTCGCTCACCGGGGCGCCACCGGCGGCCACGGCGTCGCGGCTCATGGCGAGCAGCAGGGCGGCGCTTTGGTAGGCAATGCTCTCCAGCGCCGCGCGGGCAATGTGGGCAATGGTGCTGCCGCGTGTGAGGCCCGTGATGGTGCCGCGTGCGTCGGGCTTCCAGTACGGGGCTCCCAGGCCGGTGAAGGCGGGCACCATCATCACGCCGCCCGAATCGGGCACGCTTTGCGCCAGCGACTCGACTTCGCTGCTGTGGGTGATGGCGCGCAGGCCATCGCGCAACCACTGCACCACCGCGCCGCCCACAAACACGCTGCCTTCCATGGCGAACTCAGGCTGGGTCGATGCCTGTGCGGCGCTGGTGGTCAGCAGGCCGTTCTGGCTGGTCTGGAAGGTTGTGCCCGTGTGCATCAGCATGAAGCAGCCCGTGCCATAGGTGTTCTTGGCCATGCCCGCCGTGAAGCAGGCCTGGCCGAACAGCGCGCTTTGCTGGTCGCCCGCCACGCCGCCGATGCGGATGGGGTGGCCCAGCAGGTCGGCCGCCGTGTCGCCAAAGTGGGCGGCCGAGGGCAGCACCTCGGGCAGCAGCGCCTTGGGGATGCGCAGCAGCGCCAGCAGTTCGTCGTCCCACTGGTTGGTGTGCACATTGAACAGCATGGTGCGCGAGGCGTTGCTCACATCCGTCACATGCACCTGGCCATGGGTGAGCTTCCACATCAGCCAGCTGTCCACCGTGCCAAAGGCCAGCTCACCGCGCTCTGCGGCTTCACGCGCGCCGGGCACGTGGTCTAGCAGCCATTGCAGCTTGGTGCCCGAGAAGTATGCGTCGATCAGCAGCCCCGTCTTGGCCTGGATGGTGGCTGCGTGGCCTTGTTCACGCAGTTGGGCGCAAGCGGGTTCAGCGCGCCGGTCCTGCCACACGATGGCGTGGTGCACGGGCTGGCCCGTCTTGCGGTTCCACAGCACCGTGGTTTCGCGCTGGTTGGTGATGCCCACGGCGCGCACGGCGTTGGCCGCAATGCCCGCCTTGGCCAGCGCATCGCGCGCGGTGGCCAGCTGGGTGCGCCAGATCTCCAGCGGGTCGTGCTCCACCCAGCCGGGCTGGGGGTAGATCTGCGGCAATTCGAGCTGCGCCTGCGCCACGATGTGGCCGCGTTCGTCAAAGACGATGCTGCGGGAGCTGGAGGTGCCTTGGTCGAGTGCGAGCAGGTAGGTCATAGAAGAATAGGTTTGTTAGGCATGTAGTTCGGCCCCAACTTGGAGAGCTGGCCCTTGAAAGCGCGCAGCCGATGCCAGCGACCGCCGCGCAAGGGCCGCCAAGCTGCAGAGGCGGCGCTTCGCTTGTGGGCGCTGGCGGTGTCCCCCTTCTCTCGAATTGCAATGCAATTCGAGAGAAGGGGGAAGGCGCGAAGCGGCTCAGGGGGATGCACTCCATCTTTCAGGCTGCCACGGTGCAGATCACACCGGCATCTTGCAGCAGGGCAGGGAAGGGCTCAGGCGGCGGCGCATCGGTGAACAGTCGCCCGATTTGATTGAGCGTGGCCAGCTGCACCATGGCTGGGCGATTGAACTTGCTCTGGTCGGCGGCCAGCCACACCTCGCGGGCCTGGCCGATGATGGTTTGCGCCACCTTCACCTCGCGGTAGTCAAAGTCGCGCAGCGAGCCATCGGGCTCGATGCCCGAGATGCCGATGAGGGCGATGTCCACCTTGAACTGGCGAATGAAATCCACCGCCGCTTCGCCCACGATGCCCCGGTCGCGCGGGCGTACCACGCCGCCAGCCACGATGACTTCGCACTCGGGGTTGCTGCACAGGATGGCGGCCACGTTCAGGTTGTTGGTGATGACGCGCAGACCTCGGTGGTGCAGCAGCGCCTTGGCAATGGCCTCGGTGGTGGTGCCGATGTTCAGGATCAGTGAGCAGTTGTGCGGCACCTGCTCGGCCACGGCGCGGGCAATGCGGGCCTTGCCTTCGGCGTGCAGGGTTTCGCGCTGGGTGTGGGCCAGGTTCTCCACCGTGGAGCTGGGCACGCGCACACCGCCATGAAAACGCGTGAGCAGGCCCGACTCGGCCAGGCGCTGCACGTCGCGCCGTACGGTCTGCAGGGTCACGCCCAGGGTGTCGGCCAATTGTTCCACGGTGGCGGACTTGCGGGTGCGCACTTCTTCAAGCAGTTGCAGTTGGCGGGGGTTGGTGTTCACGGGCAGACGGATGGTTTTTGCGTTCGGGGTGCCTGTTGTGCTGGTGTAGGCGGTGTTTTGTCATCGAATCGTAACGAAACTGAAATGAACAGAAAGCGAACGCCGTACGCTTTGTTGGACTTTAAATCGAACGAAAACGAAATGATTAAGGGTAAACCTGGATTCAATTCGAATCAAAAAGAACAAAAATGAAAAATATCGAAAATCATGGGCGGCTGGCATCTATGCGGGTCGTCTTGTCACACAGGCCGTTGGGCCGGAAGAGGATGCTTCATGCAGCTGGCACTGGACAGCATCAGCAAAAGGGTAGGTGCGCAGACCTGGCTTTATGACATGAGCCTGGCATTGCAAAGCAATGCCGTGACGGTGCTGCTGGGCGCCACCCAGGCGGGCAAGACGAGCCTGATGCGCATCATGGCGGGACTGGATACGCCGACCGCAGGCAAGGTGACGGTGGATGGCGTGGACGTGACGGGCATGCCCGTGCGCGAGCGCAACGTGGCCATGGTCTACCAGCAGTTCATCAACTACCCCTCGATGAAAGTGTTTGACAACATCGCCTCGCCGCTGAAGCTGCGCGGCGACAAGAACATTGAAGTCCGGGTGCGCGAGCTGGCCAGCCGTTTGCATATCGACATGTTTTTGGACCGCTACCCGGCAGAGCTGTCGGGCGGGCAACAGCAGCGCGTGGCGCTGGCGCGGGCCCTGGCCAAGGGCGCGCCACTGATGCTGCTGGACGAACCCCTGGTGAATCTGGACTACAAGCTGCGCGAGGAACTGCGTGAAGAGCTGACCCAGCTGTTTGCCGCAGGCCAATCCACCGTGGTGTATGCCACCACCGAGCCGGGCGAGGCGCTGCTGCTAGGCGGCTACACCGCCGTGCTCGACCAAGGGCGGCTGCTGCAATACGGCCCTACGGCCGAGGTGTTCCACACGCCCAATTCACTGAGCGTGGCGCGCGCCTTCAGCGACCCGCCGATGAACCTGATCCCTGCTACGCCCTTGTCGCAAGGCGTGCGGTTGCAAGGCGGTTGCGATCTGGCCATCCCGCTGCCCGCGGGCAGCGCCGCTGGCGCCCTGACGGTGGGCGTGCGCGCCAGTGCCCTGCGCGTGCATGCGCGCCCCGGCGATGTGAGCGTGAGCGGCGTGGTCGAGCTGGCCGAAATCTCAGGCTCAGACACCTTTGTGCATGCCCACACGCCCTGGGGCGAGTTGGTGGCACAGCTCACCGGCGTGCACTACTTTGAACTGGGCACGGGCATCACCTTGCACCTGGACCCGGCGCAGGCCTATGTGTTTGGCGCTGACGAGCGCCTGGTGTGGGCGCCCGCCCGCCACCTGGCCGTACAAGGAGGTCGCTGAGATGGCGCGTATCAGTCTGGACTTGGCGCATTCGTACAAGCCCCACCCGCAGCAGGACAGCGACTATGCGCTGCTGCCCCTGAAGATGGAATTTGAAGACGGCGGCGCCTATGCGCTGCTGGGCCCCTCGGGCTGTGGCAAGACCACCATGCTCAACATCATGTCGGGCCTGCTTGTGCCATCGCACGGCAAGGTGCTGTTTGATGGCCGCGATGTGACCCGCGCCAGCCCGCAGGAGCGCAACATTGCGCAGGTGTTCCAGTTCCCGGTGATCTACGACACCATGACGGTGGCCGAGAACCTGGCCTTCCCGCTCAAGAACCGCAAGGTGCCCGAAGCCCAGATCAAAGAGCGCGTGGGCGCGATTGCCGAGATGCTGGAGATGAGCCACCAGCTCAACATGCGCGCGGCGGGCCTGTCGGCCGACCAGAAGCAAAAAATATCGCTGGGCCGTGGTCTGGTGCGATCGGACGTGGCGGCCGTGCTGTTCGACGAGCCGCTCACGGTGATCGACCCGCACCTCAAGTGGCAGCTGCGTCGCAAGCTCAAGCAGATCCACCACGAGCTCAAGCTCACGCTGATCTACGTCACGCACGACCAGGTGGAGGCGCTGACCTTTGCCGACCAGGTGGTGGTGATGACACGCGGCAAAGCGGTGCAGGTGGGCTCGGCCGATGCGCTGTTCGAGCGGCCCCAGCATGTGTTCGTGGGGCACTTCATTGGCTCGCCGGGCATGAACTTTCTGCCTGCGCAGTCGGATGGTGCCGAGCTGGCCGTGGCGGGCCATCGCCTGGCGGCCCCCGCAGGGCGCGCGCTGCCCGCTGGTTCGCTGCAGGTGGGCATTCGCCCCGAATACCTCGCACTGGCCGCTGCGCAGCAGCCCGGCGCATTGGCGTGCAGCGTGGCGCAGGTGCAAGACATCGGCACCTATTTGATGCTGACCGCGAAGGTGGGCGAGCACACGCTCAAGGCCCGCTTCAGCCCCGAGACGCGCTTGCCATCGGCAGGCGACACGGTGTGGCTGCAGGTGCTGGGCGAGCACACCTGCTATTACCAAAACGAGGAGCTTTTGGCATGAGCACGACGACCAAGCCCGTGAACCAGAAGGCCTGGTTCCTGATCCTGCCGGTCATCATCTGCGTGGCCTTCTCGGCCATCTTGCCGCTGATGACGGTGGTGAATTATTCGGTGCAAGACATCATCAGCCCCGAGCGCCGCGTGTTTGTGGGCACCGAGTGGTTTGCCGCCGTGATGCGCGACGAGGAACTGCACTCGGCCCTATGGCGGCAGATCACCTTCTCGCTGGCCGTGCTGGCGGTGGAGATTCCGCTGGGCATCTTGCTGGCGCTGTCCATGCCCGCGCAGGGCTGGAAGTCGTCCGCCGTGCTGGTGGTGGTGGCGCTGTCGCTGCTGATTCCCTGGAACGTGGTGGGCACCATCTGGCAGATCTATGGCCGGGCCGACATTGGCCTGATGGGCCGGATGCTGCAGGAGATGGGCATTGAATACAGCTACACCGGCAACGCCACGCAGGCGTGGCTGACGGTGCTGCTGATGGACGTGTGGCACTGGACGCCGCTGGTGGCGCTGCTGGCCTTTGCGGGGCTGCGGTCCATTCCGGATGCCTACTACCAGGCGGCCCGTATTGACGGTGCCAGCAAGTTGGCGGTGTTCCGCTACATCCAGCTGCCCAAGATGCGCGGCGTGCTGATGATTGCGGTGCTGCTGCGCTTCATGGACAGTTTCATGATCTACACCGAGCCCTTTGTGCTGACGGGTGGCGGGCCGGGCAATGCGACCACGTTCCTGAGCCAATACCTCACGACCAAGGCCGTGGGGCAGTTCGACCTGGGGCCTGCCGCAGCGTTCTCGCTGATTTATTTCTTCATCATCTTGCTGCTGTGCTTCATCCTCTACAACTGGATGCAGCGCGTGGGCACCGCCAGCGACGAAGGAGCCGGCCATGCATGAAAGACGCTTCCAAAAGCGCACGCTGTTCCTGATCGCGTACCTGCTGTTTGCGCTGTTGCCCATCTACTGGATGGTCAACATGAGCTTCAAGACGAACGAAGAGATCCTGTCGAGCTTCTCGTTCTTTCCGCAGCACTTCACCTGGGCCAACTACAAGACCATCTTCACCGATGCGTCGTGGTACTCGGGCTACATCAACAGCCTGATCTACGTCAGCATCAACATGGTGATCACGCTCACCGTGGCTTTGCCTGCGGCTTATGCGTTTTCGCGATACAGCTTCTTGGGCGACAAGCATGTGTTCTTCTGGCTGCTGACCAACCGCATGACGCCACCCGCCGTGTTCCTGCTGCCGTTCTTTCAGCTCTACACCACCGTGGGGCTGATGGACACGCACATCGCTGTGGCGCTGGCGCACCTGCTGTTCAGCGTGCCGCTGGCGGTGTGGATTTTGGAAGGCTTTATGAGTGGTATCCCGCGCGAGATCGACGAGACGGCGTACATCGACGGCTACAGCTTTCCGCGCTTCTTCCTCACCATCTTCCTGCCGCTCATCAAGGCGGGTGTGGGTGTGGCGGCGTTCTTCTGCTTCATGTTCAGCTGGGTCGAGCTGCTGCTGGCCCGCACGCTGACCAGCGTGAACGCCAAGCCCATCGTGGCGACGATGACGCGCACGGTGAGCGCCAGCGGCATGGACTGGGCCACGCTGGCGGCGGCGGGTGTGCTGACCATCGTGCCGGGTGCCATCGTGATCTGGTTTGTGCGCCACTACATCGCAAAAGGCTTTGCGATGGGCCGGGTGTGATGCACCCCCTGAGTCGCCTGCGGCGCCTTCCCCCTCTAGGGGGACGACACCCTCGCTGCGGGGCGGCCCTGGCTCGGCGTCCCTGGCCTGGGGCGTGCCAGTGGGGACGTGCTTTGGCGGTATCTGACGCCACGCTATTGGAAAGGAATGCTTCAAATGTTTGATTGGATGGCCTGGACGCTGCCCGTGGCGGTGTTCTTCATTTGCATCGTGCTCATGCTGATCGGTATGACGGTGTGGGAAGTGAAATCGCCCACCACGGTGCGCAAGGGTTTTTTGCCGCTGGAGACCACGCGGGGTGATCGGCTGTTTATCGGGCTGCTGTCGGCGGCCTATGTGAACCTGATTTTTGTCGGCATCAGCGGCAAGCTGGCCCAGTGGTTCAGTCTGGATGGCGATCCGTCCATCTGGATCAGCTTTGTGCTGTCGATGGCGCTGCTGGCGCTGGTGATGCGCAAGGGGTGATGGCTGCTATTAAAAAGTGAGCTGCCTGCGCAATATTTTGAATGCTTGCAGGCATAAAAGTATCTGAAACATAGACGCTACCAGCGCTGGCAGCTATTGTTTTTGATGATGACAAGCCCCGGCCCGATTCCCCCCAGGGCCGGTGTTCATCCACCATGGGGGTTCCATCTGAGGAGACAACAATGAAGATGCAGTTCACGGCGATCGCGTTCGCCGCCGCTACCCTGGCCCTGGGGCAAGCCGCCTGGGCCGGCGAGGCCGAGGCCAAGAAGTGGATCGACAGTGAGTTCCAGCCATCCACGCTGAGCAAAGACCAGCAGATGGCCGAGATGAAGTGGTTCATCGACGCCGCCAAGAAGCTCCAGGGCAAGGGCGTCAAGGAAATCTCGGTGGTGTCCGAGACCATCACCACCCATGAATACGAATCCAAGACGCTGGCCAAGGCGTTTGAGGAAATCACTGGCATCAAGGTCAAGCACGACCTGATCCAGGAAGGCGACGTGGTCGAGAAGCTGCAGACCTCCATGCAGTCGGGCAAGTCGATTTACGACGGCTGGATCTCTGATTCGGACCTGATCGGTACGCACTACCGCTACGGCAAGATCATGAGCCTGACCGACTACATGAGCGGCACGGGCAAAGAGTGGACCAACCCCGGCATCGACATCAAGGACTACATCGGCACCAAGTTCACCACCGGGCCCGACGGCAAGATGTACCAGTTGCCCGACCAGCAGTTCGCCAACCTGTACTGGTTCCGCGCTGACCTGTTCGAGCGCAAGGACATCAAGGACAAGTTCAAGGCCAAGTACGGCTACGACCTGGGCGTGCCACTGAACTGGTCTGCCTACGAAGACATCGCCGAGTTCTTCACCAACGACGTCAAGCAGATCGACGGCAAGGCCATTTACGGTCACATGGACTACGGCAAGAAGGACCCATCGCTGGGCTGGCGCTTCACCGATGCCTGGCTGTCGATGGCTGGCACGGCCGACATCGGCGCGCCCAACGGCCTGCCGATCGACGAGTGGGGCATTCGCGTGGCCGACGACAAGTGCACCCCCGTGGGCGCCTCGGTATCCCGTGGCGGCGCGACCAACTCGCCTGCTGCCGTCTATGCGCTGACCAAGTATGTGGACTGGATGAAGAAGTACGCGCCCAAGGAAGCCACGGGCATGACCTTTGGCGAAGCCGGCCCCGTGCCTGCTCAAGGCCAGATCGCCCAGCAGATCTTCTGGTACACCGCCTTCACGGCCGACATGACCAAGCCCGGCCTGCCCGTGGTGAACGCCGACGGCACCCCCAAGTGGCGCATGGCCCCCGGCCCCAATGGCCCGTACTGGAAGCAAGGCATGCAAAACGGCTACCAGGACGTGGGCAGCTGGACCTTCTTCAAGGACCACGACGCTAACAAGACGGCAGCCGCCTGGCTCTATGCCCAGTTCGTGACCGCCAAGACCACGTCGCTGAAAAAGACCCTGGTGGGCCTGACGCCGATCCGCGAAAGCGACATCCAGTCCAAGGCCATGACCGACGCCGCGCCCAAGCTGGGCGGTTTGGTCGAGTTCTACCGCAGCCCCGCCCGCGTGGCATGGTCGCCCACCGGCACCAACGTGCCCGACTACCCCAAGCTGGCCCAGCTGTGGTGGAAGAACGTAGCCCAGGCTGTGACGGGTGAAAAGACCCCGCAAGGCGCCATGGACACCCTGGCCGACGAAATGGACCAGGTGATGGCCCGCCTGGAGCGCGCTGGCATGGCCCATTGCGCGCCCAAGCTCAACAAGAAGGAAGACGCCAACAAGTGGCTGAGCGACAAGCAAGCCCCCTGGAAGAAGCTGGCCAACGAAAAGCCGAAGGGCGAAACCATCGCCTACCAAACCCTGCTGGACGCCTGGAAGGCTGGCAAGGTGCGCTGATGCGCGGGTAGTTTGATGGCAGCGCACGGCACAGCAAGGTGTGCCGTGCCTGCCGCCCTCCCTGGGGCGATGGTGGTGGTCGGCCCCAGGGTGGTTGTGTCTTTTTTGTTTCCTCTCTGACCTTGCGCCCGCCTGGAGCTGGCGCAAGGTTTGTCACCGAAGTCCTCCACTGGCGTTACAAAATCAAGGGTTAACCCTTAAAAACTGTGGCCTCCCATGGACAATCAGCACCCATGACCAATGTTTCAGCCCCCCTTCCTACCCCGCGTGCCGAACTTCTGGACTGCTTGGCCCAGCCGCACTTGTATGACCTGGCCGTGATTGGCGGGGGCGCCACGGGCCTGGGAGTGGCCTTGGATGCGGCGGCGCGTGGTTTCAGTGTGGTGCTGGTGGATTCGCACGATTTTGCCAAGGGCACGTCATCGCGTGCCACCAAGCTGGTGCACGGTGGTGTGCGCTACCTGGCGCAAGGCAATATCTCCCTGGTGCGCGAGGCCTTGCACGAGCGCACCACACTGCTGAGCAACGCACCCCACTTGGCGCAGCCCCTGCCGTTTGTGATGCCGTCCTACCGCTTTTGGGAGACGCCCTTCTACGGCATCGGCCTAATGATGTACGACGCCCTGGCGGGCAAGGCCGGGCTGGGTGCCACGCAATTCCTTGGGCGTGCACGTACCTTGCAGCTCCTGCCAACAGCCCTCAAGGATGGGCTCAAAGGCGGCGTGAAGTATTGGGATGGACAGTTTGATGACGCCCGACTGGCCCTGGCGCTGGCGCGCACTGCTGCCAGCCGGGGGGCGCTGCTGGTGAACTATTGCCCTGCCAAGAAGTTGATCCACGAAGAAGGGCGCGTGGCGGGATTCGAATGCGAAGACGCAGAAACTGGCCGTGCTTTCACGGTCAAGGCGCGTTGCGTGGTGAATGCCACGGGCGTGTGGGTGGACGGCCTGCGCCAAATGGACGGCGAGGCCATTGGCAAGCCCGTCAAGCCCATCGTGGCGCCCAGCCAGGGCGTTCACATCGTGGTGGACAAAGAATTTTTGCCGTCAGACCATGCGCTGATGGTGCCCAAGACGGCGGACGGGCGGGTGCTTTTTGCCGTTCCTTGGCTGGGCAAGCTCATTTTGGGCACCACGGACAGTCCCCGCCAGGATGTGGTGCGCGAGCCTTTGCCGTTCAAGGAAGAGGTCGCTTTCATTCTGAACGAGTCTGCCCGCTACCTGACCCGGGCGCCCAAGCCTGAGGACATCCGCAGCATTTGGGTGGGGTTGCGCCCATTGGTCAAGCCCCAGGACGATGACGGTGGCAACACCAAGAGCATCAGCCGGGAGCACACCGTACTGGCCAGCCGCAGCGGCTTGGTGACCGTGACGGGCGGCAAATGGACCACTTACCGTGCCATGGCCGAAGACGTCTTGCAAAAATGCTTCGAAACCGGGGCTCTTGAGCCCAAGGCTGCGGGCGTGACCAATCAGCTGCAACTGGTAGGAACGCCCACCGAAGTGGTGCGCCACCGCATCAGCGATGCGCCCGGTATGCATTCCTACGGGGCAGATGCAGCGCAGGTGGCGGGGTTGCCTGGGGCTGCCCGCGCCCTGGGCGGTGGTCTGACCGAAGCCATGGTGCGGTTCGCTGCGCGCTTTGAATACGCCCGAACCGTTGAGGACGTTCTGGCCCGCCGCTCGCGCATGCTGTTTCTGGACGCACGCCTGGCCCAGGAGGTTGCCCCTGCCGTTGCAGAGATCCTGCGAGAAGAATTGGGCTGTGACCCGCAGTTGCCTGCTTTTTTGGCATTGGCACAACAATATTTGCGTCCGGAAATGTGATAGGCGCTTGACTTGGCGCTTTAGGTTTGCAATAATCAAAGGCTTCGCGTTTAAAGCGTGAAGTTTCTGCCCAGCGGGAAGTGCTGCAAATGGTTTGCGGTGCGGACGACGGGCCCAAGACTGACTGGCTGATTTGCAGCCCTTGAGAAGTTCTCTGGGGCTGTTGTCTTCTGGTGCAAGTTGGGAATATTGAAATGATCCAGACAGAATCTCGGTTAGAGGTTGCCGACAACACCGGCGCTAAGTCCGTCCTTTGCATTAAGGTGCTGGGTGGCTCTAAGCGTCGCTATGCAAGCGTTGGCGACATCATCAAGGTGAGCATCAAAGAAGCCGCTCCACGTGGCCGCGTCAAAAAAGGCGAGGTTTACAGTGCAGTGGTGGTTCGCACGGCGAAGGGTATTCGTCGCGGCGATGGTTCGCTCGTCAAATTCGATGGCAACGCTGCGGTGTTGCTGAATGCAAAGTTGGAGCCTATCGGCACCCGCATCTTTGGACCCGTGACGCGCGAGCTGCGTACCGAAAAGTTCATGAAGATCGTGTCCCTGGCTCCTGAAGTTCTCTAAGGACGCGCCATGAACAAGATTCGCAAAGGCGACGAAGTCATCGTGCTGACAGGGCGCGACAAGGGCAAGCGCGGCACAGTGTCGCTGCGCAAAGATGACTCTTATGTGGTCATCGACGGCATTAACCTGGTCAAGAAGCACGCCAAGCCAAACCCCATGAAGGGCACAACTGGCGGCATCGTTGAAAAGGCTATGCCTATCCATCAGTCCAACGTGGCCATCTTCAATGCGGCTACCGGCAAGGCTGATCGCGTGGGTATCAAGGTGCAGGCTGATGGTTCGCGCATTCGCGTGTTCAAGTCCAGCGGCGCTGAAATCAAGGCGGCCTAAGGGGTAAACATGGCACGACTGCAAGAAATTTACCGCGACAAAGTCGCCCCCGAGCTGACCAAGCAGTTCGGTTACACCTCGCCCATGCAGGTTCCACGTCTGACCAAAATCACCCTGAACATGGGTGTGAGCGAAGCCGTGTCGGACAAGAAGGTGATGGACAACGCCGTGGCTGACCTGACCAAGATTGCTGGTCAAAAGCCCGTGGTGACCAAGGCCAAGAAAGCTATCGCTGGTTTCAAGATCCGCGAAGGCCAAGCCATTGGTTGCATGGTTACGCTGCGTGGCGTGCAAATGTATGAGTTCCTGGACCGTTTCGTGACCGTGGCTCTGCCCCGCGTTCGTGACTTCCGTGGTATCTCTGGCCGTGCCTTTGATGGCCGTGGCAACTACAACATCGGTGTCAAGGAACAGATCATTTTCCCTGAAATCGAGTACGACAAGGTTGACGCTCTGCGTGGCCTGAACATCAGCATCACCACAACGGCCAAGACCGACGAAGAAGCCAAGGCTCTTCTGGCTGGTTTCCGTTTCCCGTTCAAGAACTGAGGCGAAGCATGGCTAAAGTAGCTTTGATCCAGCGCGAACTGAAGCGCGAAAAACTGGCTGCCAAGTACGCAACCAAGTATGCGGAACTGAAGGCAATTGCTGGCGATGCCAAGCGTAGCGACGAAGAGCGTGAAGCTGCTCGTCTGGGCTTGCAAAAGCTGCCACGCAACGCCAACCCAACGCGTCAGCGCAACCGTTGCGAAATCACCGGCCGCCCTCGCGGTACCTTCCGTCAATTCGGTCTGGCCCGCGCCAAGATCCGTGAACTGGCTTTTGCAGGCGACATCCCCGGTGTCACCAAAGCCAGCTGGTAAGCAGGCAGGAGAGATTAAACATGAGCATGAGTGATCCCATCGCTGACTTGCTGACCCGCATCCGTAATGCACAGATGGTCTCCAAGGCCACGGTTCTGGTGCCTTCTTCCAAAGTGAAGATCGCCATCGCCCAAGTGCTGAAGGACGAAGGTTATATCGACGGCTTCCAAGTGAAAACTGAAGCTGGCAAGTCCGAACTCGAAATCGCCCTGAAGTACTACGCAGGCCGTCCAGTGATTGAGCGCATCGAGCGCGTCAGCCGCCCTGGTCTGCGTGTCTACAAAGGCCGTGATTCCATTCCACAAGTTATGAACGGTCTGGGTGTGGCAATTGTCACGACTCCTAAGGGCGTGATGACTGATCGCAAAGCGCGCGCTACCGGTGTCGGTGGCGAAGTGCTGTGCTACGTGGCCTAACCGCGGCATTGAGGAGTAACTGAAATGTCCCGAGTAGGAAAAATGCCCGTGACCATCCCCGCTGGTGTGGATGTGTCGATCAAAGATGACCAGATCTCTGTCAAGGGTTCTGGTGGCGCACTGACGCTGGCACAAAACGTGTTGGTCAAAGTGTCCAGCAATGATGGCAAGTTGAGCTTCGAGCCTGTGAATGACTCGCGTGAAGCCAACGCCATGAGCGGTACGCTGCGTCAGCTGGTCAACAACATGGTTGTTGGCGTGAGCAAAGGCTTTGAGAAGAAGCTGAGCTTGGTTGGTGTGGGCTACAAAGCCGCTGCATCCGGTTCCAAGTTGAACCTGGCTGTGGGTTATTCCCATCCTGTCAATTTCGAAATGCCTGCTGGCATTACTGTCGCAACACCTACCCCTACCGAAGTGGTAGTGAAGGGTGCCGACCGTCAGCGCGTGGGTCAAATTGCCGCTGAGATTCGTGCTGTTCGTCCTCCCGAGCCTTACAAGGGCAAGGGCATCCGCTACGCGGATGAGAAGATCACGATCAAAGAGACCAAGAAGAAATAAGGAGCTGCAACATGTTGACAAAGAAAGAGCAGCGTCTTCGTCGTGCCCGTCAAACACGCATCCGCATTGCCCAGCAAGGCGTGGCCCGTTTGACTGTGAATCGTACGAACCTCCATATCTACGCCAGTGTGATTTCCGGCGACGGCAGCCAGGTGCTGGCCAGCGCTTCCACGGCAGAAGCCGATGTGCGCAAGTCCTTGGGCGGTTCGGGCAAGGGTGGCAATGCCGCTGCAGCCCAACTGATCGGCAAGCGCATCGCTGAAAAGGCGAAGGCAGCAGGCGTTGAGAAGGTTGCATTTGATCGTGCAGGTTTCGCTTATCACGGTCGCGTCAAGGCTTTGGCCGATGCAGCCCGCGAAGCTGGTCTGCAGTTCTAAGCGGAGCGGAATAAAAAATGGCTAAATTTCAACCCAAAGTGCAGAGCGAAGGTCAAGACGACGGTCTGCGCGAAAAAATGATCGCGGTGAACCGCGTGACCAAAGTCGTGAAGGGCGGCCGTATTCTCGGCTTCGCTGCACTGACTGTGGTCGGCGACGGTGATGGCCGCGTTGGCATGGGCAAGGGCAAGTCCAAGGAAGTGCCTGCTGCTGTGCAAAAGGCGATGGAAGAAGCCCGTCGCAACATGGTCAAGGTTTCGCTGAAGAACGGCACCATTTTCCACAATGTGACTGGCCACCATGGCGCTGCTGTTGTGATGATGGCTCCCGCTCCTAAGGGTACCGGCATCATTGCTGGCGGTCCTATGCGCGCAGTCTTCGAAGTGTTGGGTGTGACGGATATCGTGGCAAAGAGCCATGGTTCTTCCAATCCTTACAACATGGTTCGTGCAACGTTTGACGCGCTCGTCAATTCGACCACCCCGTCGAATGTGGCAGCCAAGCGCGGCAAGACAGTCGAAGACATCTTCGCCTGAACCGGAGCCTGAATATGACAACGCAACAAACCGTCAAGATTCAACTGGTGCGCAGCCCGATTGGCACCAAAGAGTCGCACCGCGCCACTGTCCGTGGTCTGGGTCTGCGCAAGCTGAACAGCATCAGCGAATTGCAAGACACGCCCGAAGTGCGCGGCATGATTAACAAGATCAGCTATCTGGTCAAAATCGTCTGAGAGATCGATCATGGAACTCAATAGCATCAAGCCCGCAGACGGCGCCAAGCATGCCAAGCGCCGTGTAGGCCGTGGCATCGGCTCCGGTTTGGGCAAGACCGCTGGCCGTGGTCACAAAGGTCAGAAGTCCCGTTCGGGTGGCTATCACAAAGTGGGTTTTGAAGGCGGTCAAATGCCTTTGCAACGCCGTCTGCCCAAGCGCGGTTTCAAGTCCCATTTGCTGAAGTTCAACGCAGAAGTCACGCTGTCTGCTCTGGACCAACTGGGTCTGCCTGAAGTCGACGTTTTGGCTCTGAAGCAAGCCGGTCTGATTGGTGAACTGGCCAAGGTGGTCAAGGTCATCAAGAGCGGTTCTTTGACCAAGGCTGTCAAGCTGACGGGTGTGGGCGCAACGGCTGGTGCCAAGGCAGCGATTGAAGCTGCTGGTGGCTCTGTAGCCTGATAGCGTTCCTCAAGGAAGGCATCTGTGGCAACTAGCGCAGCTCAAATTGCAAAGACCGGCAAGTTCGGCGATCTCCGTCGCCGTCTGGTTTTTCTGTTGCTTGCGCTGGTCGTGTATCGCATCGGGGCCCATATCCCTGTGCCAGGCATCGATCCAGCCCAACTTCAGCAATTGTTCAGCGGACAACAGGGCGGCATCCTGAACCTGTTCAACATGTTCTCGGGTGGTGCTCTGTCTCGTTTCACGGTCTTCGCGCTGGGGATCATGCCGTACATTTCGGCATCGATCATCCTGCAATTGATGACCTACGTCATTCCTACCTTTGAGCAATTGAAGAAGGAAGGCGAAGCGGGCCGCCGGAAAATCACCCAATATACCCGTGCGGGTACCTTGGGGCTGGCTCTGTTTCAGTCGTTCGGTATTGCTGTGGCATTGGAAAGCTCTGCTGGTCTTGTTCTCAGTCCTGGCTTTGGTTTCCGCATGACAGCCGTGGTCAGCTTGACTGCAGGCACCATGTTTTTGATGTGGTTGGGTGAACAAATTACCGAGCGCGGTTTGGGGAACGGTATCTCGATACTGATCTTCGCAGGCATCGCTGCAGGGCTTCCCAGCTCTATCGGTGGTTTGCTGGAACTGGTTGGTACTGGTGCAATGTCCGCCCCTGCTGCGATTTTTATCGTGTTGGTGGTTGGTCTGGTAACATACTTTGTTGTGTTCGTGGAGCGAGGGCAGCGCAAGATCCTCGTGAACTATGCCCGCCGGCAGGTTGGGAATAAGGTTTACGGTGGTCAGGCTTCGCATTTGCCTCTGAAGTTGAACATGGCTGGTGTGATTCCGCCGATCTTTGCATCGTCGATCATTCTGTTGCCTGCGACAGTGGTGAACTGGTTCAGTGCTGGTGATTCAATGCGCTGGCTGAAGGATATCTCTGGTGCTTTGACCCCTGGTCAACCCATCTATGTGATGTTCTACGCAGCTGCCATTGTTTTCTTCTGCTTCTTTTATACGGCGCTGGTTTTCAACAGCCGTGAAACTGCAGACAACCTGAAAAAGAGCGGTGCCTTTATTCCTGGCATCCGCCCTGGTGAGCAGACTGCCCGCTACATTGACAAGATTCTCGTTCGCTTGACTCTTGCCGGTGCCGTCTACATCACCTTTGTGTGTTTGCTGCCGGAGTTTTTGATTCTTAAGTACAACGTGCCGTTTTATTTCGGTGGTACTTCTCTGCTGATCATTGTGGTTGTGACCATGGACTTCATGGCCCAGGTTCAAAACTACATGATGTCGCAGCAGTATGAGTCTCTGCTCAAGAAGGCAAACTTCAAGGGTGGCAGTGGTGGTTAAGGTGCTGCAATGACCGCTACCCAGTGGTCATTGATTGGCACGAATAAGTTAAGTGAGCGCCCCACGAATTTTCGCGGGCACGCATTGTGTTCCGTGCAGAATAGCCGGGACGGATGGAAAAGTTTTAGGAGAATGCAATGAGAGTTTCGGCTTCGGTCAAAAAAATCTGCCGCAACTGCAAGATCATCCGCCGCAAAGGTGTGGTGCGCGTGATCTGCACGGATCTGCGTCACAAGCAGCGCCAGGGTTGATTGGAAAGTATTAGAGGACGCATATGGCACGTATCGCTGGCATCAATATTCCGCCCCACAAGCATGCGGAAATCGGTCTGACCTCCATTTTTGGTATTGGTCGCACCCGCGCTCGCAAGATTTGCGAAGCAACTGGCATCGCTTATTCCAAAAAGATCAAAGATCTGACGGACGGCGACCTGGAAAAAATTCGCGAGCAAATCGAGCAGTTCACCATTGAAGGTGATCTGCGCCGCGAAACCACCATGAACATCAAGCGCTTGATGGACATTGGCTGCTACCGTGGTTTCCGCCATCGTCGTGGTTTGCCGATGCGTGGTCAGCGTACGCGTACCAACGCCCGTACTCGCAAGGGTCCGCGCAAGGGTGCAGCTGCACTGAAGAAATAAAGAGATTGAAAGATCATTATGGCTAAGTCTCCTGCCAATAACGCAGCTCAACGCGTTCGCAAGAAGGTTCGTAAGAACGTTTCGGATGGCATCGCTCACGTGCATGCATCCTTCAACAACACGATCATCACCATCACCGATCGCCAAGGCAATGCATTGTCTTGGGCCTCGTCCGGTGGTCAAGGTTTCAAGGGCTCCCGCAAGTCCACTCCGTTTGCTGCTCAGGTAGCTTCCGAAGTGGCAGGTCGTGCAGCCATTGACCAAGGCATCAAGAACCTGGATGTTGAAATCAAGGGTCCTGGTCCTGGCCGTGAATCCTCTGTGCGCGCTCTGGGCGCCCTGGGTATTCGCATCACATCGATTTCCGATGTGACGCCTGTGCCGCACAATGGCTGCCGCCCTCAAAAGCGCCGCCGTATCTAATTTTCCCAAGCCCACCGCCACCTGTAGACGCGAAAGCGCTCCAGGTGGCTCCCGCAATTGTTTGCGGTAGATGACATAAAAGGAAGCTCAAGTGGCACGTTACCTCGGCCCCAAGGCCAAACTCTCCCGCCGTGAAGGCACTGACCTGTTTCTGAAGAGCGCTCGCCGCTCGATCGCTGACAAGTCCAAGTTCGACTCCAAGCCTGGTCAGCACGGCCGCACTTCCGGTGCCCGTACTTCCGACTACGGTCTGCAACTGCGCGAAAAGCAAAAAGTCAAGCGCATGTACGGCATCCTGGAAAAGCAATTCCGCCGCTACTTTGAAGCTGCTGACGGCAAGAAGGGCAACACTGGCGCGAACCTGCTGTTCCTGTTGGAGTCCCGTCTGGACAACGTCGTGTACCGCATGGGCTTCGGCTCCACGCGTGCAGAAGCCCGTCAGCTGGTTTCACACAAGGCGATCACTGTGAACGGCCAATCGGTCAACATCCCTTCGTACCTTGTGAAGGTGGGTGATGTGGTTGCTGTGCGTGAAAAGTCCAAGAAGCAATCCCGTATCACTGAAGCTCTGCAACTGGCAGCCCAGGTAGGCATGCCAGCGTGGGTCGATGTGAATGCCGACAAGGCAGAAGGCGTCTTCAAGAAGGTGCCTGATCGTGATGAGTTCGGTGCAGACATCAACGAATCGCTGATCGTTGAGTTGTACTCGCGCTAATCACTCGAACTAATTTTTCGAGTAAACCGTTCCTAAACCGCGAGGCATCGCGGTTTAGGCGCTTCACCAGCCTTACCGGTGTAACGAGCTGGGGGTATTGAGAGGAAGTTTGAATGCAAACCAATTTGCTGAAACCCAAGGCGATCAATGTTGAGCAGCTTGGCCACAATCGTGCCAAGGTGGCTTTGGAGCCGTTCGAGCGTGGCTATGGCCATACGCTGGGCAATGCCATTCGACGCGTTCTGCTTTCGTCTATGGTGGGTTACGCAGCGACTGAAGTGACCATTGCTGGCGTGCTTCACGAGTACTCGTCGATCGACGGTGTGCAAGAAGATGTGGTGAACATTCTCTTGAACCTGAAGGGCGTGGTCTTCAAGCTCCACAACCGCGATGAAGTCACACTGAGCCTGCGCAAGGATGGTGAAGGCGTAGTGACTGCCCGTGACATTCAGACGCCCCATGACGTGGAAATCGTCAACCCTGATCATGTGATTGCACACCTGTCGCAAGGCGGCAAGCTGGACATGCAGATCAAGGTGGAAAAAGGCCGTGGTTATGTGCCCGGCAGCATGCGTCGTTATGCCGATGAAGCCACCAAATCCATCGGCCGTATTGTTCTGGATGCGTCTTTCTCTCCAGTCAAGCGCGTCAGCTACACCGTGGAAAGCGCTCGTGTAGAGCAGCGTACCGATCTGGACAAGCTGGTGGTTGAAATTGAAACCAACGGCGCCATCACTGCGGAAGATGCGGTGCGTGCATCTGCCAAGATTCTGGTGGAACAACTGGCAGTGTTTGCACAGTTGGAAGGCGGCGAGTTGACCGCTTTTGAAACACCTTCGGGCCCACGTGGTGGCGCGACGTTCGATCCTATCCTGCTGCGCCCTGTGGACGAGCTGGAATTGACCGTGCGTTCTGCCAACTGCCTCAAGGCTGAGAACATCTATTACATCGGTGATCTGATTCAGCGCACCGAAAATGAGTTGCTCAAGACGCCTAACCTGGGCCGCAAGTCGCTCAACGAAATCAAGGAAGTCTTGGCTTCCCGTGGTCTCACCCTGGGTATGAAGCTTGAAAACTGGCCGCCTGCTGGCCTGGACAAGCGTTAAGTTATAATTTTCGGTTCCCCGATTGGGGGAACAGTGCATTGGGCAGTACCTGATACGGCTGCCTGATTTAATCAAAGTAAAAAGGAAAGCACCATGCGTCACGGACACGGACTTCGTAAACTCAATCGCACCAGCTCGCACCGTCTGGCGATGCTGCAGAACATGATGAACTCGCTCATCGAGCACGAGGCCATCAAGACCACAGTGCCCAAGGCTAAGGAACTGCGCCGTGTGATCGAACCCATGATCACTTTGGCCAAGGTCGACACTGTCGCTAACCGCCGTCTGGCATTCAACCGTTTGCGTGACCGCGACAGCGTGACAAAGCTGTTCAACGACCTGGGCCCTCGCTTCAATGCGCGTCCTGGTGGTTACACCCGTATTCTGAAGATGGGTTTCCGCGTGGGCGACAACGCACCTATGGCTCTGGTGGAGTTGGTTGACCGCGGAAATACTGCAGAAACTGAAAATTCTTCGGCAGCAGCTGAATAATAGGGTATAATTTAAATCTACCGCGCGATGGAGCAGTCTGGTAGCTCGTTGGGCTCATAACCCAAAGGTCGGAGGTTCAAATCCTTCTCGCGCAACCAAACATGGCGAAAGCCGTATCAAAAAGCCCACTTTTAGTGGGCTTTTTTTTGCCCGTTTGCAAAGGCGTGGGCCGTGGACCTGTTTCTATGGGTTGCTGTCGCTGTACAGAGAGGCCGTGTGCCGCAGCCCAAAATGGTTTGCTGCTGACTTCCCTACCGATTTGTCTTTTGCAGGGCTTTGAATGGGGCGCCAGGACCCGCATCAGGGTGGCCTCTTGGAGTACCGAATTCCGAGCAACGGGGTGTTTGCCAGCATTCAGTGACCAAACAAGTCTGACCTGGCCGACTCCGTGATGGCCACGACACAGGGGTGGCTGATGCGGCGCTCCACGGAGATCGCAAAAAATTCCTCCACCAATTCGCTGGAGCGGCCAATGGCCTCCACGCCAAATTGGGTCTGGGTCTCTTGTTCGAGCACCGTGGGTGACGTGAAGATGCCCCGTCCTTCTCTCCCAAAAGCATTCATGAGCGCACTATCGTCAAATTCGCCCACGATGCGTGGCTGCAGGTGGTGCTTGTTCAGCCAATGATCCAACTGTTGCCGCACTGAAGATTGCGGCCCTTGGATAAGCATGGGGGCGCCATGCAGGCACTGCGGAAATGGCCCCTGCAGCTCGTTTTTGAGTGCTGGTGCGCAGAAGAAACTCATGCTGGACGACCCCAGTGCATGGTTGAAGGCCTTGACCCCAATTTTCTTGGAGGCTGGTTCATCGGCCAGCAGCAGGTCCAGCCGATGGATGCTGAGCTGGGCGAGCAGCTCGGGGAATTTGCCTTCGTGGCAGGTCATGTGCACCTGCTCCTTCATGCCCAGCGCGGGCTCCAGCAGGTGGTAAGCGACGGATTTTGCGACCGAATCTGCCACACCCACCTTGAACTCCAGAGGTTTAGAGTGCCCCCGGGGCAGGCGAATGGACTTTTCCAACTCATCGCTCAGCGCAAAAATCTGTTCCGCATAGCCCAAGGCAATGCGCCCCTCGTTGGTCAGCTCCAAGCCCCGGCCGCGTTTGCGAAACAGCTCATGTCCCAGCCATTCTTCCAGTTGATTGATCTGCCCGGACAGCGTTTGGGGGGTGGTGTGCAATTGTTCGCCAGCGCGCATGACGCCCCCGGCCTTGGCGGCGGTCCAGAAGTATCGGAGGTGTTTGAAGTTCATGGTATCGCTTTATTGATCGTAAAAATCGAAGTGTTTTTATCAATAAAACGAATATACGCGAAGTGTTGAACGCACTACAGTGGGTGTCTGGCAGGGCGATGAGAGCCTTGCCAGTCGTTTCACAGATGGGTGTTCACAAGGAGTTGCCATGCGTATTACGACCCGAGGAAAAGTCGCTGTATCGGCCATGACGGATCTGGCCTTGCATCAGAGAATGAAGCCGGTGTCGCTGACAACGATCAGCCAGCGTCAAGGCACGTCGCTGTCGTACCTAGAGCAATTGTTCAGTGCGCTGCGCCGTGCGGGCCTGGTGGAAAGCACCCGTGGCCCAGGCGGCGGCTATGCCCTGGCGCGCCGCGCTGAGCAGATCGCCGTGGCCGAGATCATTTTGGCGGTGGAGAACATGGAAGTGGACGACTACCAGCCGCTCACCGCCCCCCAGGTGGCGCAGCTCAAGGCCATGACGGGCGAGCTGTGGGTGTCGTTCAATGCCCGCGTGCTGGAGTACCTGCAATCGGTTTCGCTCAAGGACCTGATGGAACAAGCACAAGCCCAAGGCGTGGTGACTGCGCCTGAGCCTGAGGCCAAGACCTCGCGCAAGAATTCGGGCATTGGCCCCGTGGCCCGTCCTTTGATGGCCCGGTTGCAAATCCCTAACTCGGTGTTTGCCTTGGGGGCGTTGCCGCTGGTCTCCCGCCGCTGAGCGCAAAGCCCAGTGCCCGGGCGGGAGTCTGCCGTGGACGCTGGGTGACGTGGCGGTGACCAGTGGCCGTGCGCCCCCAGGTCCTACCTGCGGGGTTACGCCACCCAGCGCGTACCGATCAGGCCATGGACGGGTCTGCGGCCATGTTGTCAAACTTCTTGAAGTACTGGCGTGCCATGGCGACCAGTTGGGCGTCGCTGGGGTGATCGGCGGCCACGGAATCGACCACTGTGGCTGCCACGGCGGTGCTGTGCTTGCCGCACCACTCGCGGAACTGGTTGCGCGCCAGGCCTGGGCCGCACAGCAAGACTTCGTGCGAGCCATGCAGGGCTTGTGCTACATCGGCAAACAGCGCAGTGGCGTCATCAGCCTTGCCCTGGTGCTTGTGGTGGCTGCGGGACTTGATGCGTTGCGCTTGAACGTGTTCGCGGTCAAACATGACGACATGGGCTTCGGAATGGTCCATCCAGACAACAGCGTGAAAAGTGCTCATGGGTTGACTTTCTTGAAGTGAAGAAAAACGGGAAAGGCGTCATCGAACAACGCCTGCGTGGTGGATTTGTTGCAGCCTAGTGGGCCGGCCTGTGGTGGGTTTCGATGGACTCTTGGCAATGCACGCAGCGTGCAACTTCCGGGGTGGCTTTCAGGCGGGCTGTGGCTATGTCTTGGCTGCAGTCGGTGCACTCCCCATAGGTGCCAGCGTCAATGCGGGTGAGGGCTGCGGCGATAGCGTTGAGGTGCTCGGTCTCGCGGTCTTCCAGTGCAAACTCCAGCGTACGCTCTGAGGCGACCTGCGCGCGGGAGTCCTCTGCGTGCGCAAAATGTGCGGCGGCGGCCTCCACCCTGCCTGTGGCCTCGCCGCGTTGCTGTGCCAACTGGGCCCGAAGACCCGCTTGCTGCTCCTGCAGTTGTTGTCGATACGAAGCGGCCTGTGTCTTGTCCATGGGGTCAACTCCTGGAAGTGATGGAACGCTTTCATGGTGCGCTTGTCTGATAGGCTTTGCGTTGACAGAGGTCAAGCTCTGAACAGGCGGCGGTCCAGGGTGGATGTGGCGCTGGTCGGGCGGGCTTGCTTGATGCCGATCAAGGGTCGCGAGGGATGCGCTTCTACAATGGCGCCATGCAAACCATCCGCCACCTCCGTTGGCTCGCCCGCCTTGTGCTGGCGTGGTTTGTCCTGTCGATTGGTGTGGCAGGGGCGTCGCCGCTGGTCCATCCACAGGCCATGGAGCTGATTTGCTCCGGCGCTGGCGCCATCAAGATGCTGGTCAAAACCGACGATGGCGCCAAGGAAATGCCCAGCCACACGTTGGATTGCCCCCTGTGTGCGCATGTCGGCGCACCGCCGCCCACCTCGCAGGCCCAGCTGCCGGTGGTCCATCCCCTGGCGCATGCACTGCGCCCCATCCCTGCCGCGCACATTGCTGCACGCACCGCCGCGCCGCTGCCGCCGCGCGGGCCCCCTGCATTCTCCTGAAATAGCTATTCATTTGATAGCTGCTTGCGCTGTTTGAATAAGCGCTGGCGGCCTATTTGGCTTGAAATTCAGGAGTTCCCATGCGCAAAAGCCGCATGGCGCTGGCCGTGGCCAGTGCCTTTCCCCTCGTCTTCACCTTCACGGTCACCGGGGCCGTGCCCGCATTCGCCCAGACTGCTGACAGCACCGGCGTTGGCTCCAACGCCCCCGTCAAGGAACTGGGCGTGGTCACCATCACCGGCGGCCAGCCCACCTCGCTGCCCACGCAAATCCCCACCACCATCGAGGGCGTGACGCGCGAGCAGATCGAGCATGCGATCAACGCCACCGACAGCGAAGACGCCCTCAAGTACCTGCCCAGCCTGCTGGTGCGCAAGCGCTACATCGGCGACTACAACCACGCAGTGTTGTCCACCCGCGCCTCGGGCACGGGCAACCCGGCGCGGTCCATGGTGTTTGCTGACGGCATTTTGCTCAGCAACTACCTGGGCAACGGCCCCACCAATGCACCGCGCTGGATGCTGGTCACGCCCGAAGAGATCGAGCGCGTGGACGTGCTCTACGGCCCGTTCTCGGCCGCGTACGCAGGCAACTCGGTGGGCGCAGTGGTGGACTACGTCACGCGCATGCCGACAAAATTTGAGGCGCACGGCAAGGTCAGTACCCAGCACCAACCGTTTGACCTGTATGGCACCAGTACCAGCTACGCGGGCAAACAGGTGAGCGCCTCGGTGGGTAACAAGAATGGCGACTGGTCCTGGTTTCTCAACTTCAACAAGACCGACAGCGAAGGCCAGCCGCTCACCTTCCCCACGCGCCTCGTGTCCGCTGGTACCGTGGGCAATGCGGGTACGCCCGTGACGGGCGCGGTGCTGGGCAATAACCGCAGCAACCAGCCCTGGTACCTGCTGGGCACCGCCACGCAATACCACACGCAGCAAGATCACATCAAGGCCAAGATCGCCTACGACTTCTCGCCCACCGTGCGGGCTGCCTACACCTTTGGCTGGTGGCACAACGAATCCGAAGGGCGGCCCACCAGCTACCTGCGCGATGCCAACGGCAATGCGGTCTACAGCGGCACGGTCAACATCAATGGCCGCTCGTTTGCGCTCACACCCACCGACTTCAATGTGTCCAACGAAGACCTCACGCATCTCATGCACGGCCTGTCGGTCAAGAGCCACACCCAGGGCACGTTCGACTGGGAGGTGGCCGCCAGCCTGTACGACTACCAGACCGACACCCTGCGCGCCGCCACTGTGGCGCTGCCTGCCGCTTTGAGCGGCGGCGCGGGCCGCATCGTCAACAGCAAGGGCACCGGCTGGAACACCCTGGCGGCCAAGGGCACCTGGCGGCCCGACGGCGTGCAGGGCGCGCACATCGTGGACTTTGGCCTGCAGCGCGACAGCTATCAGCTGCGCACCGTGGAGAACGCCACCAGCAACTGGATCAACGGTGGCACGGGCGCCCGCAACCAGGCCTTTAACGGCGACACCCAGCTCATCGGCCTGTGGGCGCAAGACACCTGGAAGATCGCGCCGAAGTGGAAGGCCGTGCTGGGCGCCCGCGCCGAGCGCTGGAGCGCCAGCAACGGCCAGACCGGCAACGCCACCACCACCGTGGGCCACCCCGAGCGCAACGAGACCTACTTCTCGCCCAAGGCTGCAGTGGCCTACCAGGCCAATGATCTGTGGGTGCTCAAGGCCTCTACCGGCCGCGCCGTGCGCATGCCCACGGTGTCCGAGCTGTACCAGGGCGGCATCAACGGCAGCGGCACGCTGATCAACAACGACCCCAATCTGAAGCCTGAAAAAAGCTGGACCACCGAGCTGACGGCGGAGCGCGACATGGGCAATGGTCTCTTGCGCCTGACAGCGTTCTTTGAGCGCACCAAAGACGCGCTGTACTCGCAGACCAATGTGCTCGTCACGCCCAACGTCACCAACGTGCAGAACGTGGATGCGATCCAGACCAAGGGCATTGAGCTGTCGTACCAGGCCGCCAACGTCTTCGTGCGCGGGCTGGAGCTGGGCAGCAGCCTGACCTGGACGGATTCCAAGATCAAGCGCAACGACAAGTTCCCGGCCAGCGTTGGTAAATGGCAGCCGCGCATCCCCGAGTGGCGTGCCACTGCCGTGGCCACGTACCGGCCCGACGACACCTGGTCGTACACCCTGGGCGCGCGCTACAGCGGCAAACAGTACAGCACGCTCGACAACACCGACGTGAACGGCTTTGCCTACCAGGGCGCGAGCCGCTACTTCACCACCGACGTGCGCGTGCGCTACCAGATCACCAAGCAGGTCAGCGCCGCCGTGGGTATCGACAACCTGAACAACTACCAGTTCTGGAACTTCCACCCCTACCCGCAGCGCACCTACATGGCGGAGCTGAAGGTGGATCTGTAAACCCCCTGAGCGGCTTCGCCGCATCCTCCAAGGGGGACGCCTCCAGCGGCCCGGCAAAGCCGGTTCCGCGGTGGCACTGGCCTTGGCGCGTGCCAGTTGTTAAGGCAATGAATCGTTTCAACGAAAAGGTCGAAATATGAAAAAGAATACTATGAAAAAGATAGCTGCTTGCGCTTGCTTGATAAGCGCTGCAGCCATTTTTGGCACTGCATCGGCCCATGTGGTGCTCGAATACCAGGTGGCCCCGGCGGGGGCCAGCTACAAAGCCACGTTCAAAGTGGGGCACGGCTGCGGCGCATCGCCCACGCGGCAGGTGGTGGTGGACATTCCCGAGGGCTTCAAGGGCGCGCGCCCACAGCCCAAGCCGGGGTGGGCGCTGGAGGTGCAGCGCAGCAAGCTGGCCACGCCCTACACCAGCCATGGCCGCAGCGTGACGGAAGACACCACACGCATCACCTGGACAGCCAAGACCCCCGAAGACGCGCTGCCCAGCGCCCACTATGATGAATTTGTGCTGGTGGGCCAGACCCCCGACCAAGCCGGTCCGCTGTACTGGCCCGTGCGCCAAGTGTGTGCCGAAGGCCGCAACGACTGGACCGAAGTGCCCAAGCCCGGACAGAAGCTGCACGACCTCAAGTCCCCCGCTGCGCTGCTGGAAGTGCTGCCCCAGGCGGGCGGCGCGGCCCACCAGCATTGATGGCACCACCACCCTCTTTGCTTTCTATCGTCTCTGTGTCTTTTGTTTTTAGGAGTGATTCCATGTCTTTGATCCGTACCACTGTGGCCCTGGCCTGCCTGTTGACTGGCGCCGCCTTTGCCCAAACCGCCAGCGTCAAGGTCGAAGGGGCCTGGGCCCGTGCCACCGTGCAAGGCCAAAAAGGCACCGGCGCGTTCATGAAGCTCACGGCCCCCGAAGGCGCCAAACTGGTGGGCGCCTCATCCCCCGCCGCAGGCGTGACCGAAGTCCACGAAATGAAAATGGAAGGCGACGTGATGAAGATGCGTGCCATCCCAGCGTTGGACTTGCCCGCAGGCAAAACGGTGGAACTCAAGCCCGGCGGCTACCACGTCATGCTGCTGGACCTGAAGGCCCCGCTGGCCAAAGACACCACCGTGCCCGTCACGCTCACCTTCAAGGACGCCAAGGGCACCGAAAGCAAGCAGGAGCTGAACCTGCCCGTGGCGACGACGGCCCCCGGTGCGGCAGCGGCGCCTGCAGCGGCCGACCACCAGCACGGCGCCCACAAGCACTGAGCGCCCTCGCCACCGGCCCTGCAAGCTTGGGGGCGGCACGCATCGCCATGCGCCGCCGGGTGGAGTAAGCTGCCGAGCATCCTCCACCAGAAAGCGCAGCGGCCATGAGCGATTCCTCCCACTTTGGTTTTGGCAAATTTGTCCCCGGCTTTGATTTTTTGCAAAGCCTGGCCAAAGGCGCGTCCAGCGGCATTCCGCAAATGCCCCAGCTCTCCAACTGGGTGGCCCCCACCCTCAGCGTGGAAGAGCTGGAGAAGCGCATCGACGAGCTCAAGGCCGTGCAGTTCTGGCTGGAGCAAAACAGCCGCGCACTCACCGCCACCATCCAGGCACTGGAAGTGCAAAAGATGACGCTGGCCACCCTGCAGGGCATGAACATGAGCATGGGCGACGTGGCCAATGCGTTCAAGTTCCAAGGGGCTGACTCGGTGATGCAGGGCATGCAAAAAGCGGCAGAGACCTTCAGCGGCGCAGCCCGCGCAGCGGCCGCCAGTCCCGTCCCGCAAGCCGCCGCGCCTGCGCCGGTACCCCCCGCACCACCGCCGCCTGCAGCCCCCAGCCCCGCTGCGGAGGCTGCATCAGCCGATTCAGAGCCCGACGCCCCCAAGCCTGGGGTGGTGGACCCCTTGCACTGGTGGAGCGCGCTGACCACCCAGTTCCAGGAGATCGCCTCCAACGCATTGAAGGACGCGGCCCAGCACAGCAGCTCCCTCGACAGCACCCAGCACTTTGCCAAAGACGCGCTGAAAAAAGCCACCGACATGGCCAGCCACCTGGCCGCGCAGGGCGTGCACAGCCTGCAAGAAGCGGCCCGTGCGGCGCAGGCCCCGGCTGCCAAGAAAGCCGCAGCCAAGAAACCCACAGCTCCCAAAGCGGCAGCCAAGCCCACCCGCCGCGCAGCGGCTGCTGCCCCCAAAGCAGCTGCGAAGAAGCCTGCCGCCAAAAAGCCAGCCGCCGCCAAGAAGGCTGCTCGCGGCCGAGGCTGAACTCCCGAGCAGCGCGTGGGCAAGTGCTGCGCCTGGGCGCAGGCGCCGCTGTCGCGCTAAAGTCGTTGCACTATGACCCTCTTTCCTACAGGCCACGCCACCCATCCCCAGTGGCGCATGGCGGCAGCGCTGGTGCTGGCGCAGTTGCGTGCACAAATGGCGCTGCCCGCTTACGCCGCCGCGCCCACCCTGGGGCTGCTGTACATCACCGACCATTACGCCAACGAGGCACGCGCGCTGCTCGACTACCTGGCCAGCGAGCTGCCCGAGGTGACCGACTGGAGCGGCACCGTGGGCGTCGGCGTGTCGGCCCACAACGCCGAGTACTTTGACGAGCCTGCGCTGTCGGTCATGCTGCTCGATGTGCCTGCAGACCAATACCGCGTGTTCTCGGGCGTGGCGCCGCTGCCGCGCCACCCGGCCAGCGGCTTTGTGGCCCAGACGGCGCTGGTGCACGCTGACGGGCATACGCCCGAGCTGGCCGAGCTGCTGCACGAAATGGCGGGCCGCACCGAAACGGGTTACCTCTTTGGCGGCTTGAGCGCTAGCCGCGCAGCCAGCGTGCAATTTGCTGTGGCGGGCAATGGCAACATGGCCGGGCAGGGGGCGGCCAGCGGGGTGTTTGATGGGGGCCTTTCGGGCGTGGCCTTTGGCCCCCGCGTGCCCTTGCTCTCGCGCGTGACCCAAGGCTGTCAGCCCGTGGGCGCCCTGCGCACCATCACCGCAGCCAACGACAACGTGGTGCTGGAGCTGGACCACGAGCCCGCACTGGACGTGCTGCTGGACACCCTGCAAGTGACGCTGGACGGTGGCGACCCGCAGCCCGCGCTGCGGCGGGTGCGCGCTACGCTGGCCGGGCTGGTCGATGCGGGCGCCCAGCCCATGGGGCGCCAGCGCACCGGCCACTTTGGCACCGACACGCGGGTGCGCCACATCGTGGGGCTCGATGGCGGCCGCCGTGGCGTGGCCCTGGCCGAGCCGGTGCAGGCGGGCATGCACCTGGCGTTTTGCCAGCGCAATGTGGCGGCGGCGCGGGCCGATTTGATGCGCATCTGCGCCGAAATCCGCGAAGAACTATCGCCCGAGGAACTAGAGCATGTACCGCTGGCAGAGGGGGGCGTCCGTAATGCCGATGCCGATGCCGCTGGCACAGCGGCCCCCGCCCCCGGCACGAATGGGCTGGCAGACACGCCGTCGCTGGCGGGGCGCTCCATCCGGGGCGCCATTTACGTGAGCTGCTCTGGCCGGGGCGGCCCGCACTTTGGCGGCCCCAGTGCCGAGCTGCACATCGTGCGCCACGCGCTGGGCGATGTGCCCCTGGTCGGCTTTTTTGCGGGCGGCGAAATTGCGCACCACCACCTGTATGGCTACACCGGTGTGCTCACGGTGTTCACCGACGCTTGAGTGGGGCCACAACCCGGTGCCTGGCGATGTCCAGACAATCCCCGCGCCAAGCCCCTGACCGTAGCCCACTGCGCAATCCACTGTTGAAAGATTTTTGCAATGACCTCTGAATCTGCCGTGCTCGCCCCCTTTGATGCCCAGGCCAGTGCCGCCGTGATTACGCAGGCGCGCCTGGGCCAAGGCCCCCGGCCGCTGGACTTGCCCGCTGCGCTCCAGCCCCAAAACGCCGCGCAGGCCTACGCGGTGCAAGACGCTGTGGTGCAAGCGCGGGGTGCCGTGGTGGGCTGGAAGGTGGGCGCCTCCTCGCCTGATTCACAGCCCTCGCGGGGCGCGCTCACGCAAGACTCGGTGTGGGTCTGCGCGCAGGGGCAAGCGCAGGCGCTGCCTTGCGGTGGCAACGTGGTCATTGGGGTGGAGGCCGAACTGGTCTATGAGCTGGGCACCGACCTGCCCCCGCGTGCACAGCCTTACTCGCGTGCCGAGGTGCTTGCGGCCATGTGCTCTGCCCGCGCCGCCATTGAAGTGTGCGACACCCGCTACGCCGCCTGGGGCGTGCAAAGCGCCTGGAGCCGCCTGGCCGACCAGGGCAGCCACGGCGCGCTGGTGGTGGGCAGCGGCCTCACCAGCCCGGCAGACCTGGCGGCCCTGGACCCGCTGACACTGCCCGTGGGCCTGTGGGTGAATGGCGCCCTGGCTGTGCAGCGCGCCGCCTGGGGCAACCCGGCGGGCGACCCGCTGCGCCTGCTGGTGTGGCTGGCCAACGAGGGCGCCCACAGCCTGGGAGGCCTGCGCGCAGGCCAGTGGGTGACTACGGGTTCGTGCACCGGCAACCTGCTGGTGGCCCCGGGGGCCGTGGTGGTGGCCGAGCTGGGCGGGGTGGGGCGCGCAGAGCTGCGTTGCATTGCGTAGTTCGGTGGGGCTGAACTGACCAAGCAACGGGCTGCGAGGGCCTATGGGGCGCCTCTGTTGTGACCCGGTGAGGCGCCCTGCCAAGGCCGGGCGCAAGGCCTACTCTCAATAACGGTGCCCATTGTCTGGGCGGCGGTCATGCCGGTTGGGCACTCCGTCACCGTCCCGGTCGCGGTCATGGCGGTTGCCAATGCCGTCGCCATCCTTGTCTTTGTCGTAGCGGTTGGGGATGCCATCGCCATCACGGTCCCAACCGCCGGGCTGCATGTGCCAGCGGCCATCGCGCTCTTGCCATTGCACCGGGCGGTAGTGGTAGCCCGGGCGGGCTTTGACCCAGTGTCCACCCATCCACACATGGCGGTGGCCGCGCCATTCCCAGTGCCCTGGCACCCAGGCCATGCCGCTCCGGGGGCGGGGTGTGGCTTCGTGCCGGGGCGGCGGCGGTGCCTGGGTGTACTGCACCTGTACGTTGCCTGCTTGAACCACCACGGCTGTGCTCTGCGCGTGTGCGGGGGCCAGGGTGCACAGGCTGAGCAGGGCCAGCGCTGCGGCCGTGAGTGCATTGAGGGCATTGCGCGGGTTGCGGGCTGTGTGTGCCATGGTGTTTGCTCCTTCAGAACAGGTTCTCAGAACCGGAGCCTTCATGGTGCCGCTGGTACGTCAAGCGTTTGTAGGCGCAGTGCGAAGTGTTGTGACGGAATGTGCCGCGCCTACTGCAGCCGCCCCAGCATGGCCCGCACGATGCGCCGGTGAAAAGGCTTGACCACCGCCATGTAGGCATGCCCCAGCGCGTTGTGTATGTGCACCACCGAGCTGACCACCACCATGGGGGCTTGCCCGGCGGGGGCGTATTTGTGCAGGGACACCTGCACGTCCAGGTGCTTGTCGTCCTGGCCCATCACCACCTCGGTGTCACTGAGGTGGCGGATGAGGAAGATGCCCACCCGATCCCCCACTTGGTAATCGCTGGCGTTCCGCGAGAGTTGGCCTGTTGCGGTGGGGTGCCTGTCGTGCAACTGCCCCAGGTCCTTGAGTCCGACCATGCGTACCAGCCGGTTGCGTGCCGCCATCAGGTGCTGTGTCCAGCGCGGTGTTTGGGCGACCAGGTCCAGCCAGGTCTGCAAGGCGCTGCGGGCTGGGGCCGGGTCGGCCACCTGATAGGCGTCGTAAAACTGTGCGGCGGGCAGGCTGGCATGGATGGCCGTGCCAGGTGGCACCTGCGTTGTCTGAACGGGCGGGCGTGGCTGTGTAGCGGGCATATTTGAGATATTTTGGGTTGTAGCGCTTATGAATAAAGCGCTGGCAGCTATCAAATTAATAGTGATTGTGTAGAGGCATCAGGCCATCAGCCCGCCATGCGGCGCATGCTGGCAAACACATCAAACTCCCAGCTGCGCATGGCCAGTAGCACCGTGTAGCCCTCCAGCTCGCGGCTGGGCAGTTTTTGGTCGGCCAGGTGCTGCTGTGCAAAGTCCTGCGCCACGCGCTGCATGCGCTCCATAAAGGCGGGGGCCAGCGCCCGGCTGATGGAGCCGTGCACCAGCAGCACGCCTTCGCCAGGGCCGTCAAAGCCCCCGGCAAAGTAGTTGAGCAGCGCATGGTCGCGAAAGTAATGCATCACCGGCCCATGGGGGCGCCAGCGGAAGGTCTTGGCCAGCTTCAGGCGGTAGCGGTTCAGCGGCCGCAGCTCGATGATGCCGATGCGGTCAAGCTGCGCCAGGTACTTGATGCCCTCGGCCTCGGTGAGCCGGTAGGTGGCCACCACCTGCTCAAGCGTCCATTGGCTGAGCACGCAAATCGCCATCAGCAGCAGCTTCTTGTCGCCCACCACGGCGGCTTCCTGCTCTTGCGTCAGCTCTTTGAGCAGCGGCTGCTCATCGGCCACGCGCCGGGCCAGGTCGGCAAAGTCCAGCGCCAGGGCACGGCAGATGGCGTCAATGCGCGACAGCGGCATGTCCCCCTTGGCCAGCATGCGCTTGACGCTGGACTCGGCCATGCCCAAGGCCTGCGCCAGGTCGGCATAGGTCATCTGCGCGTTCTTCAACTCTTTTTTCAGCGCGGCAACAAGATCGGCGGTCGTGCTCATGGGCGGCTCTTTGGTTGTGGCGATTGGGTATCGATTATGGATACCCGAAGTGCTTTGGGTAGCCCTGCGCGCGACTTTTTGAGGGGAAAACCCGTGGGCCTTTGCACACTGCGTTCCATCTTGTGTTGCCGCCCTGGGAGGGCCTCTTGCCATGAACGCTGTCCATTCCTTGCCTTTATCCACCCGCCGCTGGCCTGCACTGCAGCGTGCCGAGTGGGGATGTCTCATCGCCGCCATCGCGCTGCTGGCCGTGGCGGTGTGGGGGCCGCATCTGCCCGCCAGTGCCCATCAGCACGACTTTGCCGACCAGCGCGCCTGGTGGGGCCTGCCCTGCGCGCTGGATGTGCTCAGCAACCTGCCGTTTGCCGTGGCGGGCGTGTGGGGGCTGGTGTGGCTGCGCCGCCTGGGTGCCCTGCGGTTGTGCCTGGCCACCCGCGCCACGGCGGCGCTGTTCTTTGTGGGGCTGGTGTTGACCACCGCAGGCTCTGCTTGGTACCACTGGCAGCCCGACGATGCGGGCCTGCTGTGGGACCGCCTGGGCATGTCGGTGGCGTTTGCCGGGCTGCTGGGGCTGGCCGTCGTGGGGCGCATCAGCCCCCGCGCCGGGCTGGCCACGGCGCTGGGCCTGCTGGTGGCCGCACCGGCTGCCGTGCTGGTGTGGGCGCACACGGGCAACCTGCTGCCTTGGGCGGTGGTGCAAATTGGCGGCATGCTGGTGGTACTGGCCCTGGCGTGCCTGCCACACCGCCATGGCGCGCTGGCGTTGCAACTGGGTGCCGTGATCGCCTGGTATGCCGCCGCCAAGGCGATGGAACTGGCCGACCATTCCGTGTACGAAGCCACGGCCGGGTGGGTGTCGGGCCACACCCTCAAGCACCTGCTGGCCGCTGGCGCTGCCTTGCCCGTGCTGTTTGCCATGGCGCGTCTGCACCACAGCCGCTACATCGCTATGCCCGTGCCACGCCGCGCCATGCAGAATGGCGGGCAACGTGGGCAGTGACACCGTGCGCACTGCACACCACCCCACAAAAAGCCTCGAGGAGAACCGCATGACCCCCCAACATGGGCAGCCCACCGCGCACCCTGCGCCCCCGGCCCACGAAGAGCCCAACCAGTTTGCCCTGCTGCGCCAGCGCCGGTTTGCCCCGTTTTTCTGGACGCAGTTTTCGGGTGCCGCCAACGACAACCTGTTCAAGTTCGCATTCACCGTGATGGTGACCTACCAGCTCAGCGTGTCGTGGCTGCCGCCAACCATGGCGGGGCTGGTGATCGGTGCGCTGTTCATCCTGCCATTTTTGCTGTTCTCGGCCACCTCGGGCCAGCTCACCGACAAGTTCGACAAGACGCGGATGATCCGCTTCGTGAAGAACCTGGAGATCGCCATCATGGCGCTGGCGGCCGTGGGCTTTGTGGCCAACAACGTGCCGGTGCTGCTGTTGTGCACCTTCCTCATGGGGCTGCATTCCACGCTGTTCGGGCCGGTCAAGTTTGCCTACATGCCCCAGGTGCTGAGCGAGCGCGAGCTGACGGGCGGCAACGGCATGGTCGAGATGGGCACCTTCGTGGCCATCTTGCTGGGCCAGGTGGCAGGCGGCTTGCTGGTGGCCATCCCTGGCATTGGCCACACTGCGGTGGCCGTGGGCTGCGTGGCCCTGGCCCTGGTAGGGCGGTTGGTAGCGCAGTTCATTCCCTCTGCCCCGGCCACCGACCCCAGCTTGGTTATCAACTGGAACCCCTTCACCGAAACCTGGCGCAACCTCAAGCTGGCGCACGGCAACGTGGTGGTGTTCCGCTCGTTGTTGGGTATCAGCTGGATGTGGTTCTTCGGTGCCGTGTTCCTGTCGCAGTTTCCGGCCCTGGCCAAAGAGGTGCTGCACGGCAACGAGCAAGTGGCCTCGCTGCTGCTGGTGGTGTTCTCGGTGGGCATTGGCGTGGGCTCGCTGCTGTGCGAGGTGCTCAGCCGCCGCCACGTTGAAATCGGCCTGGTGCCGCTGGGTGCCATCGGCATGAGCGTGTTTGCGGTGGATTTGTACTTTGCCACCCGCAGCCTGCCTGCGGCCGAGATGATGGGCGCTGCCGCCTTTCTTGCGCAACACCAACACTGGCGCGTGCTGCTGGACCTGGCGCTGCTGAGCCTGTTTGCCGGGCTGTACAGCGTGCCCATGTACGCCCTGATCCAAATGCGCAGCCAGCCCACGCACCGCGCCCGCATCATCGCGGCCAACAACATCCTGAATGCGCTGTTCATGATTGGCAGCTCCGTCATCGCAGGGGCCTTGCTGGGCGCGGGCTTCACCGTGCCGCAAGTCTTCCTGTTCACCGGCATTGCCAATGCCGTGGTAGCCGCCTACATCTTTTTGCTGGTGCCCGAATACCTGCTGCGTTTTGTGGCTTGGGTGCTGTCGCGCTTTGTGTACCGCTTCAAGGTGCGGGGTGACGAGCACATTCCCACCACGGGCGCGGCCATCCTGGCATGCAACCACGTGAGCTTTGTCGATGCCGTGCTGCTCATGGCCGCTAGCCCCCGGCCTATCTACTTCCTGATGGACCACCGCATCTTCCGCGTGCCGGTGCTGGGCTGGCTGTTCCGCCTGGCCAAGGCCATCCCGGTGGCGTCACAAAAGGACGACCCCGCCACCTACCAGGCGGCGTTTGACCGCGCTGCGCAGGTGCTGCGCGAGGGCGACTTGCTGGCCATCTTCCCCGAAGGCGGCATCACCAAGGATGGTGAGCTGCAAGAGTTCAAAGGCGGCATCATGAAGATCATCGAGCGCGCCCAGGCTGACGGTGTGGACGCCCCCGTGGTGCCCATGGCGCTGACCAACCTGTGGGGCTCGTTCTTCAGCCGCGTGGAGCGCGGCACCGCCATGGCCAAGCCCTTCCGCCGGGGCCTGTTCAACCGGGTGGGCTTGAATGTGGGGCCTGCGATGGCGGCCGCTGAGGTGCAGCCCGCAGGGCTGCGCGAACGGGTGGCTGGGTTGCTGCAGGCCTGAGCTGCCCGAAATAGGGAGGAGGGCACAGGGGCGTTCCCCCGTGCTCCGTGTTCAGGCAGTGCCCGCCTTATTCAGCGCGGATGTTGGCGCTCTGGGCTATGGCCCGCATGCGCGGCAGTTCTTCGTCAATCCGCGCAGCCACGGTGGCCGCGGGTGCATAAGCGGGCTCCAGGCCACTGGCGCCCAGCTTGCTGCGCACTTCAGCGTCTGCCATGGTTTCCGACAGGGCTTTTTGCAGCTTGGCCCTCGCAGGGGCAGGCAGGCCGCGCGGTGCCACGATGGCCAGCCAGGAGTCTGCCGAGAAGCCTGGATGCCCGGCCTCTGCCACGGTGGGCACGTCGGGCAACTGTGTGGCACGGGTGGCACCGGTCACGGCAATGGCCTTGATCTTTCCGCTTTTGATCTGCGGTAGCGCTGCGGCCACGGTGTCGATGGAAAACGGAATCTGCCCACCGATCAGGTCGCTCATGGCCGGGGCACTGCCTTTGTAGGGCACATGCGTCAGCTTGATGCCCAGGGCCCGCCACACCAGCTCTGCGGCAAAGTGCCCGGTGGTGCCGTTGCCAAATGAGCCATACACATACTTGTCGGGGTTGGCACGCACGGCGGCATTGAGCTGCTGCAGGGTGTGGATCGGAACATCCTTGTGCGCCAGCAGCACCAGGGGCACTCGCGCAGTCATGCCAATGGGTTCGTAGCTCTTGACCGGGTCGTAGGGCAGCTTGGGGTTGAGCGCCGGGTTGGCGGTAAAGGTGGAGCCCGAGCTGATCAGCAGCGTGTAGCCGTCGGCAGGCGCATTGGCCACAAATGAGGCCCCCACAATGGTGCCTGCGCCGCCTTTGTTCTCGATCACGATGGGCTGGCCCAAATGCTCCCCCAGCCGCTTGTTGATAAGCCGGGCCACCATGTCCACCGCACCGCCGGGTGGGAAGGGAACCACCAGCTGCACAGGCTTGTCCGGGTAGCTTTGGGCGTATGCTGCGGGATATGTGAGGCAGCCTGCCAGTGCCGTTGCCGCTATCACTGCACAGGTGCCCCTGCGCGTTATTGCCTTTGCCATGTCACTACTCCCATTCAAGTGTTGGAATGCGATGGCCGCTCCCGTCGGGGCGGTGCTGTGGGTCGCTGTGAAACAGGCACGCGCAAGGCGTGCCTGTTCAGCCCGCGGCAGGCTCAGCCGTTGCGGAACAGGAAGCTGTACGCATTGAGCGCAGGCACCCCGCCCAGGTGGGCATACAGCACGCGCGAGCCTTCGGGAAACTCGCCCTTGCGCACCATGTCGATCATGCCGTGCATGGACTTGCCTTCGTACACCGGGTCTGTCAGCATGCCCTCCTGGCGGGCGCACAGGCGAATGGCTTCGAGCGTGCCCTCGTTGGGCAGGCCGTACTCGGGGCCGCCGTAGCGGGTGTCCAGCACCACGTCCTCGGCCGTGATCTCCTGGCCCAGCTCCACGAGCTTGGCGGTGTTCTGTGCGATGCGCAGGATCTGTGCGTGCGTTTGTTCTGGCTTGGCCGATGCGTCAATGCCGATCACCTTGCGCGCGCGGCCATCGGCTGCAAAGCCCACCACCATGCCGGCTTGCGTGCTGCCGGTCACCGAGCAAACCACGATGTAGTCAAACTGGAAGCCCAGCTCTTTTTCTTGCTGGCGCACTTCTTCGGCAAAGCCTACAAAGCCCAGGCCTCCGTACGGGTGCTCTGAGCAGCCTGCGGGAATCGGGAAGGGTTTGCCCCCGGCCTTGCGCACATCTTCCATCGCCTGCTCCCAGCTGGGGCGGATGCCAATGTCAAAGCCCGCTGCGTCCAGGCGCACATCGGCGCCCATGATGCGGCTCATCTCGATGTTGCCCACGCGGTCGTACACCGCGTCGGAGTAGTTCACCCAGTTCTCTTGCACCAGCACGCACTTCATGCCCAGGTGGGCGGCCACGGCGGCCACCTGGCGCGTCTGGTTGGATTGGATACCGCCAATCGACACCAGCGTGTCGTAGCCGCCATCGATCGCCTCGGGGATCAGGTATTCGAGCTTGCGCGTCTTGTTGCCGCCAAAGGCCAGGCCCGAGTTGCAGTCCTCGCGCTTGGCATACAGGTGCACCTTGCCGCCCAGGTGGGCCGACAGGCGCGACAGTGGCGTGATGGGCGAGGGGCCGAAGGTGAGCGGGTGGCGGGGGAATTTTTGCAAGTTCATGGCGTTTCCGGTCGATGGAAGGAGGGGGTATGCAAGCGGGCTTGCAGTGCCTTCATCGTAGAAAAATGCCTGAATCAATGGGTTGTGAATTTGTTCCAAATTTCGGTGTTTTGGTTTTTCATATGAAAATTAGTCATTACTAAATTTCTTGAAAACAGCCATGTGCGCAACAAAAGTTCGTGCCAAGAATGTGCAACAGGCCGATGTGTCCGCCGAGCTGGACCGCACCGACAAAGCCATCCTGCGCCAGCTGCAGCGCGATGCGTCCTTGTCCAACGTGGCCCTGGCCGAGAAAGTGCACCTGAGCGCCCCCGCCTGCCTGCGCCGGGTGGAGCGGCTCAAGCGCCTGGGGCTCATCGATGGGGTGGTGGCGCTGCTCAACCCCAAGGCCGTGGGTGCGGGCATGCTGGTGATGATTGGTGTGGTGCTGGACCGGTCCACGCCCGAGTCGTTCGCAGAGTTCGAGAAAGCCGCCATCAAGATCTCGGGCTGCATGGAGTGCCATGTGGTCACCGGCGAGTTCGACTACTTCATGCTGGTGCGCACGCGCGACAGCGAGAGCTTCAACCGCCTGCACGCAGAGCAACTCATCTACCTGCCGGGCGTGCGGCAGGTGCGCTCGTTCATGGTGCTGCGCAATGTGTTGTCCTCCACCGAGCTGCCGTTGGCGCTTTAACGCCCCTGCGGCCAACCCTCCCAAGTGGCGCCGTCAGGGCGCAGCGCGCAGGCGCCCCTTCAGCGCGGCCCAGGCGGGGCCTCCAAACACATTCACCAGCAACCCGGCCATCAGCAGCCCAGCACCCGCAAAGTGCACGTGCAGCAGTTGCTCGCCAAACACCCACCAGCCCGTGGTCAGGCCCACCACGGGCACCAGCAGCGTGAAGGGGGCCACGCGGTTGACCGGGTAGCGGGACATGAGGAAAGTCCACAGCCCAAACCCGAGCAAGGTCGAGACCCAGGCGATGTAGCCCACCGCTGCCAGCGAGGTGAGCGAGAGGTTTTGCACAGCGGCCAGCACGGCGCTGGCCCCGTCCATCCACACCGCCAGCGCCAAAAAAGGCAGCGGCGCCACCAGGCTGGACCACACGATGAACGCAAACTGGTTCATCGGCCCATAGCGCCCCACCGCCCGCGTGGCGATGTTGCCGCACCCCCACAGCGCCGCTGCAGCCACGGTGAGCGCAAACCCCGCCAGCGGCATCGAGGCCCCGTGCGCGCTGCCAATCAGCACCAGCCCGGCCCCGGCCAGCGCCAGTCCAGCCATCTGGTTGCCTTGCCAACTCTCCCGCAGCCACCAGGCTGCCAGCAGCAGGGTAAAGAACGACTGCGACTGCAGTACCAGCGATGCCAACCCCGAAGGCATTCCGATGTGGATGGCCGTGAACAGCAGCGCAAACTGGCCTACCGCCATCGTCATGCCGTACAGCAGGTACAGGCGCAGCGGCACCTTGGGTGGCCGCACAAACAGCAGCGCCGGAAACGCCGCCAGCAGGTAACGCAGCGCGCCCAGCAGCATGGGCGGCACGCCGTTCAAGCCCACTTTGATGACCGCAAAGTTCAGCCCCCACACCACGATGACGAGCAGGGCCAGGCAAAGATCACGGGGGCGCATAGGGAGGTTCATGGGGCGGTGGTGGTCGCAAGGGCAGGTTGGCCATTGTGTACGTGGGCGCAGGGCTGAGCGATGCCGCTGACGGCCAAGTTTCAGTCAGAACAGGACAAGTTGCTGGTCGGTCAGCAGGGCGCAGGTCTTGCGGCTTGACCTGTCAAGACAGAGGTTGAAAGCAATATATGGGAAAAATGGCTGTAGATGCCGTATTTAAAGCGCAAGCAGCTATTAATTGCATAGCGAATTTTGTGGGGCTTGCGGGTCTTGCATTGGGGCCGATGACCTCAGCCCTGTGATGGTGAGGGGCACAAGGCAAGCCTTGACGCTCTACTTTTCTCAGGGGGAATGAAGGACTGAACTCGCGCCAATGCCAGCCTGCTGAAGCGGCAAAGCGCACCTCCAGCCCCTCACCCGTTGTAGGAATAGATGAGTATTCCCAGCGCAGGAACCACTACCAGATCCTGCTCATGTCCGGTGGTGAAGAAGGCGCCTTTCTTGTCAGCGGCTTGCTGTGCTTGCTGGAGCAAAGCGGGCGGCGCGTCGGTGCAGCTCTCACCACGAAACAGGTGTTCATTTTTTGGCGCGGGTGTGGCGCTCCAGGGCTTGTACTGGTGGTAGGGGTCGCCATCCCGGCCCAGGCGGGCGGTTTCAAGATGCGCCAGGCCATGGTTGCGTAGGCGCGCCAGGTCTTTGTCGGACAGCCTGAAAATCGCAAATCCACAGCCTTCTCTGAAGCTGCTGATCTCATCGTGGTGCAGTAACTCCAGCGGCCCGAACTGGGGTGGAATCGCCTGGCGATACAACGAGGCCTGCCAATGGCTGCACCCCTTCATGGGCACCAGGATCAACACGAGCAGGGCGCAGGCCCAGGAGGCAACACGCAGTGCGGGAACGGGTGGTGTGTATGCAAGGAACCGGCGGGACACGGCGGCCAACGCACGGGCCAGGCCCTTGGCCAGGAAGAAGGCGGCCGTCCCAAAGAGGGCCAAGCAGAGCAGACTGAACCCTATCCCGAGGGCGAGAATCATGGTGACCTTTCAAGATGTCGAAGCGTGAAGTTCGGCAAGTCTTGAGGCGCTGCGTGAGGTCAGCATGAAGTTTGTGAGCTGCAGGTGATCTTCTGAAAGAGACGCTCACTTCTATCGCAGACGACAAGGACAAAAAGGGGGGCTGGACTCGGGCTTGTCTTTCAATTTTCCAGTGTCTGTTCCCAAAAAATCGAACTATTGAGCAGGCCTCTTTGAACTTGAGGTATCCGTTCGGGTTGAGCTTGTCGAAACCTTGCGCGGCGCTTCGACTGCGCTCAGTGAACGGTTCAAGTAGGTTCGTGCCGGATCAATAAAAGCGGATTCAGCCAGAGATAATCAAGCGCAAGAAGCTATTGGTTTGATAGCGCTTTGTAGGCCGTCCTCGGGCCATTGATACGGGGCAACCCCGTTTCGGTTTGAACCAGCTGCCCCCCTCACTTCGTCAGGCCGCCCCCTCCACCCCAAAACTCAACCCCGCATTCGCCTGCAGCCGCGCGATCAGCGCATCGCCCATCGCGGGCGCCGTGGTCCAGATGCCGCCGGGTGTGGCGGTGGCGTTTTGCAGCAGGCAGACGGCCGATTCGGCAATCATCTTGGAAGTGGAGCCGTAGCCGGGGTCGCGGTCGCCCTTCACGCCCACGCGCAGGGTGTGGCCTGCGGTGTCGGTGCCCAAAAAGAGCAGGTCGTAGAAGCCGCTTTCGCGCTCTTCGCGCGAGGGGCCTTCGCCCGGTTGGGGGCCTTGGTCGGAGCCCATCGATTTGTCGCCCGCCACCGCGTTGGCAATGGCTTCGCCCTTTTCGCCGGGGCCGGTGATGAGCATTTCGTCGTAGACAAAGTCCTGGCCCCAGGCGTGTTGCAGCAGCAGGTTGGAGCGGTGCACGTTGCGCGTGTTGATGGCCGCCATCACAAACGGGGCCACCCAGATGCCCGCGCCGTTCACCGTGCCCAGGGCCTCGTCCACCATGGGCTTGTGGCCCGAGGGCTGGCGTGGGCCCTCGAACCCTGGGGTCAGCGAGAACGGGTTTTTCAGCAACTCCAGCACGCCGGGCTGGCTGGCGGCTGCGGCCATGGTGGCTTTGAGGCTGGCGGCAGTGCCGCCTGAGAAGGTGCCCTTCATCTTGCGCACGCGGCCTCGCACACGCGGTGCGGCATGGCCAAAGCGCTGGGCAAATTCCTTTTGCAGCAGGAACACGCCCAGGTCGAACGGGATGGAGTCAAACCCGCACGAGAACACGATGCGCGCGCCGCTGGCCTGGGCGGTGGCTTCGTGGGCGTCGATCATCTGGCGCATCCAGGCGGGCTCGCCGCACAGGTCCACGTAGTCCACGCCGCTGGCGGCGCAGGCGGCCACCAGTTCGTTGCCATAGAGCTGGTAGGGGCCCACGGTGGTCAACACTAGGCGTGTGGCCTGCATCAGCGCTTGCAGGCTGGCGGGGTTGGCGGTGTCGGTCACGACCAGTGGGGTGTCGGCGGGGGCTCCCAGCTCGTCGCGCACGGCAGCGAGCTTGTCGGCATTGCGCCCGCCCATGGCCCAGCGCAGGCCGTTGCCTGCGGGGTAGCGTTGCAGCAGGTATTCGACCACCAGGCGGCCTGTGAAGCCGGTGGCGCCGTGGACGATGAGGTCAAAGGTTTTGGTCATGGCGATGGGGTTCAAAAATAGGGCTGCGATGCCTGGACGGGAGGTGGGTGCGTGGGGCGCACTGGGTTCGCGGGCATTGTCTGGGCAGCCCGGTTGCCAGGCTGTCGCGTAGGTGTATTGCCGACAGCGAAGCGCTTTTGTGTAGCTCAAATGGGCAGATTTGATGAAAAAGTACTAAAAAACGGTACTTTTTGGCCAGCTGGCCGGCACTGTTACGTTCGAATGCAGACACGCAAGTTACGAGTTGGCACTATTCGCACCGTGTTCAACCCAGGCTCCTTCATGGAGCACCCCCATCCCATGCGACTCTTTCGCCGCCATGTTGTCTCTCAGGCCATCCCTGTGGCCCTGCCCCGCCAGGCGCTGACAAGCCCATCCTTGGCCGCCCCCCGGTGGAAGCAGGCACTGGCGCGTGTGCTGTTGGCCGCCGGGGCGATGGGCGCACTGGCTTTAACGGCCGTGGCGCCAGCCCACGCGAACAGCGAGGCGTCAGCGGTGCTTTCGCTGCTGCCAGTGGCCTCGGTGGTGGCGGTGGCTGGGGGGGCTTCGGCAGCGGCCGGGGCCGTGGTGGCCGTGCCTGCGGCCCTGTCGGTGACGGGCGCCGTGCTGGTGGTGAAGTCGGTGGAGGCGTCTGCCGCTGGCACGCTGTATGTGCTGGAGCGGGCCTCTGACGGCGCCCGGGTCAGCGTGGAGGTGGTCGGGCGCGGGGTGGGGGCCTCGGCCCAGGCGGTGGGCACCACCGTGACCTGCAGTGTGATCGGCACTGGTGTGGTGCTATCGGTGGCGGGCGAGGCACTGGCCTTTGTGCCCAATGCCATCGGCCGTGCCCTGTTGCACAACGAGCGGATGTAAGGCACCCCACACCATGATCCCGATGATTACTTCTTGCGTTCCCATGCCTGCCCCCGCGCAGCGCAACCCCTTGCCTGGTCTCCTCACTGTGTGGGGCGTGGCGGTGCTGGCCGGTGCTGCCCTGCTGGGCGCCGCCCCAGCCCACGCAGGCCGCGCTTGTGACGAGCGCAAGCCCGTCACCGCCCAGGTGATCGAGCGCGGCATGGCGCTGGCGGCGCAAACCTCGCAGGCGCTGGACGCTGAGAACGAGCGCAGCGGCGCCACGGTGGTGCTGGTGGGCCGGGCTGGGCAAGACCTGGGCAAGTACGGCCTGCGCTACTCGCACTTTGGCTGGGCCTACAAAACGGCCGAAGGCCCCTGGCGCGTGGCGCACAAGCTCAACGAATGCGGTACGGCCGTGGGCCATGTGTACCGCCAGGGCCTGGGCGAGTTCTTTTTGGACGACCTGTGGCGCTATGAGGCCGTGCTGGCCGTGCCCAGCCCTGCCGTGCAGGCCCAGTTGCTGCCGGTGCTGAGCGACAACGGCCGCGCCACCATGCTGCACGCCCAGCCGTACAGCATGGTCAGCTACGCGTGGGGCACCAAGTACCAGCAGTCCAACCAGTGGGCGCTGGAGACCCTGGCCTTCGCCATGGAGCCCGCCACCGTGCGCACCCGCGAGCAGGCCCAGGCGTGGCTGCGCTTCAAGGGCTATGAGCCCACGGCGCTGAAGCTGGGGCCGCTGACCCGGCTGGGCGGGCGCGTGGGCTCGGCCAACATCGCGTTTGACGACCATCCGAGCGACAAACGGTATGCGGGCCGCATCGAGACGGTGACGGTGGATTCGGTGCTGTCGTGGATGCAGCGCACACAGCTGGCGGCAGCGCCTGTGGGTGTGCAGGCCAAGCGCTGACGCCATGCAGTTGAAGTGAAAATGGCTGCCAGCTCTTATGAATAAAGCGCTGAAAGCTATTAAATAAATAGCAAAAAGAGTGAGGGTGCCATGAGCAAGTCTTTGCGGTTGTCAGAGAAGTGGTTTCGGCGCGGGCTGTGGCTGGTGGCCGTGGTGTTTGCCAGCTTTCTGATCGGGCTGGGGGGCACCGTGGTGGGCGATTTGCCCAAGGTGGAGCGGCCGCTGCAGGTGGACGACTTTCTGGACAAAGCCCAGGCCCAGGCGCTGCGCGACAAGATCCGCACCCAGCGCGAGGCCGAGCAAGACGCCCAGACCGTGCTGGAGCAGGCCCAGTTGCAACACCGCAAGGCGCAGAGCGACAACCAGGCCGAGCGGGAGACCTTTAGCAACTGGCTGGCCACCCGCCGCGTGACCGAGCGTGCGGACCAAGACCCCGAGGTGATCCGTCGCACGCGCACGCTGGATGAACTCAAGCAGGCCGAGCGCCAGGCCCTGCGCGCAGTAGAAGCCCAGCAGCAGGCTGCACTCGATGCGCGCCAGACAGCGGCGGCCACGCAGCGGCAACTCAGCGATCTGGAGAGCCAGGGCTATGCGCGCATGCAAGCCGAAAGCCGCAAAGTAGAGCTGCGCGTGTTTTTGTACCGCCTGGCCCTGACATTGCCACTGTTGGTGGCGGCGGGCTGGCTGTTCGTCAAAAAGCGCAAGGGCACTTACTGGCCGTTTGTGTGGGGCTTCATCTTCTTTGCGCTGTTTGCCTTCTTTGTGGAGCTGGTGCCTTACCTGCCCAGCTACGGCGGCTACGTGCGCTATGTGGTGGGCATTGGCATCACGGTGCTGGTGGGGCGCTACGCCATCCTGGCGCTGAACCGTTACCTGGAGCGCCAAAAGCTGGCCGAATCCCTGCCCGATGCCCAGCGCCGCGAAGAACTGGGCTACGACGTGGTGATGGCCCGCCTGGGCAAGAGCGTGTGCCCCGGCTGCGAGCGGGCGGTGGACCTCAAGAACGAGGCCATCGACTACTGCCCCCACTGCGGCCTGTGCCTGTTTGACCGCTGCGGCCACTGCAGCACCCGCAAGAACGCGTTCTCGCGGTACTGCTTTTCGTGCGGCACGCCCAGCGCTGCGGAAAGCGCGGCTGATAGCGCCGCAGAGGGTGTTGCGGAGATACCCCAAGGGGCCGCGATGGGCCGCCCTGCAGCCCCTGTTCGTCCCTAGAATCACCGAGCAACCGAGGAGAGAAGCGCATGTCCAACCCGACCCCCGTGCAGACAGCACAGCCTGTACAGAGCGCCAGCGCCGCAGGCACCTTTCAGCTGACCCCCCCCGAGGTGGTGCAGCCCGTCAGCAACGAAGTGGCCAGCACGGCCGTGCCCCTGGCCCCCGAAGTGGCACGCGCTGTGGAAGACCAGGTGAGCCGCTTTGTTGACAGCCTCATGGCCGAAGACGTGCAAAGCGAAGGCTTTCGCGCCAAGCTCGACAGCGCCTTTGCCCTGGGGCGCGAAGAAATCTCGGTGGCCGCCAGCCTGATGCAGGGGCGCTTCATGGAGCGCAACTTTGTGGGCGTGGAAGACGGCACCGCCTTTCGCGCCATCCAGGATATGCGCCGCCAGCTCGACACGCTCAACCCCGGCAAAGAGGGCGACCTGTTCCAGCCGCAAAAGCTGCTGGGCTTTATCCCCTTTGGCAACCGGCTGCAAAACTACTTTCGCCGCTTTGAAAGCGCGGGCGGCCAGTTGCAAAAAAGCATGGAGCAGCTCTACGCCGCGCGCGACGACATGCAGCGCGATGTGGTCGAGATCGAAGCCACCCGCACCAAGCTGTGGGACGCCATGCAAAAGCTCACCGGGGCCATGCGCTTTGCGCAGGTGCTGGACGAGCGGCTCATGGCCAAGGTCGAATCGCTGAAGGCCACCGAGCCCCAGCGCGCCAAGGCGCTGGAGCAAGAGGTGCTGTTTTATGCCCGCCAGAACCTGCAAGACATGCTGACCCAGCAGGCCGTGTGCACCAACGGCTACCTGGCGCTGGACGTGCTCAAAAAAACCGGGCGCGAGATGATGAACGGCTGCTCACGCGTGGCCACCACCGGCATGAGCGCGCTGGCCGTGGCCCAGACCGTGGCCCGCGCCACGGGCAACCAGATCAAGGTGATGGAGATGCTCACGGGCGTGAACAGCACCATCGAGAACCTGATTGCTGAAACTGGCCGCCAGCTCAACACCCATGTGGACAAGACCACGCAGTTTGCGCAGAACCCTATGGTGGGCATCGACAAGCTCAAGGAAATGTTCGACCAGACCTTCAAGGCCATGGACGCGATGGACGACTTCCGCTCCAAGGCCATCGTGGTGATGGGGCAGAACAACGCGATGATCGCGTCCGAAATCCAGCGCGCTGAGCAGTACATCGACAAGGTGCGCATGGAGCAGGCCAAGAAAGCCACTTCGGCGCAGCTCAGTGGCCCGGTCAAGCTCTGACTTTGCTGATGTCCCGTACCTCTCCCGTATCCCTTATTTTTAACCTGACGAAGGAAAACTGAAATGGCAACCCGCTACATGGTTCAACGCGACACCACCGCCTGGCGCCTGCAAGTGCGCATCTCTTTTGCCTTGTCGGTGCTGTGCGCCGCCATCGGTGTGATCAACCTGCCCGGCCAGGAGCTGGACCGCGCCTTCCTGGCCATCGGCCTGTTCTTTTGCCTGTTCAGCACCTTTGCCGTGGCCAAAACCCAGCGCGACAACCGCGACGGGGCGGTGGACACATCGCAGTGGGTCATCACCGTGTGGGTGGCCTTTGCAGCGGCCATCTTGCTGACCGGCTGGGGCCTGTGGCGCATGAAGATCGACGAATGGCAGAAGTACTACATGCTGGTGAGCTGGCTGTTCCTGGTCAGCTCCACCTTCACGCTGTCCAAGACCGTGCGCGATGCGCAAGAGGCTGAGTTGCTGGAGCGCCGCGCCGCCCGTGCCCGCGAAGGCAGCGACGCGTCCTGATCCTAAGGCTGGCCTTGCGCCAGCTCATCCCCAACCCTGCCCGTTCGGGCTGAGCCTGTCGAAGCCGGGGCACAGTCTGCGCAGCCCTTCGACAGGCTCAGGGTGAACGGGGTGGTGGGTATTCAAGCCAAGGCGTTCTATCCCATGGCTGACCCGTTCGTCCGCACGCTCACCCCACCCCACCCCACCCCACCCCACCCCGGCCCCGGCCCCAACTCCGCCCGTTCGGGCTGAGCTTGTCGAAGCCAGGGCATGCTGCCTGCGCAAACCTTCGACAGGATCAGTGCGAATGGGTCAGGGGTGATCAGCGCGATTTCTTGGATTCGAGAAACCGCTGCTGCCTTGCAAGCTCCTCGGCCGCACTGCGGCCGATTTTCTTTTCGCGGGCCAGAATTTCACCGTGCAGCAAGGCCAGTTGCTGCAGCAGCGCATCGTGGGCCGAGGGCTGGCCTTCGTGCAGCACCTGGCGGCGCTGCGCAGCGGGCACGCGCAGGTAGGCTTGCAGCGTGTCGGGCAGGTAGCGGCGTAGGCACTCGCGCAGAAACAGGCGGTCTTCCACCGTGAAGTGCTCGTCGTGCGTGGGGCGCTCGTGGCCCATGCGTTGGAAGGCTTCCTTGGTCTCTAGCAGGCGCTGCGTGGCCTGCTCGCCCAGCTCGGGCGCGGCGGCCTCCAGGGCACGGTCAAAGGCTTGCAGGGCTTCCGTGTCAAACAAAGCCGCCGCAGGTGTGGCACTGCGGGCGGGTTGGGCAGGGCGCGTGCGCCACCAGCCCAGCGCACCCAGCACGGCAATGCCAGCGCCCGCAGCCAAGGGCAGCATGGCGGCCTGAATCACCCCCAGCAAGGCGACCACGCCCCCTCCCGCCGTCACCACGCTGGTGGCAATGTGCAAGGCAGACGGCGCAGCCTGTGCAGGCGCTGGGGCCGCAAGGGACTCAGCCAGCGGCGTGCCCAGCTGGCTGCGTGCATGCACCCTCTGCAGCCGCTCGGCCAAAGGCGAGTGCTCCGGGGGCTCCTCGGTGGCGCGGGTTTGGCGCTCATGCAGCAGCGCGGTGCGGCGGTTGACGGGGCCATCACCGGCCACAAAGCGGGAGTCGTCCTCTGGAGAGTTCATCAAAGGGGCCAGGGTGAATGCAAAAAGGTGAAGCGAGATTACAAAGGCGCGGGGCTGCAAAGGCAAGCGCGGCGTTCTCGGGTGTGCGATTTTGGATCAAATTGGCATGCTGCGCATGTCAGGAAAGCGCAGGCTGCTATTGAAATCGTAGCTGTGCAGGTGCTGAAGGAGCTGGCTTGGCAATCGCAGAGGGATGTGTTCAACGCCCTCCCTTCCGCTCCGCGATGGTTAAAGTCAGTCCGGCGTTGCGCCCGACTTCTTCACCAAATCCGCCCAGCGCGGAATCTCTTTGTCCATGTGCGCGGCCAGCTCTTCGGGCGTGCTGCCCACAATGTTCATGCCCAGCTGGTCGTGCAGCTTGGCCTGCACGTCGGGCAGCTTCAGGGCCTTGACGATCTCGGCGTTGAGCTTTTGCACAATGGCCTTAGGGGTGCCCTTGGGGGCGTAGATGGCCTGCCACGACGACATCTCAAAGCCCGGCACGCCGGACTCGATCATGGTGGGCAGTTCGGGCGCGAGGGTGATGCGCTTGCCGGTTGTGACGGCCAGCAGCTTGACGCGGCCCGCCTTGGCCAGGGGCAGCGCGGCGGTCATCTGGTCGAACATGAATGTCACCTGGCCTGCCGCCACGTCGGTGAGTGCGGGGGGCGTGCCTTTGTAGGGGATGTGCGTGAGCTTCACTCCAATCAGGTCGCCAAACATTTCGCCCGCCAGGTGGGTAGAGGTGCCTGCACCCGAGGACGCGAACATGCGCTTGCTCGGGTCTTTCTTGAGCAGCGCAATCAGCTCGGCCACGGTGTTCACGCCCAGCGAGGGGTTGATGATGAGCACATTGGGCAGCGTGGCGACCAGGGCCACGGGCTCAAAGTCTTTCACGGGGTGATACGACAGGTTTTTGTACAGGCTGGCGTTGATGGCGTGCGTGCTGATGGTGCCGCCAAACAGGGTGTAGCCATCGGGCGCAGCCTTGGCTGCAAACGATGCACCAATGCCGCCGGCCTGGCCGGGCTTGTTCTCGACCACCACGGCCTGTTTCAGCGACTCTTGCAGCTTGTTGGCGATGGTGCGGCCAATGATGTCGGTGGAGCCACCGGCGGTGAAGGGCACCACGTAGGTGATGGGCTTGGCGTTGGGCCAGTCGCCCGTCTGGGCTTGGGCCGGGGTGGACGTCAGTGTGCCCAGGGCGGGCAGCAGCGCTGCAGCGCACAGAGCCAGCGCGGCGCGGCGCAGTGGGTGGTGAAGGGTTAATGGAACGGGTTGCATACATGTCTCCTGCAAAGGATGAAAAGGCCAGGGCCTCTGCGGGCCCTTGGTTCGGGGGGAGCGGCTCAAAAAACTCTTCTGGCGTCGTTGCGTCTTGTCGTACTACTCGTATTGCCTGCGACGCAGCGCCTAGCCAGAACCGCTGCGCTGAGTTTTGTGAACCGTTCTTCGCACTTGTGGATCCGGTGTGAACCTACTTGAACTGTTCACGCTGAGCCTGTCGAAGCGCCGCGCAAGGTTTCGACAGGCTCAACCCGAACGGACATTTCAAGTTCAAAGCGGCCGGATCCGTAGTGGCACGTGTCAGCGCCCGTGCGCCTGCCGCCAGGCGGCAAAGTCGGTCAGCGCCTGCGGGTTGGTGGGCGGGTACAGGCCAATGATGGTGCGGCCCTCCATCACCTTCTCGGTCACGAAGTCTTCAAACGCCGTCATCTCGGTGGCCTCGGCGGCAATCTCATCGGCCAGGTGGGCGGGGATGACGATGACGCCTTCGCTGTCGCCCACCACCACATCGCCGGGGAACACGGCCACGTCGCCGCAGCCAATGGGCACGTTGATGTCGATGGCCTGGTGCAGCGTGAGGTTGGTGGGGGCCGAGGGGCGGTGGTGGTAGGCAGGCATATCGAGCGCCGCAATGTCGGGCGTGTCGCGAAAGCCGCCGTCCGTCACCAGCCCGGCCACGCCGCGCTGCATGAGGCGCGAGGCGAGGATGGAGCCTGCCGATGCGGCGCGTGCGTCCTTGCGGCTGTCGATGACCAGCACGGCACCGGGCGGGCAGTCTTCCACCGCCTTGCGTTGGGGGTGGTCGGGGTTCTGGAACACGCTGATGGGGTTGAGGTCTTCGCGGGCCGGGATGTAGCGCAGCGTGAAGGCTTCGCCCACCATGTTGGCGCGGCCGGCGCGCAGCGGGTGCACGTCTTGCAAAAACTGGTTGCGCAGGCCGCGCTTGAAGAGGGCGGTGCACAGCGTGGCGGTGCTGACTTTCATCAGCTGGGCGCGGGTGGTGGGGTTCAGTGCCATGGGGGTGGAGCTCAGTGCAAAAAAGGTGAGGGCTGAGAGGGAGGGGGCGGATTCGCGTTCAATTCATCAGAGTCCGAACCAGAACCCAAACCGTTCGGGCTGAGCTTGTCGAAGCCTTGCGCGGCGCTTCGACAAGCTCAGCGTGAACGGGTTGGGGCCTTAGCGCAAACGGTGTGGGTCTCCGGGTAAACGGTTTGGGGTGTTGGGGTGCATACAGGCATCAGAAGATGTCGGGCTCGGGCACAGGCGCGCCAAAGCCGGTTTCCAAAAAGTCAAAGTCGCAGCCCTGGTCGGCTTGCAGGATGTGGCGGCTGAACATCCAGCCGTAGCCGCGTTCAAAGCGCGGTGGCGGTGGTACCCAGGCGGCGCGGCGGCGCTCCAGCTCGGCGTCGCTCACTTCCAGGTGAATGCGGCGCGCAGGCACGTCCACGGTGATGAGGTCACCCGTTTTGACCAGCGCCAGCGGGCCGCCGATGTAGGCCTCGGGCGAGGCGTGCAGGATGCAGGCGCCGTAGCTGGTGCCGCTCATGCGCGCGTCCGACAGGCGCAGCATGTCGCGCACACCTTGTTTGACCAGCTTGGTGGGGATGGGCAGCATGCCCCACTCGGGCATGCCGGGGCCGCCTTGGGGGCCCGCGTTGCGCAGCACCATGATGTGCTCGGCCGTCACGTCCAGGTCGGGGTCTTCCACCGCGGCCTTCATGCTGGGGTAGTCGTCAAACACCAGCGCCGGGCCGGTGTGCTGCTGCAGGTGCGGGGCGCAGGCGCTGGGCTTGATGACCGCGCCGTTGGGGGCGATGTTGCCGCGCAGCACGGCCAGTGCGCCTTCGGCGTAGATGGCGGTTTCGGTGGTGCGGATCACGTCGTCGTTGAACACCTTGGCACCTTCGATGTTCTCGCCCAGCGGCTTGCCGGTGACGGTGGCTGCGCCCAAATGCAGGTGCTCGCGCATGCGCGACATCAGGCCCAGCAGGCCGCCTGCGTAGTAGAAGTCTTCCATCAAATACGTGTCGCCACTGGGGCGCACATTGGCCAGCACGGGCACACGGCGGCTGGCGGCGTCAAAGTCATCCAGCGTCACGGCGCAGTGCGCACCGGCGCGGCGCGACATGGCCACCAGATGCACGATGGCGTTGGTGGAGCAGCCCACCGCCATGGCCACGTTGATGCCGTTCAAGAACGACTCGCGGCTGAGCAGCTTGGCCGGGGTGTCGTCCTGCCACACCATCTCAACAATGCGGCGGCCGCTTTCGGCGCTCATGCGCACATGGTTGGCATCGGGCGCGGGGATGGACGATGCGCCCGGCAGCGTCATGCCAATCGCCTCGGCAATCGCCGTCATGGTGGCGGCAGTGCCCATGGTCATGCAGGTGCCGTGGCTGCGGGCAATGCCGGCCTCCACGCCCAGCCATTCGGTCTTGCTCAGGTTGCCTGCGCGGCGCTCGTCCCACAGCTTCCAGGCGTCCGAGCCCGAGCCCAGGATCTGCCCGTTGTAGTTGCCGCGCAGCATGGGGCCTGCGGGCACAAAGATGCAGGGCAGGCCTGCACTCATCGCACCCATCAGCAGGCCGGGGCCGGTCTTGTCGCAGCCGCCCATCAGCACCGCGCCGTCCACCGGGTGGCTGCGCAGCAGCTCTTCGGTCTCCATGGCCAGCATGTTGCGGTAGAGCATGGTGGTGGGCTTGACGAAGGCCTCTGCCAGCGAGATGGCGGGCAGCTCGATGGGGAAGCCCCCGGCCTGCAGCACGCCGCGCTTCACGTCTTCGACGCGCTGCTTGAAGTGGCCGTGGCAGGGGTTGATGTCGGACCAGGTGTTGACGATGGCAATGATGGGCTTGCCCACCCAGTCCTCGGGCGCGTAGCCCATTTGCATGATGCGGGAGCGGTGGCCAAAAGAGCGCAGATCGTCTGGTGCAAACCAGCGGGCGCTGCGCAGGGAGTCGTAGGTGCGGCGAGTCATGCAAAACATTAAAGCACTAATATATTAGTGCGTCAATGCGACAATCCCGCCCATGCCCGTGATTGAAAAAGTGATCGAAAAAGTCCGCCTGGACCGCTCGCGCCATGCCGCGCCCCAGGTGTTTGAAAAACTGCGCGAGGCCATCGTGGCGCTCGACCTAGTGCCCGGCACCGTGCTGGCCCGCGCCGAACTGGCCGAGCAATTCGGCATCAGCCAGACCCCCATCCGCGATGCGCTGCTCAAGCTGGGCGAGGAAGGGCTGGTCGATATCTTTCCGCAACACGCCACCGTGGTCAGCCGCATCGACATCAGCGCGGCCAAGCAGGCGCACTACCTGCGCCGCTCCATCGAGCTGGAGGTGGTGCGCACCCTGGCGCTGCAGCCCGACCCCGCCACGCTGGAGCGCCTGCGCGCTCAGGTGGAGCGCATGGTTCTGGTGATGGGGCCTGAGCACTACAGCGAGTTTGTGGCTGCCGACCAAGACTTTCACCGCCTGATGTACGAGGCTGCTGGGGTGGTCGGCCTGTGGGACTTGGTGCGCCGCATGTCCGGCCATGTGGACCGGCTGCGCCGCCTGCACCTGCCCACCGAGGGCAAAACCGCCGCGGTGGTGCAAGACCACCGTGCCATCGTCGACGCCATTGCCGAAGGCAACGCGCCCCGGGCGCAGGATCAGCTGCGCGCCCACCTCTCAGGCACGCTGAGCCAGCTCGACGAGATTTGCGCCCGGCACCCGGACTACGTGGTGGCGTGAGCTGAGAGTTGGGAGCTATGGGCTGCGCTACGCCCCCGGGCCGGGCGGAGTGTGGTCACGCCACCAGAGCCGCCAGCGCAACCGCAGTCGCGTGCCCAGCCGCCGCTTGATGGCGCGGCCCGCCCGCCAGGGCCAAGAGGCGCGTGCTCGGGCCAGCAGCGGGTCTTTGAACCCCACCCAGCCCGTGTACAGCCAGGCAAACCAGTGCAGCTGCATGAGGGCCGGGCGCGTGAGCGTAAACAGCCGGGCCAGCACGGCGGTGCCCAGCACTTTGGCTGCCAGGATGATGAGCATGCCCAGCCCCACGTGACCATGCCCCATGGCCCACAGGGCCAGCAGCTTGATGGGCAACAGCAGCAGCGAAGGCAGTACAAACAGTGCCAGCGCCGCCCAGGGCGGCAGCGTGCGCACAAACCCCTCAATCCACCGAAACCCGGGCCAGCGCCCGATGCGCGCGAGCACGCGCTGCAGTGGCTCCCAACCCCATTCCTCAAAGGCCACCAGCACGGCCAGCAGCCAGGTGCCCAGGTGGGCCAGCCAGCGCACAGGGATCAAAAGCCAGTGGGGTTTAGGCATCAAATAGACCTCTGGCGCATATAAATCATGCGCTGGCAGCTATAAAAAATGTAGCGTTTGCACCGGCTGCACCGGCTGCACCGGCTGCACCGGTGATTGAGCCGGCGCTTGTGTCGGTGGGTAGTACCGGGGTGGCAGCCGCCGTATGCCACCAGATGAAGCCAGGCCGGCGCTTCTCAAGCAGGTGTTTTCTCCCGCCGTGGCGCTGGCCTATCTTCAGCACAGGTTCTTCAGAGGCGCCGCCGCGTCAGGCGGGCGATTGAATGCCGGCGACCTTCACCACCCGGCGCCAGCGTTCGATTTCCTTGCGGATGAAGTCGGTGTAATCGACAGACCGGGACACGACCACGACAAGCCCTTGCGCTTCGAGTTGCTTGCGGGCCTCGGTGGCCTTGAAGGCGTTTTCCATTTCCTTTTCAAGCCGGGCCACGACGGCGGGTGGCGTGCCCTTGGGGGCCGAGATGCCGACCCAGGACACGGCCTTGAAGCCGGGGTAGCCTGCTTCGGAAATGCTGGGCACATCGGGCAGTTGGGGGTTGCGGAACAGGCTGGTCACCGCCAGGGCGCGCAGTTTGCCGCTGCGCACCAGGGGCGCCACGGCGTCCAGGTTGGTGATCAACATGCTGACCTTGTTGTCTGCCAGTGCCTCCAGGGCAGGTTTGGCGCCTGTGTAGGGCACGCCCGTCAGCCCCAGCGTTGTGCAGTTGCGGGTGCCGGTAGAGCCGCTCACGCAGGTGCTCACGGTTTGCTTGAGCAGCTCCATCGACAAATGCCCCGAAGAGGCATGCACCTGCGCATAGGTCAGTTTGCCCGGGTTGGCCTTGCCCGTTTCGACCAGGTCTTGCAGCGACTTCAGCGGCGATGCGGTGGCCACAGCCAGCACGTTGGGGCCTTCGGACAGCTGCGAGATGTGCACGAAGTCCTTGAGCGAGTCGTAGTCGAGGTTGGGGTTCAGCGCGTGGCTGATGGCGTTGGTGCCCACGCCGGAAAGCACGAGTGTGTAGCCATCGGGCGCAGCCCCGGCCGCTGCCTTGGTGCCTTTGCTGTCGGTGTTTTCGACCTGCACCGGCTGCCCCAGCTTTTGCCCCAGTTCCTTGGCCATCAACCGCCCCAATTGGTCGCTGCTGCCCCCTGCCGGGAAGGGGATGATCAGTCGCAACGGTTTGGTTGGCCAGGTCTCTTGCGCCAACGCGGGCAGGGCGAAGGATGCGGAAAAAGCGGCGAGCACGCACACCGCAGCATTCAAGAATTGCATGAGTCAGGTCTCCAGTCGTTGTTGTCACCATGCAGGCATGGCGTGCAGGTCTGCGGCTGGGTGTTGGGCACTCCCGGCGCAACCGCCTTCACTGGTGCGGGAGTATAGGAGGGGATGTCGGATGGCTCGTCAATCCTCTTGGTGAAGCGCCGCGCTGCGGTGGGTGCCTAGACCAGGCTGCGCAAGGCTTGCCGAAGGGTGGGGTGGGCAAAAGTGAACCCCTCACGCTGCAGCCGGGCTGGCAGCACGTTTTGCCCATCCACAAACAGTTGTGCCATTTCGCCCATCGCCCAGCGCAGCGGAGCTGCGGGCACGGGCAGCCACACGGGGCGGTGCAGCAATTGGCCTGCGGTGGCGGCGAAGGTGGCCTGGGGCACGGGCTCGGGGGCGGTGGCGTTGTAGATGCCCTGCATCGGTGGGCTGTTCTGCGGGCTTTGCAGGGCGGTGGTGATGAGCGTCAGGACATCGTCGCGGTGGATCCAACTCATCACCTGCTGGCCTGAGCCCATGCGCCCGCCCAGCCCCAGCCGGATGGGTAGCAGCAGCGGCGGCAGCGCGCCGCCAGGCCCCAGCACCACGCCCAGGCGCAGCACCACTTGCCGGATGCCCTGGGCGGTGGCCTGCGCGGCGGCTTGCTCCCAGCGCACGCACAGCTCTGACATGAAGCCCTGGCCAGGCGTGCTGGTCTCGGTGAGGATCTCCTCGGGTGGGCGCACGCCGTAAAAACCGATGGCCGAGGCCTGCACCCACACCGATGGGCGTTGCCCTGTCTGCTGCAGCCACTGAAGCAGGGCTTGGGTGGTGCCGATACGGCTGTTCAGCAGCACCTGGCGCCGTGCGGCCGTCCAGGGTGGGCCCACCACGCGGGCCCCGGCCAGGTTGACGATGGCGTCAATGCGGTCTGTGGCAGCAATGGCATTGAGCGTGGACACGCACCGCACGCCTGCGCCCAGCTGGCGGGCGGCCTGCGTGGGGTTGCGGCTGCAGACGGTGACGGCGTGGCCCGCTGCAATCAACCGTTGCACCAGGGCCTGGCCGATGAACCCGGTGCCGCCTGTGATCAAGACCTGCATGGTGGGAATTTCCTTGTGTCTGCGTGTTTGGGGAGGATGCCCCGTTGCGCCCATTGTGCGCAGCCTGTGGGCGCCGCGGGCTTGCACGCCCAGGATGGCCTGTCGGCAGACTGTGTTTTGCCATCGTTCGATGCGAAGTGTGACATCTTGTATGGAGATGCTGGAGGGTGGGCCTCTTCCTAGGTGCGTGGGCGCTGGTTTTTAAAATCGAGGGTTTTCCCTAGGCGGGAGTCCGGGCGGTTGCCCGCCTTCTGCTGCGAAAGGTTTTGATGTCTGCTTCCCCCGCCAGCGCAGCTGATGCGCCGCACACCCCCCCCCGCAACTCACCCCAAAAGGTGGCCGTTGCCTCGTTGATCGGCACGGCCATCGAGTTCTACGACTACTACATCTACGCCGCTGCGGCGGTGCTGGTGTTCAACTCGCAGTTTTTCCCCAAGGGCGACCCGGCGGTGGCCACGCTGCTGTCGTTGTCCACCCTGGCGCTGGCGTTTTTGGCGCGGCCCATTGGTTCGGCGCTGTTTGGGCATTTTGGCGACCGCATTGGCCGCAAGCAGACGCTGGTGGCTTCGCTGTTGACCATGGGGCTGTCCACGGTGGCGATTGGTCTGCTGCCCAGCTACGAGCAGATCGGCCTGGCCGCGCCGCTGCTACTGTGTGTGTTCCGCATCGGCCAGGGCATTGGCTTAGGAGGCGAGTGGGGCGGTGCCGCGCTGGTGGCCACCGAGAATGCGCCCGCGGGCAAGCGGGGCTGGTTTGGCAGCTTTCCGCAGCTGGGGGCTCCCATTGGGTTGTTTGCGGCCAATGGCGTGTTCTTCATCATCACGGCTCTCATTGGCCCTGACGCCATGATCGCCTGGGGCTGGCGCATTCCGTTCGTGCTGTCCATCGTGCTGGTGGCGGTGGGCTTGTATGTGCGCCTGACGCTGCATGAAAGCCTGGTCTTCCAGGATGTGGAGAAGAGCGGGCGCAAGCTGGCCGCGCCTGTCAGTGCGGTGTTCACGCAGCATGGCGGCAAGGTGCTGCAGGGCGCACTGATCATGACGACCACCTATGTGCTGTTCTACCTGATGACGGCGTTTGTGCAGGTGTATTCCAAGAGCCCGGCGGGCGTCTCGGCCGCAGGCCACCCCACAGGGCTGGGTATCCCGGCCAACACGTTCACCGGCATCCTGTTGATTGGGGCCATCGTGTTTGGCATTTTCTGCATGGTGGCCGGGCACCAGGCCGACCGCTGGGGCCGCCGCCGCTGGATGATGGTCGTCACCGTGGGCATCATGGCGTTTGGTGCCCTGATGCCCGCCTTGCTCACCCATGGCACGCCAGGCTCGGTGCTGCTGTTCATCGTGATCGGCATGGCGCTGATGGGCTGCACCTTTGGCCCCATGGCTGCGTTGTTGCCCGAGCTGTTCCCCACCGAGGTGCGTTACTCGGGCGCGTCCATGGCCTACAACCTGTCGTCCATCGTGGGGGCCTCGTTGCCCACCTTGATTGCGATTGACCTGAACAAAGCCTATGGCCTGGGCGGCGTGGGCTTGTACCTGGCGGCCAATGGCTTGTTCACGCTGGCTGCGCTGTGGACCAGCCGCGAAACCAGCCAGATTGATCTGGCCGACGCAGGCCGCTGAAAGCACAAAGCCGGTGGGCGATCTGATGAGATCGGCCCTACCGGCTCTGGTCGATTGCGCTGCCGCAAAGGCAGCGCCAAGAGGGGGTCAAACGCCGCGAGCCCGGTCCGCCTTGAACTGGGCGCGGAACTGGCTGAAGGTGCCCGCGTCCAGCGCCTCGCGCACTTCGCGCATCAGGTTCAGGTAGTAGTGCAGGTTGTGCACGGTGGTGAGCATGGGGCCCAGCATTTCGCCGCAGCGGTCCAGGTGGTGCAGATACGCACGCGAGAAGCCGCCGCGCCCGCCCGCGTCCCAGGCCACGCCGTCTTTGCCTGCGCAGGCGTGGCAGGTGCAGCTGGTGTCGAGCGGCTGGTGGTCGGCCTTGTGGCGTGCGTTGCGGATCTTCAGGTCGCCGTAGCGGGTGAACAAGGTGCCGTTGCGCGCATTGCGCGTGGGCATGACGCAGTCGAACATGTCCACGCCCTGGGCCACGCCTTCCACCAAATCCTCGGGCGTGCCCACGCCCATCAGGTAGCGCGGCTTGTGCGCGGGCAGGCGGTGCGGCGTGTGGGCCATGATGTCCAGCATCTCGTCCTTGGGCTCGCCCACGCTCACGCCGCCCACGGCGTAGCCAGGGAAGTCCATCTCGACCAGCGCTTCCAGCGACTCCTGGCGCAGGTTCTTGAACATGCCGCCTTGCACGATGCCAAACAGCGCGTTGGGGTTCTCCAGCCGCTGGAATTCGTCGCGCGAGCGCTTGGCCCAGCGCAGGCTCATTTCCATGCTCTTGCGCGCCTCGGCTTCGGTGGTGAGGTGGCCCTTGGTCTCGTACGGTGTGCACTCGTCGAGCTGCATCACGATGTCGGAGTTGAGCGTGGTCTGGATCTGCATGCTCACCTCGGGCGACATGAAGAGCTTGTCGCCGTTGACGGGGCTGGCAAAGGTCACGCCTTCTTCGGTGATCTTGCGCATGGCGCCCAGGCTCCAGACCTGAAAGCCGCCCGAGTCGGTGAGGATGGGCTTGTCCCATTTTTCAAAGCCGTGCAGGCCGCCAAAGCTCTGCATCACATCGAGGCCAGGGCGCATCCACAGGTGAAAGGTGTTGCCCAGGATGATCTGCGCGCCCATGTCGTGCAGGCTTTGCGGCATCACACCCTTGACGGTGCCATAGGTGCCCACGGGCATGAAGATGGGGGTTTGCACCACGCCGTGGTTGAGCGTGAGGGTGCCACGGCGGGCGTGGCTGGAGGGGTCTGTTTTGAGGAGGTCGAACTGAAGCATGGGTGCAATTGTCCCAGAGCCTCGGCCGAAACCTCCAGACACCGGAATTTGCAGCCCGTTTGCGTTGGGTCTGAAAGGGCTTGTGCGGCATGACTACACTGTCCTAGAACAAGTTCTTTTCAGCAACGCACAAGGAGAACAGCATGCTCAAGATTCTGGTGGCGGTGGACGGTTCGGAGTTGTCGCTGGACGGGGTGCAACACACCCTGCAATTGCTCAAGCAAGGGCTGCAAGCCAGCGTGGTGCTGGCCCATGTGCAAGAGCCCGCCACGTTGTACGAGCTGGTCACCAGCCGTGACCCGGACCTGATCGCGGCAGCGAGTGTGGAGGCGGGTGAACACCTGTTGGCCTCAGCGCGCGCGCTGCTGGATGCGGCGGGCGTGGCCTACGAAACCGACATTGGTGTGGGGGATGTGGCCCACACGCTGGTGGACATGGCCGAGCAAAATGGGGCCGATATGGTGGTCATTGGCGCCAAGGGGCATGGGGCCTTGAGCAGCGCGCTGCTGGGCTCGGTGTCGCAAGAGGTGGCGCGGGCCAGTGCCGTGCCGGTCACCATCGTCAAGCACGCACAGGTGGTGGAGCTGCCGGACGCAGAAGACTGAGGTTGACCCGCCCGGTGGTCTTTGTGATCGCCCAGCAAAAAGGCCGCGATGCGGCCTTTTTTGTGCCCCGCGCTACGGCTGTGGGGGTAGTTGATGGCCCGCTCAGGCGGCCTTGCGAAACGGCTCGGTAGGGCGCTGCAGTTTGCCGTGGGGCAGGGTGGCCAGGCGCGAGAACATGCGGCGCACGTAGCCGTTGACCCACAGGCACTTGTTGAGTTCGTCCACCGGCAGGGGGCCGGACACCACGACGATGTCGTTGGCCTCTTGCTGCGCACCGGCTGCACGCAGGCGGCGGCGGGTGTTGTTGGCCCAGGACTGGATGCGTGTGGGGCTGCCGTGCTGGTGCACCTGGCCCGTGTGGGCATCAAAGGCAATGGCGACGGTGTCCGTCTTGAGCTTGAACCTGCGCTCACCCGTCACGGCGCTGGGCGTTTCACGCATGTCGTACAGGTAGTAGCTGCCTGCTTTGAGCTGGTATTGCATGTCCATGGGTGTGTTCCTCTTGATCGGCATTGTCGAGGGCGCACGGAGCAGGCAATGGCTGGTTAAACGATGGGAAAGGGGCTCTTATCGAGCGCTTTTCACAGAGGGCTACGCCTGTTGCTGTGCGCGTGCCATTGTGGCGGCCCGTCGGCACCATTCTGTGAAACTTGAGGAAGATGTCGTAACGAGTTGTGAGTGGGTGTTAGGGCTGCGTTCACCGGTGGTCTTTGCACTGAGCCCTGAGCAGTTCGCAAGGGGGCGCGGCGCACGAAATGGGCGCTGCCCCAGCGCGGGACGCCGAGCAAGGGCCGCCCCGCAGCGAGGGCGTCGTCCCCCTTCCCGACTCGCGCAGCGAGGAGAGAGAAGGGGGAAGCGGCGCAGCCGCTCAGGGGGATGACCGCTAGAAATCCACCAGACTCAACCCCAGGCTGAACACGGTGCGCTTGCGGTTGTAGTCGATCATGCTGTCGCCATAGCCGCTGAACAACGCGGTGTGCAGGCGCAGGTTGCTCTTGCTGCCCCACAGGCCGCTGCCCAGGGTTTGCATCCATTCGAGTCGCACCGACCCCCGGCCGCTGCTGGAAAGCGAGCTGCGCAGCGTGGCGCCCAGGGTGTTGTCTTTGTTGGCGTTCCAGAACACGGACAGCTGGCCCCGGCCGACGTAGTCGCTGATGCCGGGGTTGTCGTCGCTGTCCGCGCTTTCAGACAGGCGCTTCCACAGCTTGGCGTTCACGCTCCAGCGGTTGTCCAGCTCCATGCCCGTCATCATGTACACGCGGTTCCAGCTGCGCGACAGGGGCTCGCTCTGGCCGTTGGACTGGTGCACCAAGCCCACGCCGCTGTAGCGCCAGCGCCAGCCAAAGGGCAACTGGGCCGTGGTGGGGTAGACGTACATCACCTCGGGTTCGTGGTCGGTGGCGCGGAAGGGGCGCGAGATTTGCGGCGTGAACAGTTGCCAGTACGACTGCTGCGAGTAGCCAAACCACACCGAATCCTTGAGCGTAGGGTGCCCTTGCGTGAGTAGCCCCTGGGCCACTTTGGTGCGCACCGACAGCTGGATGCGGTTTTCGGTGGTGCGGTAGGGTGTGCTTTCGGTGGCCGAGTGGCCCGGCGAGGGCGATGTGGGCTGCCGGTTGACCGAGTCAGACGCCACCACCGACACGGTGATGGGGCGATACCCCCGGAAGCTGAAGGTGCCGCAATCGCTGCCCGACTCCAGCTCCCAAAAGCGGGAGAGGTCGCTGTACTGTGGGTCGCGGCAGCCTTCGGTGCGGGCCACTTCGATGATGCGGGTGGCGGGCAAAGTGGTGTCCACCGGGGTGGTGGGGGCGTTGGCATCGGCCACGGGTTTGGTGCTGGACGGCGTGCCAGCGGCAGAAGCTGATGCTGACGCCGAGGCCGCTGGGGCTTGCCAGGCTTGCTGCCCGGCCCAGGCGTCAAAGCAGGCCAGGCGGGCCGTGCTGTCGCCCGACAAGGCCGTGCAGCGGCGCCAGGCGGCCTCGTTGGCGGATGTGGGGGCGGTGGGCGCAGTCTGCGCCATGGCGGCAGCAGGGGCCAGCAGCAGGGCCAAGGCTGCAGGCCAAGTGCTGCGGCGGCCCGAGTGGGCGGGGGTTACTGCCAGCCCGCCTGCTTGCGCAGGACGAAGGGCTGCTGGGTGTTGGGTGTTTGGGCGTTGTTCCATGTTCCGCGTATTTCCTTGCCGCAACTGCCTTCCACCACCCGGCCTGTCCAGGTGGCGCTGATATTGGTGCCGTTGATTGATTCTTCCAGCGTCAGGTCGCCGTCATCGACGTCGCCGCTGACCTGGGCTGTGGTGCCGTCGCGCTGCACGGTACCACGCACGCTGTGTGCCAGCTCGGGGTGCGGGCCCAGTTGCAGCACGGCCAGGGTGGGCTGTGGCTGGGGCGTCGCACCGTGCGTGGTCGCTTGAAGCTCAGCGTTCCAGCGGCCTTGCAGGTGCTGGTGGGTCATGACCACCGCCGCCGTGCAGGCTGCGCCGGATTGTGGGGCGTTTTGGCCGGTAGCGCTTGTAGGACAAGCGCTGATAGCTATCAAAATCAAAGCAACCGTTGTCAACAAGCGATCGGGTGCGCAGCGGGCGGAACGTTTCATGGGGCGAACTCTCAGGGGCGCGAAGCCGGTCAGGCGCTGGGTGGCGCGCTGTCCGTCAGCGCCTTCTTGGCGGCGAACTCGGCGCGCAGGGCTTTGAGCTTTTCGCGGGGGTCTTCGCGCACGGTGGTCTTGTCCAGGCCCATCTCGGCGATGAAGCGGCTGGGCTGCGCGGCCACCATTTCGCGGCCCTTTTTGCGGCGCTTGGTCCAGCTCACGGCCAGCGTGCGCTGGGCGCGGGTGATGCCCACGTACATCAGGCGGCGCTCTTCCTGCAGGCGCTGCAGGGTGTCGTCGCTCACCTTCTGCTGGCGGCCTTCGTCGTCGTCGAGCTTGAAGGGCAGCATGCCCTCGGTCACGCCCACCAGCACCACATGGGGCCACTCCAGCCCCTTGCTGGCGTGCAGGGTCGACAGCGTGACCATGTCCTGGTCCTTCTCGCGCTCGCTGATGGTGGACAAGAGCGCAATGGTCTGCGACACCTCCAGCAGGCTCTTGGTCTCCTTGGCCACCACGGCGCCCGCCGTATCGTCGATCTGCCCGCCCGCGCGCTGGGCCATCCAGTCGCAGAACTCCATCACGTTGCTCCAGCGGGCGGCGGCCACCTTCTCGCTGTCTTCGTTGTCGTACAGGTGCTGCTCGTAGCCGATTTCCTTGAGCCAGTCGTTCAAGAAGGTGCGGGCATCCTCGGCGCCGTGCGTGCGGCGCGCGCTGTATTCCAGGTAGTTGATGTAGCGGCCAAACTCGTGCAGGCCGTCCATGGCGCGCTTGGGCACCGCTGCAGGCAGCATGCCGTTGAACAGTGCGCCAAACATGCTCTGCTTGTGCTGCGTGGCAAACGCGCCCAGGGACGCCAGCGTGGTGTGGCCAATGCCGCGCTTGGGCGTGGTGATGGCGCGCAAAAACGCCGGGTCGTCGTCGTTGTTGATCCACAGGCGAAACCAGGCGCACAGGTCCTTGATTTCGGCCCGGTCAAAAAAGCTGGTGCCGCCCGACACCTTGTAGGGCACGTTGGCCTTGCGCAGCGCCTTCTCAAACGGCTTGGCCTGGTGGTTGGCGCGGTACAGGATGGCAAAGCTCTTCCACTCCGGAATGGGGTTGAGCGAGGCCCGCAGGCTCAGGATGCGCGCCACGGCGCGGTCGGCTTCGTGCTCCTCGTTGTCGGCGTCCACCACGCGCACCGGCTCGCCCTCGCCCAGCTCGCTGAACAGCGTCTTTGGATACAGCTTGGGGTTGGGGCCGATCACGTTGTTGGCTGCGCGCAGGATGGCGCTGGTGGAGCGGTAGTTCTGCTCCAGCTTGATGACCTTGAGGTGCGGGTAATCGACCGGCAGCTTCTTGAGGTTGTCCAGCGTGGCACCGCGCCAGCCGTAAATGGACTGGTCATCATCGCCCACGGCCGTGAAGTGGCCTTCCTTGCCCACCAGCAGCTTGAGCAGCTCGTACTGCGTGGCGTTGGTGTCCTGGTATTCATCCACCAGCACATGGCCCAGCGCAGCCTGCCACTTGGCGCGCACTTCCGGAAAGTCCCTCAGCAGGCGCAGTGGCATGCCGATCAGGTCGTCAAAGTCCACGCTCTGGTAGGCCGTCAGGCGCTCCTCGTAGCGCGCCATCAGCGTGGCGATGATGCGCTCGTTGTCGTCCGCCGCCTGCGCTAGCGCCTCCTCGGAGGTCAGGCCCATGTTCTTCCACTTGCTGATGACCCACTGCCACTGGCGCGCCGTGGCCATATCGGTGGTGCCGCCCGAGGCGTCTTTGAGGATGCCCGTCACATCGTCGGCATCCAGGATGCTGAACTGGGGCTTGAGGCCCAGCACATGGCCGTCTTCGCGCACCATGCGCACCCCCAGGGCGTGGAAGGTGCACACCAGCACGTCCTTGGCGCGGCGGCCAATCAGGTGCTGCGCACGTTCGCGCATTTCAGAAGCCGCCTTGTTCGTGAAGGTGATGGCCGCAATGCGCTTGGGGTCCATGCCTTTTTCGATCATGTGGGCGATCTTCATGGTGATCACCCGCGTCTTGCCCGAGCCTGCGCCGGCCAGCACCAGGCAGGCCCCATCGGTGTAGTGGACAGCCTGAAGCTGGGCGAGGTTGAGACCGGCAGACATGGAGCGCTAGATGTGGGTAGTGAGAGGGTGAGAGCGGACATGCACGGCGGGTGCAAGGGGGGCGAATGATACCCCGCGTTGATTTCAGGCAAGGGGCTCATGCCTCGGTGTTGCGGCCAGTGCTGTGCAATTGTCAACTAGCGTTGCCGCGCGCTCTTAATCCGTTTTTACCCCAGCAATTTATCGTCAGGTGGCTTATTCTTTTGGAGTCTGTTGCAGATTGTGTCCGTTGCCGTTGTTGGACCCGCCACAAAGCAGTTGATGGCCAGGCTGACCTCTTATTGAGCGGCGCCATGCTCTTTTTGAGCCGGTTCTAACGCCCATTCGCAACCCTCCACGAGACCCTGCATGAAAAAGAATTTGAGTGGCGACATTGCAACCGGTTTGCTGTCGCCGGCCCTGCGGACCCGTTTTCTCGAACTGTTTTCCGTTGCATCACGCAAGTCGGTGTTCGCCTGGAGCGAGGCCGCGCTTTCGCGTGCGCAGGTGTTGGTGCTCGATGCCTCGGCGGGCCATGTCGATCTGCCGCACTGGCCCCCGTGCGTCATTTGGGTGGGCGAGCCGCCCGCTCGCTGGATCCGTGCGTCCATCTGGGTCGGGCGCCTGCCACCGGACTACACCGTGGCCGATTTGATCGACATGCTGGACCGTGCCGCCGTCTTCTTGATGGACTGGAAGGCCCGCCAACCCCAACCCCAATCCCAACCTGTCTTCGTGCCCGTGGGCGCCCAGGCCCTGGCGACCGGCCAAGGCGCTGGTGCCACCGCACGCTATCGCCTGACCAGCTGGGTGGCTCTGGCCGCCCCCTTCAACGGGCCCAGCTACCTGCGCGCCCTGGCCATGCTGGCCCGCGAGGCCGTGACGGTGGCACAGCTGCAAGAGCATGGCGGCTTGGCACCTGAACAAGCGAGTGCCTTGCTGGTGGAGCTCCGCCAGCGTGGCGTGCTGCGCACCCAGGTGGCGGCGCTGCCGCCTGCAGGCAGGCCGCTTGCGCATCCGTCTGCAGGCGCTGGTCAGCGGCGTCTGGTGCAGCGCCTGACGCACTGGCTGCGAGGGGCGATCCGCGCATGATGCCCCCGGAAACCCCTGCCCAGGGCCTCGGCGGTATGCACCGCATTGCCTTGCTGGGCCCCATGGGCATTGGCAAAACCACGGCCATCCATGCGCTGTGCGGCAGCGATATGGTCTCCACCGATGTGCCCAACCTCGACCGTGTGGCCCACACCAAGGAATACACCACGGTGGGCGCCGAGTTTGGTGAGATCGACCTGGGCGACGGCGAGCGCGTGCAACTGTGCGGCTGCCCCGGGCAAGACCGGTTCGACTTCATGCGCCAGTGGGCCATCTCGGTGTCGGTGGGCATCTTCGTCATGGCCGACCTGCATGCCCCGGACGCACTGGAGTCCACCAGCACCTTGCTGCACGAAACCGCTGCCACGCCCTTGCCGCCTGTCACTTTGGTGCTCAGTGCCCGACAGGCATCACAAGAGCAGATCGAAGCCTTTGCCGCTGGTCTGATGGCAGCGGGCCATGGCGTCGTGCCTGTGTTGCCCGTGGACGTCAGGGACCGCAATCAGATGTTGCAGGCCCTGGGGGTTTTGGTGACGATGTTGTCATTGCGTAACGAGTCTCTATGAAGCCATCCCACCCCTCTATCCCGGCGTCTTTGGTGACCTCTTCCAAGCAAGCGTTAGACAGCTATGCCGCTCCCATCGATGGGTTGCAGATGGCGCTGCTCACCACCCCCGACGGCTTTGAGATCGCTTCGTTGCGCAATCGCTCAGACCTGCAAATCAACCGTCTGGCCGCCATGGCCAGCTCGCTCATGGCCATGGGCCGTGCGGTGGGGCGTGAGATCCAGGTGTCCCACTGCAATCGCCTCACTTTTGAGGCCGAGGGCAACGTGGTGGTCTTTCAGGCCATTGGCGGCGATTTTCCTTGCATCCTGTGCCTGGTGCTTAGGCCCGGGGCCGTGCTGGGGCGGGCGCTGTGGTCTGCCGGAGAAATCTCCCAAACCCTGGCTGGGCAGCGCTGATGCAGCGGGCCAGGCAGGCCACTGGCCTGCATTGAATTTGAGGGTCGGGTGTGGCGTTTCATTGGCAGCCATGCCTGTTTCATAACAAAGCCAGTGCGATCAAAGGAAAGCAAATGTCCAATCTGAATGAATCCCTGAGCCAACTCGTCGCTGTCGATGGTGCCCTGTGCGCCGCCATTGTGGACAGTTCCAGCGGCATGTTGCTGGGCAGCGCTGGTGGCGGCGTTGACATGGAGCTGGCAGCCGCTGGCAACACCGAAGTGGTTCGCGCCAAAACCAAGACCATGCGCGCACTTGGGCTGGATGATGTGATCGACGACATCCTGATCACCCTGGGCAAGCAGTACCACATCATTCGCCCCATGGCGAGCAAAGAAGGCATCTTTATGTATCTGGTGCTGGACAAGTCCAAGGCCAATCTGGCCCTGGCGCGCCGCAAGGTGCAAGACGTCGAAAAGGCCCTGGAGTTCTGACATTCGGAGGGGGGAGGTTTGTAATATTTGTTTGCATTCCCTTGCGGGAAATCCCGCTTGGGGGCTCTGGTGCTTGTCGAGATACTGCTTCGCACATCCCGGCATTCCAAAAATCAGAGAGAACAACACAGTGCAGGCCTTTCGCTTCTCCTTCCGTTTCCTTTCCCCTGTTTCTCGCAGCTCCCTCAGCGCATCCCATCCCCTGACCGTGCAGCCTGCTGCACGTGTCCGTTTGTGGCGCGTGGCGCTGGTCGCTGCTGGGGCTGCTTTTGCTCTGGGCAGTGCGCCATGGGCCCAGGCCCAGGGCTCGCATGTGCCTGTGCGCATCGGTGTGATCGGGCCGTTCACCGGTGCCTCGGCCGATTTTGGCGTGCCCATGCTCAACGGCATCAAGCTGGCGGTCGACGAAATCAACGCTGTGGGCGGCTACATGGGCCGCCCGATGGAACTGGTGGTGAAAGACGACACGGCTGACCCTGCCCGTGGGCGCCAAGCCGCGCAAGAGCTGCTGTCTGAGAAAGTCACCGCCGTGCTCGGCTTTTGCAACTCTGGCGTGGCCCTAAAGTCGCTGGATTTGTTCCAGCAAGCCAAAACCCCCCTGATCGTGCCCTGCGCCACGGGCTCGGCCATCACCAGCACCTACCCCGCTCCGGAGAGCTACATCTTCCGCGTACAGGGGCGCGATGCGCTGCAGGCGCCCATGATGGTGGACGAGGTCGTCAAGCGCGGCTGGGACAAGGTGGCGATTTTTGCTGACACCACGGGCTACGGCGACGGCGGCTACAAGGATGTGGTGGAGGCGTTGGCCGCCAAAAACCTCAAGCCCGTGCATGTGGCCCGCTTCCCGGTGGGGGTGAAGGACCTGACCGCTGAGTTATCGGCTGCCCGCAATGCGGGTGCCAACGTGATCTACAGCTACACCGTGGGGCCAGAGAACGCCGTCATCGCCAATGGCAAGAAGGCCCTGGGCTGGAAGGTCTCGCAGGTAGGGCCTTGGACGCTGTCCTTCCCCTTCTTCTTGGACGGTGCCAAAGACGCGGCCGAGGGCGCGCTCACGGTGCAGACCTTTGTGGCCGAGCCCAGCAACGAGCGCCGCGCCTCCTTCCTGTCAGGCTACAGCCGCAAGTTCCAGCGCAAGCCCGCCGTGCCCATGGCCGCCGCCAATGCCTACGACGCCACTTACCTGCTGATGTATTCGTTCCTCGGTATCCGCGACGGCAACCTGACGGGCCAGGCTATCAAGGAATCGCTGGAAGGCAAGATGAAGACCTACTATGGCGTGGTCACCACCTACGATCACCCCTTCAGCGCCAGCGACAAAGACGCCATCACCCGCAACATGCTGGTGGTGGGTATGGTGAAAAACGGGGCCATCACCTTTGCCTACCCCGAGGATGCCAAGCGCAACCTGATCGTGCAGCGCAAGCAGTGACCCAGTGCCAGCTCTCGCTACCCACGACCCCACCCACCTGACTTTGCGCTGACCACCTCCGGGGCTGCACGCCTAGGGGGCAGGCGCTGCAAGGACAATGCACGCGTGCTGTCCGTCCTCACCATCACCTTCCCCTTTTTCGCCCTGGTGCTGTGCGGCTATCTGGCCGCCCGGCGGGGCGTGTTGCCGCAGCCCGCCATCCCAGGGCTCAACGCGTTTGTGCTGTTTTTTGCACTGCCGTGCATGCTGTACCGCTTTGGTGCCAGCACGCCCATTGGCCAGTTGCTCGACCCCGCCGTAGCAGGCGTGTACCTGCTGTGTGCCCTGGTCATGGTGGGCGTCACTGTGGCCTTGACGCGCAAGGCACGCATGGGCTGGAACGATGCCGCCTTTGGCGCACTGGTGGCGGCTTTCCCCAACACCGGCTTCATGGGCGTGCCGCTGCTGGTGGCGCTGCTGGGCGCGCAAAGTGCCGGGCCAGCCATCGTCACCATCGTGGTGGACATGGTCATCACCAGCTCACTGTGCATTGCGCTGTCGCGCCTGGATGGTGCAGGCACCCACGGCGTGGGCGTGGCACTGCGCAGTGCCTTCAAGGGCATGGCCACCAACCCCATGCCCTGGTCAATTGCACTGGGTGCTCTGGCATCCGCACTGCAGTTCAAGCTGCCCGGCCCGGTCGATAAAACGGTGGCCATGCTGGCCGATGCGGCATCGCCCGTGGCGCTGTTCACCATTGGCGCGGTGTTGGCCCGCTCGCAGATGAACGCGCATGAGCAGGTGCCCGCGCGCGACTACGTGCCCATCGCCTTGGCCAAGCTGCTGGTGCACCCGCTGCTGGTGTGGGGCGCGGGCTCGGCGGCCATGGCCTTGGGTGTGCCGTTGACGCCCTTTGCGCTCACGGTGCTGGTGTTGCTGTCGGCCCTGCCCAGCGCCAGCAATGTCTCGCTGCTGGCCGAACGGTTTGGCGCCAATAACGGGCGCATCGCCCGCATCATTCTGGTGTCCACCGCGCTGGCGTTTTTGAGCTTTTCTGCGGCTGTGGCCCTGCTGACCTGACCTATCTGATCCGGCGGGCCCCAAAACGGTGCACTCCGGGTTTTCCCTTGATTCGGACCCCATGGCCACGTCGGCACGCTTGTTGCGTCAAAATGTTTCCGCAGTGTGACACTGCAATCCGTTTTGACATCACAGGAGTCTGGAATGAAGAAAAAAGTGTGGCTGTGGGCGCTGACGCCCGTGGCCGTGGCCTTGTCGCTGTATGGGTGCGGAAGCGGCTCCGACTCTGACCTGATCGTAGACAGCAACGCTCAGAGCTGCTCGATCGTCTCCAGTACGGGCGCGCCTGTGGTGGTGGGCTCGGGCCTGGCGGGCGACCCCGCAGCGCCCGAGGCGGCCTCGGGCTACCGCCTCGGTTACAAGGCCAAGCAATCCAGCAACTACATGGTGGTGGCCAACACACCGCTGGCCACCAAGGCCGGATGCGACGTGCTCAAGGCCGGCGGTACCGCCGTGGATGCCGCCGTGGCCGTGCAGGCCGTGCTGGGCTTGGTCGAGCCGCAGTCCAGCACCATCGCAGGCAGCGCGTTCATGATGTATTACGACGCCGCCACCAAGAAAGTAGTGGCCTACGACGGCCGTGAAACCGCCCCTGCAGCCGCCACCGGTTACTACCTGGTGCGCCAGAACCAGACCGATGCCTCATCAACCGCGCCCGTGCCCAGTGCCCGCCGCAGCGGCCGCTCCATCGGTGTGCCCGGCGTGATGCGCATGCTGGACATGGCCCACAAGGAGCATGGCAAGCTGGCCTGGGGCCAGTTGTTCAACGAAGGCGTCAACCTGGCCACCAACGGCTACAAAATTCCCACCCGCATGGGCGATGCCATTGCCTCCAATGCCGCCAGCCTGCGGCTGGACGCCAACGCCGTGGCGGCCTACTTCAACGCCGACGGCACCCCCAAGACCAGCGGCACCGTGACTACCAACCTGCCTTATGCGCAGTCGCTGCGCTCCATCGCGTCCGGCGGTGCAGAGGCCATGTACTCTGGCGCCATGGCCGATGCCATCGTGGCCAAGGCCGCCCAGTCGGTGGGCGATGACACGGCCAAGACGCCCATCACCCCGAGCCTGATGACTACGGCCGACCTCAAGGCCTACCAGGCCAAGAAGCGCGAGCCCGTGTGCACCACGTACCGCAGCAGCTACTACATCTGCACCATGTCGCCACCTTCGTCGGGTGGTATCGCCATTGCGCAGTCGCTGGGCATTCTGGAGAACTTCGATCTCTCCAAATACGGCCCCACCAACCCCGCCAACGAAGGCGGCGTGCCCAGCGTGATGGGCGTGCACCTGGTGTCTGAAGCCGAGCGCCTGGCCTATGCCGACCGCGACAAGTACGTGGCCGACACCGACTTCATCCCGCTGCCTGCCAACGGTGTGTCGTCGATGATCGACAAGACCTACCTCAAGCAGCGCGCCGCCTTGATCAACGCCGATGGCAAGTCCATGGGCACTGCAGCCGCTGGTGATTTGGGCAGTGTGCCCCTGGGCGTGGACAAGACCGTGGAGAAGGGCACCACCCACTTCTCCATCGTCGATGCCTACGGCAACGTGGTGTCGATGACCTCCACCGTGGAGTCCAGCATGGGTTCGTACCACATGGTGGGCGGCTTCTTGCTGACCAACCAGCTGACCGACTTCTCGGCCCAGCCCGCAGACACCGCTGGCGTGCCCGTGGCCAACCGCGTGGCCCCTGGCAAGCGCCCCCGCAGCACCATGGCCCCCACGCTGGTGTTCAAGGGCACCGCGCCTGGCGACTTTGTCATGGCCACCGGCTCGCCTGGCGGCGGCACCATCATCCAGTACGTGCTCAAGACCGTGGTCGGCGCGCTGGACTGGGGGCTCGATGCCCAGCAGGCCACCTCGTTGGTGAACATTGGCGCCACCAACAGCGCCACCACCAACGTGGACGGTGCCAATACGTCGCTCAATCTCACGGGGCTGATCGACGGCCTCAAGGCCAAGGGCCACACGGTGAACAACGGCGCGCAGTCCAGTGGCGTGTCCACCATCATGCGCGTCAACCGCAACGGCCAGACCAAGCTCGAAGGCGGTGTAGACCCCCGCCGTGAGGGCATCGTGCTGGGCGATGGGGCACTGTGATGCCCGTGCCCCGATGACCGTGATGTGATCCAGGCCTGAACTAGGCAGCGGCTTTTGGGGCCGTTGCCCTGCTGGTCCCCAACAAGAACGGCTCACTGCCCAGGCAGTGCGCCGTTCTTCATTTCAAGCGGTTAGGGCGGCAGACGGCGGTGCCCCGGGGCACCGCCAGCTCACCCTGCCTTGCGCCCCACCAGATAGGTCACGCCCTCGGGGCCATAGTGCTCGGTGTGGGGCTCGTGGGCGGGTAAGTGAAAGATGTCACCGCTGCGGTAAGTGCGCTCAGTGCCTTGTGCGGCGATGCGGATCTCGCCCGCCAGGATCAAGGCCTTGGCCTCGAAGGGGTGGGTGTGCTGGGCCAGCATGCCGTGGGCTTCGCGCTGCACGGTGACTGGGGGCTCAAAGCCTTGCACGGCCAGGGTCTGGGCAAATGCATCGGGGGCCATGGTTGTCTCCTCTGGGTCTTGAATGGGTTTTGACTGGAGGTTGGTGTGGTTTTGCTACTGTTTTTATAGCTTCTAGCGCTTTCTGTGAAAGCGCTAGAGCCGAAATTTACTCAATAAACAAGCGGCGCTGGCGGTGTTTGGCTCTGCGTCGTGCAGGCGCTCAAACCGTCCGCAGGCCCACATCTGCCAGCCAGCACACCGGGCACCATGTGCCCATGGTTTTGTCATCAGGGCATTTTCAATCACATCGCACAGGGGCCCTTGCACAGGACGGTTGCTGTTTGAACAGGTTCTTAGCAAGCCCGCTGCACCGATTCCACCAGGGCTTGCCGGGCGTGGTACAGCGCATACGTGGTTCCTGCCCAGATTGCCCCTTCGACGCAGAGCTGAAACAGAAAACCCGGCTTGTACATGCGCGTGGCCATGGTGTACAGCGCCTTGGGCACGATCAACAGGGGGACTGCCAGCGAAGCGGCATAGGCCATTGCCTTCCAGTCTTGCAGATAGGTGCCCATGGCGGTTTTGGGATGGCAGCGGAGGATGGCGCCGTGGCGCTGCCAGTCGCCATAGGCCTCCAGCAGCATCATCACGTTCAGAAAGCTGAAGACCGCCATCGGCACCAGCCAGAGAAGGAGCAGGCTCGTATCAGACGGGTTCCAACTGGCTTCGTCGGCCCGCCCGGCTTTCTGCTGCGGGCTGTCATTGCGGCGCATGCCTTCGGTGCGGATCACCTCCTCGGCCGCGTCCACGGCCAGGTCCAGCCAGTGAGTCCATGTGCGCACACGGGGGCGCTGCCCTAGTGCAGCGGCGTAGACGCAGGCGTCGTCCACGCACACCTGCTGCTCGGGCGTAATGTGGTGGCTGGGCAGATACCAGTCCGGGGACTGGTGCGGCAGCCGAACCACAAAGACGGTGGTGGTGACGTACGTCTCTTGGAACATGCCCGTGGGCCGGTGGTCAAGCTCGATGGCCATCCAGTCATAGCCCCGGTGCTGGCCTTTGACGATCCATTCAGGCCGCACGCCAACCAGGCCCAGCCGCTCCCACAGCGGCGCCGAAAAGCTGGCCAGCAGACCGCTTGGCGGCCTCTCTTTGACGGCCATTTATAGTTTCTCCAGATCGGCATCGTCCTGTGCCGTGCGCATGGCCTGGAGCCCCACAGACAGGGCGAGGGCGGCGCACAGGAGCAGGTTCCACGGGCCAGGCACGCCAAACACGGCAAAGCCAGCCCCGATCACTGCCAGCACGATGGCCATGCGCAGCCAGGGCAGGCCCTCGCAGAGCCTGAGGATAAAACCCAGAGCCAGGTAGATGGCGGCCAGCATCAGCGGCCACCCGAAGATGCTGTAGACCATCAGCACCGCCAGGCCTGTCCCTTTGGCTTTGATGAACCACGATGCCCAGATCCAGTTGGTCGCCAGGGTGGCCACTGTAACGGCGATGGTGGTCCACAGCGGGGGCAGGAGGTTGGTGTAGTAACGCATTGGGGCAGGGATGGACGGTGTCCGGAGTATGTACTGTGGTGGCGGTGTCCGGGAGTGTCCTGGGGCGTGCTGCCTGTGGTGTCAGATTTCAGCCCCTGCCCAGCCAGGGGCTACCGGCAGTAGCGCCGTGCAATACCTTCGATAAGCGCCCTCTTGGATCCGCGCAGTTGGCTGTTCCGCCTATCGATTGAGCGCTTCTGCCCCCTGGACATTGCCGCAAATGCAGCTCAAATCGTCAGCGGGTCCACATCCACCAGCCAGCGCACCAGGCCCTTGTGCTCTGGCTGGCTGCGCGTGGTTTGCAGCACGGGCTGCCATGCGGCCAAAAAGCGCTGCAGTGCGGTGCGGCTGCTGCTTTCCATCAGCATCTGTGCGCGCTCTACATTGGCCACGCGCTGGATGGTCAGCGGCACGGGCGGGAACAGGGTTACCAGCTCCAGCCCGGGCAGGCCTGCCGCGTGGGCTGCGGCGGTGGCGGCGCTCAAAAATCCCTGGGCCACTTCCTGCGTGCGCGCGTCGGCCCGCACCAGGGCCTGGTAGGCAAACGGGGGCATGGCGGCCTCTTGGCGCTCTTTCAATTGCTGCGCGGCAAAGGCCTCGTAGTCGTGTCGGCGCAGGGCTTCGAACACGGCATGGTCGGGGTGAAAGCTCTGCACCCACATCTCGCACGGCGTGCCTTGGGCGGCCATGTAGGCGGCATCGCGCCCGGCGCGGCCTGCGGCCTGCATGAGCAGCGCAAACAGCCGCTCGGGCGCACGAAAGTCGCTGCTGAACAGCGCGCCATCGGGCTGCACGGCGGCCACCAGCGTGATGCGGCGAAAGTCGTGGCCCTTGGCAATCATCTGCGTACCCACCAGCACGTCCACCTCGCCCGCGTGCACCTGGGCCAGTTGCGCCTCCAGCGCGCCTTTGGCCTTGGTGGTGTCGGCATCGATGCGGGCCACACGGGCGGCGTTGCCGTCAGCGCGTTGCACGTTGCGCAGCAGGGCGGCCAGTTGTTCTTCCAGCTGTTCGGTGCCCCGGCCCATGGGGTGGATGTCGGGGCTGCCGCAGCTGGGGCAGTGCGCTGGCACGCGCACCGTGAACCCGCAGTGGTGGCAGCGCAGGGTGCGGTCGGTCTTGTGGAACACCTGGTGCGCGCTGCAGTGCGGGCAGTCGCTTTTCCAGCCGCAGTCCACGCAGTGCAGCACGGGCGCGTAGCCCCGGCGGTTGAGCAGCACCATGCTCTGCTCGCCGCGCGCCACGCGCTCGGTGATGGCTTGCAGCAGCGGCGCGCTGAACATGGCACGCCGGGGTTGCTGGTTCATGTCCACCCGCCGCACGCGGGCCAGGGCGCCCGCGCCAATGCGGCTGGGCATGTGCAGCCGCACGTAGCGCCCGCCCTCGGGGTCTTCGGGCGTGGGCGGGCGGCTGGCGTGCCAGCTCTCCAGTGATGGCGTGGCCGAGCCCAGCAGCACCTTGGCGCCCTGCTCGCGCCCCCGCCAGATGGCGAGGTCCCGCGCCGAGTAGCGGGCGCCTTCTTGCTGCTTGTAGCTGGGGTCGTGCTCCTCATCGACCACGATGAGCTTGAGCCCTGGCAGGCTGGCAAACACGGCCATGCGTGTGCCCAGCACAATGCGCGCCGCGCCACTGTGCGCGGCCAGCCAGCTTTTGAGGCGCTGCGGGTTCGTCATGCCGCTGTGCAGCGACACCACTGCGCCCGCACCAAAGCGCGGGGCAAAACGGCCCACAAAGCGTTCTTCGAGCTGGGGCGTGAGGTTGATTTCGGGCACCATCACCAGCGCCTGGGCCGTGGCGTCGGCCTCCAGCATCTCTTGTACGCAGCGCAGGTACACCTCGGTCTTGCCGCTGCCGGTGCTGCCAAACAGTAGAAACGGGCCTTTTTCTGCAGAAATTCGGGCCCTGGCGCTTTCCTGTTCAGCGCTAAGCGCTATGTTTTGTATAGCATTTTGTGGGTCGCCCAACTCTTCTGTTGTTCCTGCTTTTCCCGCTTTCCCAGTCTCTTTGGCCGGGCGGCGCAGGCGCCGGGCCAACTGCTCGGGTTGGAGGTCGCGCAACTGCGGGGGCAGGGCGGCCAGGGCCACTTCGCCCAGCGCGCGCTGGTAGTAGCGCGCCGCAAACGCCACCAGGCGGCGCCAGTGTGCATCCAGCGGCGCCACGCCCTCCAGCACCCCAGTCAAGGCGCGCAGGGTGGCACCATCGGGCAGCTCGCCGGTGGCCTCTTCGGCGTCCCACACCACGCCCAGCACTTCGCGGCGGCCCAGGGGCACGCGCACCAGCGTGCCTGCAGGCAAGGGCGCGTGGCTGGCGTAGCTCAGCAAATCCCCAACGCCGCTGTGCGATGGGGTTTGCAAAGCCACTTGGACAATGAATGGGGCGGGGGCAGACAAGGCGGTGGTGGAATGGGATGAGCGAGACGCTTGATTGTCGCTGCCAGTGTCAGCAGGTAAGAACAGGTTCTAAGTTCACAGACGATTCACAAGTCTTCCAGCCTTTCTGTGGATAACTTTGTTGAAAGCCTGTAGCCACCCGCGCTAAACCCGCATGGCATAAGGCTTTCAACAGAATGCCCAGGAAATGGGCAATGCCAAAAAAATCCTTATGAATCAATCATCTGAACGATTTTTGAGGGTTTTTTCTGTGTTAAAGCCTGGGCTGGGTGGGTGTGGCTGCCGTAGCGGGCGCCGTGTGCATAAGTCAGTGCGAGGCTGGCGTCAATAGCGTTGGCACCGGTCAATTTGTGCTAGCGCCGTGCGGTGAGATTCCTGCTTCAGATGCACTGTGTTGGCTAAATGGTTGATTTTTCAGGGGTTTGCGAGAAATCCCAAATTTCTGTGGATAACTTTGTTGATATCCGCTGTGCACCGCGCGCCAGCCCCGTGAAATCGGGCCTTTCAGTGGTTTGCCCATGAAAAAGGCAGCGGCGCCGGTGTAAACAAAATCAACCACTTAGCGGTGCCTTGGCCTTTTTTTTAAGAAAATTGTGCCGGATCAGAAAAAAGAGGCTGGGTGCGGTGCACCTGTGCGTAGGTGCCGCGCCGTGCACTGTGGTGGGGCAGTGGCTGCCGTGTTGGGGTGGCGGGCGAAAGGGGCGTTGTTGGACAAAAAAACCCAAAATTGGACGCTGGTGGCTCTGGGCTTGCTGGGGCTCGCCGGACTGCTCTTTGGCCTCTGGGCCCGGTCTGCGCACCAGCCTACCGAGCCCATGGCGGTGGCCGAGCGCTTTTTGGGCCATTTGCAGCAGGACCACTACGCCGAGGCCTGGGCCCTGACGCTGCAAGGGGGCTACACGGGTGCCACACCGCAGGCGCTGCAGGCCGTAGCCGCCAGGCACAGTTGCCGCTCGGGGCGGGTGGTGGGTGCATCGCCACTGCAAACCCATGGAAACCGCCTGCGCCGAGCACTGCGAGGGCAGCGCGTGGACATGGACGAGGTGCGTGTCGAGTTTGAAGGCACTTGCCTGCTGGGCGTGCGCCTGCGCTGGTTTCCGGGCCATGGCTGGCGCGTGGTTTACTTTGCCAGCCACGCAGGGTAGCCGATCCTGTCTGGGATCCTGCCGTGCTGCAGTGTGTGGATTTGCTACTGTATTGATAGCTGCTTGCGCTTTTTACATAAGCGCTAGGGGCCAATTTGGCCTATATCCATGTGTGCACACACTCGCCCATTGACGGGCTCCATCGGGTGTCGTGCACTCATCCCGCTTTTCTGTGGATAACTTTGTTGAAAGCCTGTAGCTACCCGTGCTAAACCCGCGTGGCATAAGGCTTTCAACAAAATGCCCAGCAAATGGGCAGTGCAGAAAAAATCCTTATGAATCAATCATCTGAAGGGTTTTTGCGGGTTTTTTCTGTGCTATGACGTGCTACCCGATGGTGGCTCTGCTGCCTGCCGCTGCGTGTGCATAAGTGCAATGTCCAGCGTCGTCAATAGGTGGGGCCTGCGCAATGTGTGAGCGGCCGTCACCAGTGCTTGGCGTAGTGGGTGCACTTTGGCTGCTAAGTGCTTGATTTGGCAAGGGTTTGCAAGAAATCCAAAATTTCTGTGGATAACTTTGTTGATATCCATTGGATGCGCGCCGCAACCCCTTGAAATACCGGGGCTGTGGTAGGTTGCCTAGCAAACTGGCAACCGGTGTGGTGCTATACGAATCAACCACTTAGCGGTGTAAGGCCCATGGCGTTTGAAAATATCAATCGCCACCGGCCTAGCGTTTGGGATTTTTAGGTGTGCACCAGGGCTGTGCACAACCGGGGCTGCGCAGGCCCGGTGGGCTCCGGCGGGGCGGTGTCCTGTTCAGCCGCGCAGGCGCTGCGCGCGCGAGTGGCTGTGCACCGCTTCGACCAGCGCCGCCACATGCTCAGGGGGCGTGAACTGGCTGATGCCGTGGCCCAGGTTGAAGATGTGGGTCGGGCCGGTGGTGCTGCGGTCGGTGTGCGGCGTGCCAAAGCTGTCGAGCACGGCATGCACCTGGGTGACGATCTGCGCGGGCGGCGCAAACAGCACGTTGGGGTCGATGTTGCCTTGGAGCGCTTTGCCAGGCCCTCCGACTTGGCCGCCGACGATGGCGCGCGCCTTGCCCAGGTTGGCCGTCCAGTCCAGGCCCAGCACCTCGCAGTCGATGTCCCTCATGTCGTCGAGCCAGATGCCGCCGCCCTTGGTGAAGACGATGCGAGGCACGTCGGTGCCATCCACGCCGGTGCGCTTGAGCTGGGAGAGCACGCGCTTGGTGTACGCCAGGCTGAACTCCTGGAAGGCGCCATCGGCCAGCACGCCGCCCCAGCTGTCAAACACCATCACGGCCTGGGCGCCTGCGTCGATCTGAGCGTTCAGGTACGCGGCCACGCTGTCGGCGTTGATGGCCAGAATGCGGTGCATCAGGTCAGGGCGGCTGTACATCAGGCTCTTGACCAGGCGGTAGTCGTCGCTGCCCTTGCCTTCGACCATATAGCAGGCCAGCGTCCAGGGGCTGCCCGAGAAGCCGATGAGGGGAACACGGCCATTGAGCGCCTTGCGGATGCTGGTCACCGCATCGAACACGTAACGCAGCTTGTCCATGTCGGGCACGGCCAGTTCGGCCACGGCGGCTTCGTCACGCACTTGCCTTGCAAAGCGCGGGCCCTCGCCCTCGGCAAACGTCAGGCCCAGGCCCATCGCGTCGGGCACGGTGAGGATGTCGCTGAACAAAATGGCGGCATCGAGCGGGAAGCGCTCCAGCGGTTGCAGCGTCACTTCGGTCGCATACTGGACGTTGGTGGCCAGGCCCATGAAGCTGCCCGCCTGGGCACGCGTGGCCTTGTACTCCGGCAGGTAACGGCCGGCCTGGCGCATCAGCCACAGGGGGGTGTAATCGGTGGCCTGACGGCGGCACGCGCGCAGGAAGGTGTCGTTGGTGAGGGGGGCGTAGCTCATCCGCTGATTGTCGCAGGCTGAGCGCCAGGCCTTCCAGGCCCTGTGGCGCCGACGCCTTGGGGATTGCGTCCACATTGATCTAGGGCAAGACCGTAGTCCTGCCTTGCTTGCCTCGCCGTGGTGCGCGCTTCAGCGTTCTGCGATGTAGTGCGACATGCTGGCAGTCTCGCCGGGCGCGAGGAAGGTACGCACCTCGGTCTCCAGCGTCTGGTCGGCCACCGTAGCACGGGCGCGCTGGTGCAGGTAGTCGGCCCACGATTCCACGATGAACCGCTCCACGTAGCGCGAAGGCTCGCCCAGGTCTTTGTACACGCGCCAGAAGGTGGCGCCATCGCGGCGGCGCGGGGCCTTGAGGCGGCTGATGGATTCGAGGAAGGCGGCATCGGAGCCTGGGGCAATGCGGTAGCCAATTTCCACCGCCACGGGTCCGGCCTCCGGCAGCGGTTCGGCTTCGATGAACAGCTCGTCCCACGGCGTGGCGGGGGTCACCTCGTGCAGTGCGCCCATGCGCAAAGGCATGGAGCGCGCCAGCAGCAAACCAATGCCCATGGCTGCCGCCGCAACGCACAGCGTGGGGGTCAGGCCCACCACGTCCGACACCGCGCCCCAAAACGCCGAGCCAATCGCAAACGCCCCCAGGGTAGACACCATGTGCAGCGCCACGGCCCGCGAGCGCACCCAGGGTGGGGCGCTGGCCTGGGTGGCCGTGTTGAAGGTGGACATGGCGGACATCCACGCCGCGCCACCGAGCACCATGGCCAGGTACACCAGCGGGGCCGATTTGGTGAGTGCTGCCACCAGCATGGCCGCCGCAAACACCAGGCAGCTGACCAGCACGATCGCATCCAGGCTGAAGCGCGCGCGCAGCTTGCCAATGACCAGGCCCACGGCCACCGCCCCGGTGCCCAGGCAGCCCATCAGCAGGCCAAACCCTTGCGCGCCCGTGCCCAGCTGGCGCGCTGCAATCACCGGCAGCAGCGCCCACAGGGCCGATCCCGCACCGCTGAAGGCCATCACCCGCACCAGCTGGGCGAGGATCAGCTCAGAGTGCCAGGCAAAGCGCAGGCCGCTGAGCATGCCGCCCCACAGGCGTTCGGGTGGCAGTCGTGAGGGCGGATGTGCACGCGGCGGCCAGCGGCGAATCGACTCCCACATCACCACCGTGGACACCACCGACACTGCAAACACCCACCCCGCACCCAGCTGTGCAAACACCAGCCCGGCCAAGGTGGGGCCCACGGCGCGTGCGGCGTTGTAGGCAATGCTCACGGCGGTGATGGCCTGGGGCCATTCGTCGCGCGGCACGGGGTCAATCACCGACGAGTTCCACGCCGGGGTCAGCATCGCCGTGCAGCACCCACCCACAAACACCAGCAGCAGCACCGTGGCCGGCCCACCCCAGCCCGCCAGCACCAGCAGCGTGAGCAGTGCAAACGCCAGGGTCTGGGCGATCAGCGCGCCCGAAATCAGGCGTCGGCGGTCGGTCGTGTCGGCCAGCACCCCGGCGGGCAGCGCCAGCAAAAACATGGGTAAAAACACGGCGGTTTGCACCAGCGCCGCCAAAAACGAGGAGCCCGTCAGCTCCACCATCAACCAGGCCGCTGCCATGGCTTGCATCCCGTTGCCAATGAAGAACACGCCGCCACACAGCCACATGCCCCGAAAGGCAGGCTGGCGCAGGGGGCTCCACAGGGAAGTCGATGAGGACATGGCGTTGGCGTGTGCAAGAGCGCCGCAGGCGGGCGGCGGGTGGCTGTAAAGGCTGGGGATGGGTGGCGTGTTATGAGCGATTTTGGGCCACGCGCCACAGCATATCGCCGTAATGCGGTGTCTGCCGGCCACAGACATCGCCTTGCACTTCGCCTCTCAGGCAAACCACTGGCCCTTGCAAGCCTGGTGTGCATGGCAAGAATCATCCCAAATTTCTGTGGATAACTTTGTTGACATGCTGTCGGCACCCGCGCTAAACCCGCATGGAATAAGGCTCCGGACACATTGCCTTGAAATTGTGCAGTACAAAAAATCGTTATGAATCAATCATCTGACGAGTTTTGGTGATCGGGTTTGTGCTAGGCGCTGAAACTTCGCCTTGCGGGCAAACCACAGGCCTGCGTAAGCCCTGAGTGCATGGCAATAATCATCCCAAATTTCTGTGGATAACTTTGTTGACATGCTGTCGGCACTTGCGCCAAACCCGCATGGCATAAGGCTCTGGACAGATTGCCTTGAAATTGGGCAAAGCAAAAAATCCTTATGAATCAATCATCTGACGGATTTTTGGGGCTGGGCTTGTGCTAGGCGCTGGCATGGGGTCGCACGTGTTGCACCCTAGGGCTTGTGTGCATAAGTGCCGAGGAGGCCAGTTCACCATGGTGCTTGGTTGCACGCCTTTTTTTCTGTGGATTGTGCAGAGTGCACTGCAAGTGTTTGATTTGCCAAGGCTTTCGCTGAAAGTTCAGAATTTCTGTGGATAACTCTGTTGATATCCCGGTGGCACCTTTCGCAAGGCCTTGTCGGCATTGGCTTTGGTTGCGTTGCCTGCGAAAAAGGCAGGCGACGCGGTGCTATACAAATCAATGGGTTACGGCGGCTCTCACATTTCGCCACATTTTGTGGTGCCGTTGGTCGTGATGCAGATCGCTGCCCTTTTTGTGTGCGTAACTGTCCGTGTTTTGAGCAGGGTGTGGCAGATGGGGTGAGCGATTCTTCAGGCCGTAACTGACCAAGCTCTCAAGCGGCGGGGTTCAGCAGCCGCAGCAGCAGCGGGTGCATCACCTTGCGGGCGCTGTAGATGAGGTGAAAGTGCTCTTCCACCTCTGGCGTGGTGCCCACGTGTACCAGGCCGTGGGTGGCTTTCAGGTGCTCGCCCAGAAACACGGGCGCAGGCATGACGCCCATGCCAGTGGCGGCAAAGGTGCTCAGCAGCGCACTGTCTTCAAACTCACCCGCAATGCGGGGCCGGATGCGTTCGCGCTCCAGCCAGTGGTCAATGCGCGCGCGCATGGCGGCGTGGTCGGTGGGCAGCAGCACGGGCACTACGCCCAGGCTTTTGGGAAAGGCGTGGCTGGCCGCATCAGCCCACACGGCGGGGGCGTACCAGGCCACAGCGCTGGTGCTCAGCAGCTGGCTGGTGGTCTTGAGGGCGGGGTTGGGCGGCGCGGGGCGGTCGGCCAGTACCGCATCGAGCTTGTGCATCGCCAGCTCGGCCAGCAGGGGCTGGAATTCGCCCTCATGGCACAGCAGTTTCAGGTGGGGCTCGTCCAGCACCGGGGTCAGCAGTCGGTGCACCGCCAGCTTGGCAATGCCGTCTGAGATCCCTAAGTTCAGCCGCAGCGTGGGCCCGGTGGCAGCCTCTCGCACCCGGTGGGGCAGTTGCTCGCCCAGGGCAAAGATGTGGTCGGCCTCGTGCAGGGCGGCCACCCCGGCGTCGGTAAGCACTAGGTTGCGCCCCTCGCTGCGCAGCAAGCTCACGCCCAGCGCTTTTTCCAGCTCGCGCACCTGGGCGCTGATGGTCTGCACGGCCATGTCCAGCCGCTCGGCGGCGCGGGCAATGCCGCCCTCTTTGGCCACCACCCAAAAGTAGTACAGGTGGCGGTAGTTGAAGCTTTGGCTCATAGTGGCCTCTGGGGTATGGTGCGGTTGGGGACGCTGAATGGAGAGATTTGGTTCGTAAAAACCGAACCAATGCTACCAATATGACAGGTTTTTAAGGGACTGTTGTGCCCCTACAGTGCGGAGCTATGGGCTGGCCTGCTGCGCGGGCCTACAAAAAACTTTTTGGAGAGGACGCATGGAAACAATAGGAACTTGGTGGATGTGGGCGGGCTTTGCCGTCTTTGTGGTGGTGGCCATCGGCGTCGACCTGCTGGTGATGGAGCGCCAGGGTGCGCACAAGGTGACCATGGGCGAGGCCGCGCGCTGGAGCCTGCTGTGGTTCTCGCTGGCATTCGTGTTCGTCGCCATTTTGTGGTGGTACCTGGACAGCAGTCAGGGCCGCGAGATCGCCAACACGGTGTCGATGCAGTTCATCACCGGCTATCTGGTGGAAAAGAGCCTGTCGATCGACAACATCTTTGTCTTTTTGATGCTGTTCAGCTACTTTGCGGTGCCACCCCAGTACCAAAAGCGCGCGCTCATCATCGGCATCATTGGCGCCATCGTGCTGCGCACGCTGCTGATCCTGGCGGGCGCATGGCTGCTGGCGACCTTCCACTGGCTGCTGTATGTGTTTGGTGCGTTTTTGGTCATCACGGGCGCCAAGATGTGGTTTGCTGCCGGGCAAGAGCCTGACATCGCGACCAACCCGGTGCTGAAGTTCCTGAAAAAGCGCATTCGCATCACGGACCAGTTCGACGGCGAAAAGCTGTCCACCATGATCAATGGCGTCAAGCACTACACCCCGCTGTTCGTGGTGCTGGTGCTCATCGGCACCACCGACATCATCTTCGCGGTGGACAGCATTCCAGCCATCTTCGCGATCACCAGCGACCCGTTCATCGTGCTCACGGCCAACATCTTCGCCATCCTGGGCCTGCGCGCCTTGTACTTCTTGCTGGCCGACCTGGCGAACCGCTTTCACCTGCTGGCTTATGGTTTGGCGCTGGTGCTGGTGTTTATCGGTAGCAAGATGCTGCTCATTGACCTGGTCAAGATCCCGATTGGCTACGCGCTGCTGGTGACTGCTTCGTTGATTGCAGGCTCCATCATCCTGTCGCTGCGCAGCTCTGGCGAAAGCGCCCACGGCAAGCCCGCTGCTTTGCCCCCCAAGGATTGAACGGAGCACACCATGGACATACTTGAATCAGTGATGGTGTGCCTGCTGGCCGCCTTGGTGGTGGCCACGGTGGCGGCCCGCAGTGTGGGGAACGAGTCGCGGGATGTGGGGCTGCTGGCAGTCTTCACCGCCCTTTGGGGTGCAGGCACGGCAGCTGCGGTGCTGATGGGTTGAGGGGCACATGATGCAAACGCTGTGCACCCTGCGCCGCTGGCTGCGTGGGCTGGAGCCACAGGTGCGTGCTCGGCTAGAGGGGAGCTGGCTGGCCCGCTTTCAGCCCTGGCTGGAGCAGCGGGCGATGTTCCGCTTCCAGCGCCAGCCCCTGGCGCGGGGCGTGGCGGCGGGCATGTTCTGTGGGCTCATCCCCGGCCCGCTGCAAATCCCCGGTACCTTGCTGGCCTGTGCTTGGCTGCGCGGCAACATCGTGGCCGGTGGCGTGGCCACGTTCTATACCAACCCCCTCACCACGGTGCCGTTGTACGCGGCGGCGTTTTACCTGGGTGCTTTGGTCATGCCGGGTGAGCAGGCCTTGCCTGCCTGGAGCAGCGTATCCCCCGGCGGTGACTTCTCGGTGCAAGCGCTGGCCACCTGGATGCAGGCCTTGGGCACGCCGCTGCTGGTGGGGCTGCCCACCTTGGCAGTGGTGATGGCCTTGCTGGGCTACACCACCGTTCAGCTGTTGTGGTTGGTGCCCGCATTGCAGCGCAAGCGCCGCTGGGGCCGGTGCTGCTGAGCAAGGCAACGCCAGGCTCAGTCGAGCTTCACACCCACTGCGGCGATCACTCGGCCCCATTTTTCGCGCTCGCTGCGCACAAAACTCGCCATCTGAGCGGCAGTACCCGGCATCGGTTCTACCCCCAGAGCCTGCAGCCGGGCTTTGGTGCGGGTATCAGCCAGGGCTGTCTGCAAGGCTTTGCTGAACTGGGTCACAGTGTCTGCGGATGCAGCTGAAGGCACTACCAACCCTTGCCACGCAAAACCCTCAAACCCCTGCAGGCCCTGCTCGGAAATCGTGGGCACATCGGGCATGGTGGGCACGCGCTGCGGGCTGGCCACGCCAATGGCACGCACCTTGTTGCCCGCGAGGAATGGGTACACCGTGGCACTGTCGATCCACATGGCCGACACCTGGCCACCGATCACGTCCTGGATGGCCGGGGCCGCGCCGCGATAAGGCACGTGGGTGAGCTTGAGCCCGCTTTGTTCGCGGAACAGCTCGCCCACCAAGTGATGCGGGCTACCTGGCCCGGCCGATGCCCAGTTCACCCCATCGGGCAGGCCCTTGGCCCAGGCCATGAACTCCTTGAGGTTCTTAGCGGGCACGCTGTTGGACACCACCAGGAACATGGGGAAGCGCACCAGCAGGCCCACGGGCTGAAAGTCCTTTTCAGCGTTGTAGGCGAGCTTGCTGAACAAAAACGGGTTGGCGGCCAGCGTGGCGAAGTCGGCCGAGAACATCAGGTTGCCGTAGTCCTTGTTGCGCGCGCTGTACTCCGCAGCGATGTTGGTGCCAGCACCGGGTTTGTTGTTGATGATGATGGGGCGGCCCAGCGTGGCCGACATCGACTCGGCAATCGTGCGCGCCACGATGTCTGATCCGCCGCCGGCGGCGTAGCCCACCACCCATTCCAGTGGCTTGGGGTCCTGGGCGTGGGCCAGGTGGAGCGTGGTGGCCAGGGCCAGTCCGGCGAGGGTGGCGAGGAAATGTTTGCGCTGCATGGGGTTGTCTCCGTAGTTGTCAAAGTTCAAGGCGGGGCGGACCCCGCACCGTCTGCGCGGTGCTGAAGTGCTAGGTGAAAAGGTGCGGGCTAGGCCGCCACCGCGTGGGTGGGCACCACGGGCGTGATGGCCGGGGTGGTGCGCCGGTCGGCCGTGGGCACGGCACTGCCGCGCGCCAGTTGCAGCGCGTGCTGTAGCGTGGCCTGGTCGCCAATGTGGTTGGCCAGCAGCAGCACCAGGCGTGCGTTCATGGCGTGGCTCTCGGGCGTGGACAGGCCCTGGTGCGTCGCAATCAGCGCTTCATAAAAGTCGTCGCAGGCCTGCAGGTTCGGTTGGGTGTTTAGCATGGGCATGTTCCTTGTTAGAGGGCTGCGGCCGTGGCATGGGCCAGTGCGCTGCGCACAGCCGCTTCGGTGGGCGTGCGCCAGCGTGCGCACACATGCTGGTCGGGTCGCACCAGATAGGCTGTGCCCGGCAGCGCGTCCAGCCGCTGTGCGGCCCGCGCCTGGTGGTCGGTCACGTCTATGCCGATCTGCAGCACCTTCACACCGGGCAGGTCACGCGTCCATGCAGGGGCCGGGCCAAACACCAACAGCGTGAAGTCCGGCCCCAGCTCGCGCAGCAGCCAGGTGGGCTGGCCCTGCTTCGTCAAGGGTGCGTCCAGCAGCACGGCCCCGGGCACTTGTGTGCCGACAAACGCATCGGTGTCGGGTGTGCTCAAAGGCGATGCATACAGCGTGGCCGGCACCGACAGGCGCCCGCTATTGACGATGCGCCGCGCAAACGCATGCTCGCGTGCCAGGTGCAGTGCGGCATCGCGGAACAGGCGGCTCACCTCGCTCTTGGGCGTGATGAAGTCGGTGGCACGCGTGGAGTTGCACAGGTTCTCGTCGGCCGCGTATTCGCGCTCTGGGCCATACGTTGCCACCAGCGCGGGGCTGGCACGGCCCTTGAGCACCCAGTCCAACTTCCAGGCCAGGTTCTCGGCGTCCTGCACGCCGCTGTTGGCGCCGCGTGCGCCAAAGGGCGACACACCGTGCGCGCTGTCGCCCGCAAACACCACGCGGCCGTGCACGAACTGGTCCATGCGCAGGCAGGCAAAGGTGTAGACGCTCGCCCAGTCCAGCTCGAACTGCGCATCCGCACCCAGCAGCGCCTTCACGCGCGGGATGATATTCTCGGGCTTCTTTTCTTCCTCGGGGTCGGCGTCCCAGCCCAGCTGGAAGTCAATGCGCCATACGTTGTCGGGCTGGCGGTGCAGCAGCACGCTTTGGTTGGGGTGGAAGGGCGGGTCGAACCAGAACCAGCGCTCGGTCGGGAAGTTCGCCTCATCGGCCAGCTTCACATCGGCAATCAAGAAGCGGTCCTGAAAAATGCGGCCCTTGCTCTCCAGCCCCAGCATCTGCCGCGTGGGCGAGCGTGCGCCGTCGCAAGCCACCAGCCATTGCGCGTCGATCTGGTAAGCGCCGTCGGGGGTGTCGATGCTCAGCAGCGCGCCGCCGTCGCGGCTCTGCACCGCAGTGACCTTGTTGTGCCAGCGGATGTCGATGCCCGGCAACTGCAGCGCGCGCTCCACCAAGTAGGCCTCGGCGTAATACTGCTGCAGGTTGATGAAGGCGGGGCGCTCGTGGCCCTCTTCGGGCAGCAGGTTGAATTCGTACAGCTGCTCGTCTTTCAAAAACACCTTGCCCAGGTTCCACGACACGCCCTTGTCCACCATGCGCTGGCCCACGCCCAGGCGGTCCCAGATTTCGAGCGTGCGCTTGGCAAAACAAATGGCGCGCGAGCCGATGGAGAGCTTGTGGTCGTTGTCCAGCACCACCACCCGCTGCCCGCGCTGGGCCAGGTCGATGGCGAGTGACAGGCCCACAGGGCCCGCGCCGATGACCACGACGGGGTGCTGCGCGGGCGTGGCGTGGTCCTGGTCGGGCGAGCGCACGTAGCCGAAATCGAGGGCCTGCACCTCGGCGCCGCTGGCGTGAAAAGCCTCGGGGGGAATGTCTCTGGGGTTCATTGTTTTTTTGACCTCTTTTTTGTGTGTCGGACCGATCCTTGGTGCAGAGAACAGACCTTTGGAACTGGCGCGACCCAAGCCAGGGCAGCCGAGCAAGGGCCGCCCCGCAGCGAGGGCTGCGTCCCCCGTCTCTCGAACCGCACAGCGGTTCGAGAGACGGGGGAAGGCGCGCAGCGCCTCAGGGGGTTGTTCTCTATTCAACCCTCCAGGGCTTTCCACATGGCAATGTCGCGCTCGGCAGTCCAGATGCGTGGGTCCGGGTACTGCGTGGCCTCGTCATACGCGCGGGTCACGTCAAACGGCATGCAGTGGTTGAAGATCACCCAGTGCCCGTACTTGGGCTGCAGCTTGGCGAACGTGGCTTCGTAGACCTTGCGCAGGTCTTCACCCTTCGCAGCGCTGGCCTTCACGCTCTCGTACAGGTCGCTGATAAACGCGCGTGTGCCCGCCAGCCCGGCCTGTACCTGCTCGGGCGTCTGCAGTGCGGCACCTCGGCCGGGCACCAGCTTTTCGGGCTTCAAAGCCGCCAGGTTGTCCAGCGTCTGCGGCCAGTCCTTGAAATACGCATCGCCCGCATAGGGCGTGGCGTCGAACTCCACCAGGTCGCCGCTGAACAGAATCTTTTCCTGCGGCAGCCAGGCCACTGTGTCGCCCTTGGTGTGGCCACGGCCCAGTTGCAGGATCTGCACTTCCACGCTGCCCAGCCACAAGGTCATCTTCTTGTTGAAGGTCATGGTCGGCCAGGTCAGGCCGTTGGGCACGCTCTCCACGTTCTGGAACAGGCGGGGGAAGCGGCCGATCTCGCTGTCCTTGTCGAACTGGCCGCGCTCCACGATGAGGTCGCGCGTGTCCTCGCTGGCGATGACGTGCTCGGCCCCGTAGGCGCTGGCGCCCAGCACGCGCACCGCGTGGTAGTGCGAGAGCAGCACGTATTTGATGGGTTTGTCGGTGACCTCACGGATGCGGCGAATCACGTCCTGCGCCATTACGGGCGTGGCCTGCGTGTCGATGACCATCACGGCGTCGTCGCCAATGATGATGCCGGTGTTGGGGTCGCCCTCAGCCGTGTAGGCATAGGCGTGGTCGGAGAGCTTGTCGAAGCTCACCTTCTTCACTTCGAGGTCAGCGGCGGAGGCAAAGGTTTTGACGTTGCTCATGGTGGTGGTTTGTTAATGGTGAATGCATTTATCTAAACGTAATTATTTGATGTTAGGCAAGAAGTTTGTTTATGTCTAATGCATTTGATTAGGTGAAAACCCGAAGGGCGTGGCTGTGCCACGGTGCGTGGACAATCGCCGCATGCCCACGATGACCCCCGACCTGCCGCCCACCGACGACGAAGACACGCCCCGCAGCCCGCGCGGGATCCAGAGCGTGGAGGTGGGCGGGCAACTGCTGAAGGTGCTGGCGCGCACCGGCCGCCGCATGGCGCTCAAGGACCTGGCCCGCGCGGCCGACATGACGGCTGCCAAGGCCCACCCTTACTTGGTGAGTTTTGGCAAGCTCGGCCTCATCGAGCAGGACGCCGTGAGCGGCCACTACGGGCTGGGCCCCTTGGCCATGCAGTTGGGCCTCATCAGCCTGCAGCAGGTAGACCCCGTGCGGTTAGCGATCGCCGAGCTGCCCGCGCTGGCGCAGCGCATTGGCTACACCGTGTCTGCCTCGGTTTGGGGAGACAACGGACCCACCATCATTCGTGTCGAGGAAGGCCCTACGCCGGTGTATGTGGCTATGCGGCATGGCACCACGGCATCGGTACGGCATACGGCCACTGGCAAGGTGTTTGCCGCCTGGGGGCCGCGCGAACGTGTCGCTGCGGCTTTGTCTGTCGAGGGATTCGCCGGAGCCCTGGACGACCCCGCATTCGCGGCCGAGCTGGAGGCTGTGCGTACCCACCAGATCAGCCATGTGACCGACCAGCTGTTACCCGGTATCAGTGCCATGGCCAGCCCGGTGTTCAACGGATTTGGGCAATTGGTGTTGTGCCTGGCCGCCATTGGCCCCAGTGCGACCCTGCAGACGGGGCCACACTGCGCGGCCGCACTGTGCCTGCGGGATGCTGCCCAAGCCTTGTCTCGCCGTCTGGGTGCAAGTTAAGAAACTTGCCAGAACGCTTCTCTGGGGACCCTCTGCACAAATCACCGCGTCGCGTGTATCTGCGGCCTCGGGCGGTCTGTGGCGTTGCAAATACTCGCAATAGCTGCGGCTATTGCTGCGTTTTGCGTCTTGCAGCCCATTCCGATCCACAGCGCCCACTTTCCGCTCGATTCGTGCAGAGGATCCCTAGGGTGCCAGCTGGTTTTAAACCGGATTGGCTCGGGATAACAGACCGGCGGCCCGCAGCCGCTGGTGCTCCACCAACGTGCAGTGGTCTTGCACCACCGCCAGCCCGGCCGCCTGGGCTTTGGCCAGCGCGGCATCGTGGCGCACGCCAATTTGCAGCCACAGCGCTTGGGCGCCAATGGCGATGGCTTCGTCGGCAATCGGGGGCACTGCGGCGCTGTCCCGGAACACATCCACCAGGTCAATGCGGTGGTGCTTCGCGGCCTCGGTCAATGAAGGCCAGCAGCGCTCGCCCAGCACTTCGTTGGCCGCAGGGTTGATGGGCACGATGCGAAACCCTTGCGCCTGCAGGTACTGCGCCACATGGTGGCTGTCGCGCTCGGGTTTGGGCGAGAGGCCGACGATTGCGATGGTCTGGGTGCGCTCAAAGATGGGCAGATGTGGATCAGCTTGCATGCGAGGGTCCTGTCTTTGTGGCCCATTGTGGCAAAGGGGGCGGCAACCCTGCCAACAGCGAGGTTGGGACGCAGGCCGGACAGCCCCGAAGCGGTGGGACCTTTGCTGCATACTCCGGCGCGGGCGGCGTGCCGGACACAATCTGCGCGCTGCCCTCTATCCTGAGGAGTACCTTTCCAATGAAAAAACAAGCTATGAAAAAACAAGCCCTCGTGCTGGCGCTGGCCGCCTGCGGTCTGACTGCCGCCTTCTCCGTGTCTGCCCAAGAGCGGGTGCGCATCGGCTTCATGAGCCCCGTGACCGGCCCCCAGGCCGCCAACGGCATCGACAACCGCGACGGCGCCTTGCTCGCCCTCAAGGAAATCAATGCCAAGGGCATCAAGGTGGGCGGCAAGGCCGTGCAGTTCGAGCTGGACATCAACGACGACGGGGCCGACCCCAAGCAAGGCGTGCAAGTGGCCCAGCGGTTGTCTGACCAGAAGGTGAAGTTCGTCCTGGGCCCCTACAACTCGGGCGTCACCATGCCTGCATCCCGCGTGCTGGCCGACGCTGGCATGGGCGTGTTCACCGTGGCATCCAACCCCAAGGTGACCGAGCAAGGCTATGCCACGCTGTTCCGCATTGGGGCCAGCGACAACCAGCTGGGCGCCAAGATGGCCACCTACGCTGCACAAGACCTGAAGATCAAGACTGTGGCCGTGATCGACGACCGCACGGCCTACGGCCAGGGCGTGGCGCGCGAATTCACCGAGCAGGCCAAGCGCCTGGGCCTGAAGATCGTCGCCAACGAGTTCACCACCGACAAAGCCACCGACTTCAGTGCCATCCTGACCAACATCCGCGCCGCCAAGGCCGATGCTGTGTTCTACGGCGGCTACTCGCCCCAAGGCGGCCCGCTGCTCAAGCAAATGCGTGCGCTGGGCATTACGGCGGCCCTGCTGGGCGGCGACGGCATCTGCTCATCTGAGACCGCCATGCTGTCGCAGGTCACGGGCGACCTCAACACCTTCTGCACCCAGGGCGGCTCCATGCTCGACCGCAGCGACAAGGGCCAGAAGTTTGCCGCCACCTACCGCGCCGAATACAAGCGCGACCCACTGACCTACGCCGCCGCGTTCTACGATGGCATGCACCTCATCGCTGCGGCCGTGGAAGCCACGCAGTCGCTGGACGTGAAGAAGGTGACCGAGCACATCGCCGCGGGCAAATACATGGGCGTGACGGGCGAGTTTGCTTATGACGCCAAGCACGACCTGCGCTCCTCGGCCGTGACCGTGTTCACGTTCAAGGGCAAGGACGTGGTGGCGCTCAAGAGTCTGTAAGCAACCGGCCCGGTCTGCGTTGCGTGGCCGGGCTTGTTCACCGCAGCACCTCTGCGCTGGGTGCTGCGGTATCAGCGAATCAGGGTGCTGATCTGCGCAATCCTTGTTCGGTGCGGATGCGCCAGGCGACGGCGAGCAGGCATCCCAATGCGGCCAAGCCGAACCCCGCTGCCCACACCGTGAGTCTGTGGTCCTGCGGCGTTGCCCAGTAGCAGCCTGCGAACCCCACGATGCTCAGCAAAGTCATCCAAGGTTTTCTGCGCGAAGACGCGGTGCTGCGCGCCAAGACAAAGTGACCTGTACCTTGGCCCGCCGTGGTCCACAGGGCAGGCCGCACGGCCAGGAAAAAGAGCCCGATCACTGCCAGCGGCGTCAGGATGACGAACCCCCAGCCCAGTTGTGTTTTGATCCATTGATTGAGTGCGGGCGGAATGGTGATCCAGAGCGCCCAGGCCGCACCTAGCGCAATGCCCTGCAAGTCTTGTGGAAGTTGCGGGGGCTCCGGCAAGCGCTTCCATTCCAGCGGCGCCGCGCACCTGGGGCAGGTCGGCTTGTGGTCTTGTGGCACATACCAGCGCGCATTGGCTGGATGCAGCGCGGTGGTGCAGTGGTCAAATTTTCCGTGGCACGCGGGGCATTGAAAGCGGCCCCCGGCGCCCGTGAGATCCGGTACGGCTTCGGTGGACTGAGACAGCTCCACGGCACACACTGGGCAAATATCCTCAGCATGCGTCAGTGGGCGATGGCATTGTTCACAGTGCATGCCCGCATCGTAGTGAGCGAGCCACTGCCGCGCTAGGGGCGAGCCGCGCGCCTGTCGTTGGCCTACAACTGGGCGATGGTGCTGCGTACTTCGTCCACGCTGAGCACCTCGGTCAGTACCACCGGGGGCTTGCCTGGGCGGTAGAACACATACACCGGCACTCCATTGCGCCCCAGCTGCGCCAGGGCGGTGGTGATGCGCGGGTCGCGGCGCGTCCAGTCGGCGCGCAGCAGGGCGACGTTTTTGGCTTGCAGGTCGGCCAGCACGTCGGCGTTGGCGAGGGTGGTTTTCTTGTTGTATTGGCAGGTCACGCACCAGGCGGCGGTGAAGTCGACAAACACCGGGCGGCCGCTGGCCACCAAGGCATCGGGGGCGCCGGGGGCCCAGGGCTGCCAGCCTTGTGTGGAAGTGGCCATGGTGGCCGTGGCGCTGGCGGCTGTCGTCGCCACATCTTCCATGCGGGTAACGTGGGGCCCAAAGGCCCACAGCAGCAGGGCCATGGCCACGGTAGATACGGTGCCCAGCCAGCGCCGTGCGCGCCCTTGCTGCGCCAGCGACCAGGCCAGCAGGCCCAGGCCCACCAGCAAGATCAGCAGGGCGGCTGCGCCATCGATGCCGCTTTGCTGGCCCAGCACCCACACCAGCCACACCACAGTGGCGAACATGGGGAAGGCCATGAAGCGGCGGAAGGTGTCCATCCACGCGTCGGGGCGGGGCAGGGCGCGTGCCACGGCGGGCCACAGGCTGGCAGCCAGATAGGGCAGCGCCAGGCCCAGGCCCAGGGCCGCAAACACCGCCAGCGCCTGCACGGCAGGCAGCGTGGCCGTGAGGCCCATGGACGCGCCCATGAACGGCGCCGTGCACGGCGATGCCACGGCCACGGCGAGCACACCGGTCAAGAAGCTGTCGGCCACTGGGTGGCGCGCCTGCAGGCTGGCCACCGAAGACGGCAGCATGTTCCCAAACTCAAACACCCCCGCCAGGTTCAGCCCGATGAGGGTGAACAGCCCGGCCAGCGCGGCCACCACGGCGGGCGACTGCAGCTGAAAGCCCCAGCCCACGGCCTCGCCCGCAGCCCGCAGGCCCAGCATGAGGGCGCCCAGCGCGAGGAAGGACAGCACCACGCCTGCGGTGTAGGCCAGGCCGCTCGCGCGGTGGGCGCGCCGGTCTTGTGCATGGCGGGTAAAGCCCACCACCTTGATCGCCAGCACCGGGAACACGCAGGGCATGAGGTTGAGGATGAGACCGCCCAGCAAGGCGCCCAGCAGCGCGGCGGTGAGTGTGAGGCTGGGGGCTCCCGAAGGCGCCGCCGCAGCGGGCAATCCGCCCGCAGCCTGCGCCGCATTGGCCTGCAGCGCAGCCTCCAGCGCGGGCGACACACCGGCCTTGGCGGCCACGGCGGGCCAGGTGCCCAGCACCTGCAGCTCGGCCCGATAGCCGGGGCGCAGCGTGTGGCCTGGCACGCGCTCGGCCAGCACCACGGGCAGCAGGGTGGGGCTGCCGCTGCGCTGCTCGGCCAGGGGGATGCGTGCGGTCCACACCGCGCCGTCCCACTGCTGGGTGCCGGGGGCAGCATTGTGCAGCACTTCAGGCGTCTCGGGGTACAGGTCCAGCGTTTTGCCGCGCAGTGCAGCGGGCAGGCCCGCCACCCGTACTTGCAGGCTGTCGCCGTCCACCTGGGCCTGGCGGTCGTCGCTGGCTGTGGCGTTGGGAAGTGCCTGGGGTTGCGCCTTCAGGGCCGCATCAAAAGCGGCGCCGTTCAGCGCGGTGGTGCTTTGGATGGGCAGTTGCAGCGTGAACTGGCCCTCTTCGGGAATGCACTCCTTGCGGCATACCAGCCACGAGGCTTTGAGCTGCACGGTGATGTCTTTGGCCAGCGGGCCGGGGGCAAAGGTGCTGGGCACCGTGACGGGCACGGGCAGCAGCACGGTGCCTTCGTAGCCGTAGTTGGCCAGGGTGCCGATGGCAATCTTGTGGGGCACGGGCCAGGCGATGTCGCCCGCATCCAGCCCGGCGGGCAGCTGCCAGGTCAGCTCGGTGGGCAGGCCAGAGTCGCCGGGGTTCTTCCAGTAGGTGTGCCAGTCGGGCTGGTGGGTGATTTGCAGGCCCAGCCACAGCGGCTGGCCGGGGGTGACGCCCTGCGGCGCGTGGGCGATCAGCTCGGCCTGCACATGGGGCGTGGTGACGGTGCTGCTGCCCGGGGTGGCAGTTTTGGGGCCAAATTGGGCGCTAGCGCTTATCCCTAAAGCGCTGGCAGCTATAAAAAAGAGAGTGGCTGCGAGGCGGTGGGACAGGCGTGAAGGCATGGTGCAGTGTGGGAGCGGGCGGGGCGGGTTTGGTTCCGGCCCCGCCATGGTTTCGATTCTCAACCCACCATTGTGCTCGGAGCCCCCCAATCCCTTGGAAACTGGCGCGGCGCCAGTACCAGTGCCCCCGCGCAAGGGCAGCCCCGCCGCGCCGCAGGCGACTCACGGGGGTGTTGTTCACTGCGTCGCCAGGCTCAGTTCCGCATGCGGTGTGCCCTTGGGCGCCTGGCTGCCGGTTTTAGGGGCGGCCAGGAAGAGGCGCTCGGCAGGCAGCTTTTGCGCGGCCAGATAGCTTTGGATGGCGTAGCCGCGCTGGGCGGCCAGCTCTGCCGCCATGGCTTCGGTGGCGGGCTGGTTGGCCATCAGCAGGGCCTCCATTTCGGGCACCGTGAGGTCTTTGGCCAGGCCCACCAGGTTGCGGGGCTTAGGGATGCTGGCGCGGCCATAGGCGGCCTTGAGCAGGGCGGGGTACTCGTCGGCGGTGACGGGCGTTGTGTTGTCAGGCTGGGCGCGGCGCTTTTCTGCGCGCACCAGCTGCTGCAGGCGTTCGCGCTGCAGGCCCTCGCGTTCCTCGGCCAGGTTGGCGGTGCCTGTCACGGTGAGCTTGAGGGTGGGGCGGTCGGCCAGGGCTTTGGCGACCTTGCCCAGGTTTTGCTGCGCCTCGGGGCTGAGGGTGGCGCTGCCGGGGGCAAAGGCCACGCTGCTCATCTCGTCACCGCCACCAAAGGCGCTGGCCAGCAGGCTGAAGGGCGAGGTCAGGGCTTTACCGATCAGGTTGACGATGACCTTGCCGATCACTGGCCCCAGGCGGAACTGCGGGTCATTCAGCGAGCCGCTGATGGGCAAGTCCAGGTCAATCACGCCTTGCCGGTCTGCCAACAAGGCCACGGCCAGGCGCACTGGCAGGCTGTTGGGCGCGCCCGCCACCGGCTCGCCAAAGGTTAGCTGGTTCAGCACGATGCGGTTGTTGGCCGTCAACTGCCCGTTGGGCAGCACCTTGTAGGCCACGTCCACGCTGAGCTTGCCGCGTTCAATGCCATGGCCTGCGTACTTCACCGCATACGGCGAGAGCGGGGGCAGGTCCAGGTCGCGCACCTTGCCCGCAATGTCCAGCGCCAGCGGCTGGGCCAGGGGGTTGAGCTTGCCCGTGACCTCCAGCGAGGCGGAGCCCTCGGCGCGGCCTAGCAGCTCCAGCGTGGCCAATTGGGGCTCGCCGCCCGGTGCCTCGGACGAGAAGGCGCCCAGCTTGCCAGTCAGCTCGCTCAGGTCGGCCGAGTAGTTGGGTTTGATGAAGAAGTCAGAAAACAGCACCTTGCCGTTGACCAGGCTCACGGGACCGAACTGCACCACGGGCGCGAGCGGGTCGCGCGCTGCGGTTTGAACGGGCTGCGGGGCCGATGCCGCAGACGCCGCAGGCGCGGGTGCCGAAGCTGCCGTGGTGGATGCCGTGGTTGCAGGTGCCGTTGCAGTGGCCTCTGCATCGCCCTTCACGATGTCGCGCAGGTTGATGCGCCCGGCCTCGTTGATGGTGATGCGCGCAAAAAAGTCCTGCAAGCTGGTCTCGCTCACCTGCACCTTGGGGGCGGTGCCGGGGGCCGTGGCCACGCTCAGGCCGCGCAGGTTCAGGCTCTTCCAGGCCAGCAGTTCCTCGCCCACCTGGGCTTCGGTCAGCGGGGTGGATGCGCCTGTGCTGTTGGCCTTGAGTTCTTCAATGGCCGCGTCGCCCGCCAGCTTCAGGCTCGCGCCTTTGTCAGACTGCGCAAACGCCACCTGCCCGCGAAAGCCCACATCGGCGCGCAGCAGCTCAATGGCCAACTGCTGGGCGAGGTAGCCGTCCAGCCCGTGCACGGGCACGCGTGTGGCGTCCAGTTTGCCCTGTGTGGCCAGGGGCTGCAGGGCCAGCGTGCCCTGGTAGTCAATCTTGCCGGCGGCACTCTTGGCGTTGCCCTTGCCCGCTGCTGCGCGGGCGCTCAGCGTGAAGGCGCCGGGCTTGCCGCTGTCAGTGGCCAGGTTTTTGGCGCTCACGTCCAGGGCCGTTACCTCCAGCGCCACGGGGCGGGGCTGGGCGTTGTCGGCAAAGGCCACAGCGCCGCCTTGCAGGGCCAGTTCGCCCACGCGCACCACCCAGGGGGATTCGGTGGGTGTTTTTGCTGCCGTGGTCTCGCTCTCTGCGGTGGGTGTCTGTGCCTGGGCCTTGGCCCAGCGCTCAAACATCCAGCGCCCGTCGCTGCCGCGCTCCACGGCCAGTTGGGGGGTGTTCAGGCTCAGCGATTCCAGCGTCACGGTGCGCTCGTCCAGCGGCACCTGCAAGCCCTTGACCTCCAGCTTGCCCAGGCTGACCAGCGACTTGCCGTTCTGGCGCAAGGCCAACTGTTCCAGTGCGAGCGGGCCCGCAGTCACGGTGAGGCCGGTGGCAGCTTTGCTGCCGGTCGGGGCCTGCCATTGCAGCCCCAGGGTGCCGGTGAGCTGGCCTGCCACCGTGGGCTCCAGGTACTGCGCCACGTAGGGTGCCGCCAGTTGCAGCGCCAGCGCTTCGGTGGTGATTTGCAACTGCGCTTTTTGGTCGGTGGCTTCGCCTTCAAACGCCAGCTTGCCTTCAGGAGCCGCTGGTGCGTCTGCCTTCGCTGCCACCGCTTTGGCCGTACCCGCCTTGGCTTTGACTGTCTGCCGGGCGGGGGGCATGGTGGCGTTGGTCGCACTTGCATCGGGCAACACCATGGCGCCCTTGAAGGCCACAGGCTTCTCCAGTGGCAGCGCCAGCCCGGTCAACTCCAGCGCCAGTTGCTGCGCCTGCAGCGCGGCAGCGGGGCGGGTGGTCTGGTCGTCCCAGTGCACGGTACCTTGGTGCACCACGGCGCGGGCCACGGTCACCTTCCATGGGGCGGGCGGTTGTGTGGCTGGCGGGGTGCCGGGTTTGGCGGGCCTGCTGGCGTTGGCTGTGCGGCTGGGGGTGCTGGCTGCACTGGCAGGTTCGCTGGCCTCTGCACTGGCAGTGCCGGAGGCCGCTTGCGCAGGGGGTGTGGCGGCTGGCTTGGGCGCCCCTGCGGCCGGGCTGTTGCCCAGTTGCGCCAGGTTCAGCAGCCCGGCGGCATCCCGGCGGGCGTGCAGCACGGGGGCGGCCAGCTCCACCTGGGCCAGGTCCACCACCTGGTCCAGCGGGCGCACATCGGCCATGTCCACCGTCAGGCGTTCATAGGCCAGCAGGTCCTGGCCTTCGCGGTCGGTCAGTTGCACATCGCGGGTCTGCACCTTGCCCGAGAGCTTGACAGCCATGCGCGGGGCCTGCTCAAAGGCCAGCTTCACGTCCACGTCCAGCGTGGCGGCCTTGATCTGGACGGGCAGGCTCGCGGGCAGGTAACCCAGGTACGGGGCCAGGTTCAGTCCCTCCCAGCGGATGTGGGCATCGGCATGCCCTGTTTGGGCAAAAGGTGTGCTCTGGGCCGACGAGTCAAAGCGACTGCCCTCCAGCGTGAAGGCCAGCCGGGGCTCCACGCGCACTTCCTGGGTGTTGGCCAGCGTGCTGATAAAGGGCACAGAGAGCAACAGGTCCTGCACCGAATGGGTCTTGCCCACGGCGTTGTCGGTAAAGTCCACGCGCCCGCCCTGCAGCAGCAGGTTGTACAGCGCCAGCCGCGCGGGCTCGGTCGATGGGGGCGTTTCTGGTGCGTCCTTGGTGGCCGTCAGCTTGGCCATCACATCGTCCACGTCATAGCGGCCCTGGCCCAGGTGGGTGATGCGCAGCACGGGGTTTTCCACGGTGAAGGCATCTACCACCGGCGCCATGCGCAGCAGCGACTGCAGCTCGGCATCGACATACACGCGTCCAATGGTCAACTGCGCGGGGCCTGCCTCGCTACCTTTGGCACCTGCCACGGCAATGTCGCGCAGCGTCAGCTCCAGTGACCAGGGTTTGAAGTCGAGCGAGCCCACCGTGACGGTGCGGCCCAGCTGCTCGCTGGCCAGGCGCTCCAGCGGCCCTTTGACCAAGGCGGGGACCGACAGCCACGACAGGGTCCACACCCCCAGCAATGCGGCCAGCGCCCGTGTGGCGGGCTTGAACCAGCGGCGTTGCCGCAGGGCGATGAGTTGGGGGTGGCCGAGCAGGGCGCGCAAAGGGGCTGGCATGGAGGGTCAGAAAATGAAGTGGGCTGGGGCCCTGCACACCGTGGGGTGCTGCGGGCCCGTGGCTGGTTTCAACGCGGACAGAGGTGCAAAGGTAACAGCGCCCGGTGCGTTGCAGAAGTATCTTTTTGTAGTGCGCTGCAGCGTCACGGGGCAAAGCCCAGCACCACCCTGCGGGTGGTGGCGGACATTACGCGGCTTCTGGTGTGCCCCCACTGGCGCTGCGCGCCAATGAGTGCACCCCGAAGAAAAGCGCTATTCGCTGCGCTCATGGGGCAAAGCCCAACACCACCCTGCGGGTGGTGGCGCTTTTCTTCTCAATCTTCGTAACTACGATGGCGCCGATCTCGGCCGTGTTGGCTACGTGCGTGCCGCCACAGGGCTGCAGGTCGATCAACGGCGCTCCGCCCTCACAGCCATCGCCGCCAATGCGGATGGTGCGAATACGCCCCGTGCCCCGGGGCGGCTGCACGCTCATGCTCTTGACCAGGGTGGGGTTGGCGTCTAGCTCCTCATCGCTGATCGACGCCACCGTGAGCGGGTGGGCCGCAGCCACCAGCGCAGCGATGGCGGCGGTGAGCTGCTCCTTGTCCAGCGGGTCGGTCATGGCGAAATCCAGCCGGGCGTAGTCGGGGGTGATGGAGCAGCCGTTGACCAACTGCGGCACCACGTGGCACAGCAGGTGCGATGTGGTGTGCAGCCGCATCATGCGGTGGCGGCGCTCCCAGTCGATGCGCGCGGTGACAGCGGTGCCGGGTGTCAGCGTGGCCAGCAAAGCTTCCTGCCCCGGTGCGGGAATGTGCACGATGTCGCTGGTGGGGTTGCCCTCGGCATCCTTACCCTTGCGGGTGTCGGCAATCGCCAGTGCAGTGCCATCGGCCATCACCAGCATCCCGCTGTCGCCCGCCTGGCCGCCGCCCAGGGGGTAGAACACCGTGCGGTCCAGCACGATGCCGGCTTCGGTCACGGCGGTGATGTGGGCGCTGCATTCGCGCAGATAGGCGTCTTGGCGGAAGAGGTCTTGGGTCATGGGGTGATGTTAGCGGGCGCTGGCCAACTTGCCGCAGCGCTGGCTGCATTTCAGTCACACGGCGCTGCTGCACCGCTACCATGCGGGTCATGACTTCTGCCACCGCACCCTCTGCCTTGTCCTCCCGCTTCTGGGCCGACCTGTCCACCCGCGACTTTGCCGCGCTGCAGGCCAGCGGCCAAGCCGAGCAGGTGGTGGCCGTGCTGCCCGTGGCGGCGGTGGAGCAGCATGGCCCGCACCTGCCGCTGTCGGTGGATGCCACGCTGCTGCAAGGCGTGATTGATGCCGCCCTGCCGCACCTGGGGGCTGACGTGCCTGCGCTGTTCCTGCCCCCGCAAAACATTGGCCTGAGTACCGAACATGAAAATTTTGCGGGCACGCTCACCCTCTCGCCCGCCACGGTGATCGCCCTGTGGACTGAGCTGGGCGCCTGCGTGGCGCGGGCGGGGGTCAAGAAGCTGCTGATCTTCAACAGCCACGGCGGCAATGTGGCAGTGATGGACATCGTGGCGCGCGAGCTGCGCCAGCGCCACGGCCTGCTTGTGTACAGCGCCAGCTGGTTTAGCCTGCCCCAGCCGCCCGAGGTGCAGGGGCTGTTCAGCGCAGCCGAGCATCGGTTTGGCATCCATGCGGGCGATATAGAAACGTCGATGATGTTGCACCTGGCGCCCCACACGGTGGCGATGGAGCACGCGCAGCATTTCCGATCCACCTCGCAAGACCGTGCTGAACGCTACGCCATTCTGGGCAACGGCAAAAGCGCCAAGATGGGCTGGGCCATCGAGGACTATCACGAGAGCGGCGCTGTGGGGCAGGCCGATGCGGCTACGGCCGACAAAGGCCGTGCGGTGGTGGAGGCTGCGGGCGAGGCCTTGGCGGCCCTGCTGGCCGAACTGGTGGCGTTGCCGCTGGAGACGGTGCGGCGGTAGATTTTTGGCAATTTGGGCTGTTTTGCCCGTCCAATAAGCGCTAGAAGCTATTGAATTGATAGCGTTTTGCGGGCTGCCCTGGCGCAATCCGGGTACGCCAGACGGGCTGCCGCTTGCACCCGCGCCACGCGCAGTCGCCAGCGTGGCTGTGCCACTTTCATCCCCGGTCCACGCGGCATTGGAAGCAATTGAACTTGGAGCGGATGTGCACATACGCGACCTCGGGGTCGGCCAGAATCTGGCGGCACCTGTCGGTGAGTTCTTTGCCTGCAACGATGGCCCCCGTTTCGTACCGTATCCAGTGGTTGTGCCCGTAGCCGCGAATCACGGCCGGGTCCAGGTAGGCAAACCAGTCGGGCAGCCGGTCTGCCTGGTAGTGCTCGCAATCGTGTGCATGCAAAAAGATCGGCCCTGTTTCTGCATAAGGCTGCAAGTCGGCAAAGGGGCGGTAAGAGAGAACCCGCATGGCGTCGCCGGGCGCGATCAGCTGCAGGCAGTGGCGGCACGGGTTGGCTTGGCCTTGGGCCACGGTTTGCACTGGCGTCTGCCCATTTGCGTCGTTGCCGCCCGCTTGCAGTGGCCGCGCCACCTCGCTCGGAATTCCCTGTACGGACAGTTTCATGGCTTCACCTTTTCGGTTGTGGTGGGTACAGCCGCCATTGCACTGCGGCGCTGGGTTCCACGCGCGCTGCTTTCGGACATGCCCTTCCCCCTTCCCGTTACGACCCGGGGCGATGCGACCCAACAGAAGTGCACCGGGCGCACTGGCGGGGTTGGGCCTTGGCATGGGCCTGTCGCATGCGTCTTTGCGCGTGCCTCGGCTGCGATAGGCTCCATCCGAGCGGGCGCTGGGTTGGTCTGATTGCTATGAAATTAATAGCTATTAGCGCTTTATCCATAAGCGCTGGTGGCCAAATTCCTTTGGATTGATCTTCATCACTCCTCTGATCCCCGGCCCCACCACAACCCCCAACCACCCGCCATAATCTGCCTCCATGCACCGCCTGCGCACCTCCCCCTTCCTCGCCCGCCTGGTGCTGGCGTGGTTTTTGGGCGTGGTCGGGCTGGCCGGTGCGGCGCCGCTCATCCACCCGCAATCGCTGGAGCTGGTGTGCGGAGCCTCCGGCGCCGTCAAGCTGGTGGTGGTGAGCGCGGCGGGCGACGATGCATCAACGCCCCAGCAGCAAGCTCTGGGCCCGCACGGGCTCGATTGCTCGCTGTGCCTACAGCTGCAGGCGCCCCCTCCCAGCCTGCCGCCCGTGGCCTTGCCTCGCTCGGCAGCGCAACCTGTGCCCATGCCTTGGCAGGCGCGGGCTTTCACCGCCTCATGGCACGGCGCGCCGCTGCCAGCGCGCGGGCCGCCGGTGTTCACAACGGTCTGACTTTGAGGTGCACGCAGCAGGCGCTTGGTTCGCCTGCGGTGCGCTGTTCTTGATCCGCATCTTTTTGCGCTGACCCCGAGACCGTGCGCCCATGGCGCCGGGCCTGGCTTTGTGGCGTGCCTGTGGCGAACCTGGTGGGGTCGCAGGCGTGGGCAGAGCGGGCCCTGCGCTGGCGTGCGGTGCTGGGTAGGCGCGTTGTGAACCCTTTGCCAACCATGTCTTCTTATCTTTCCTCGGGCCTGCGTTTTGCATGCCCCGCACGGCCTGCACGCACCCTCATCGCCGCCGCCGTGGCGGCCTCCATTGCATCGCTCGCGGCATCTGCCTGGGCGCAAACCTCCACCCCTGCAGTCGAATCTGCCAACGACCCCGCCCTTACGCTGGGCACGGTCACCGTGCAGTCCGCTCCCTCGGGCGCGCTCAACGCACGCAACGTGTTCAGCTCGGTCGATATCCTGGGCGCCAGCGTGCTGCAAGACCAGCATGTGGACTACAGCTGGGAGCTGTTGACCCGCGCGCCCGGCGTGCAGGTCACGCAGTTCAAGCAGGGCACGGACGCCGGGCGCTTCTCGATGCGCGGCTTCAACGGCGAAGGCCGGGTCAACGCCGTCAAGCTGCTGATCGATGGCATCCCCAGCAACGACAACGCGGGCGGCATGCCGTTTTTGGATGCGGTGTTTCCGCTGGACATCGAGGCCATCGAGATCGTGCGCGGCACCAACGACCCGCGCTACGGCCTGAACAACATCGCGGGCAATGCCAACGTCGTCACCCGCAAGGGCGGCAACGATGGCCAGGCCAGCGTGACGCTGGGCAGCTATGGCACGCGTGAGCTGCAACTTACCAAGGGCTTTGAAAGCGGCAACTGGAGCCAGAACTACTTCGTGGCCACCCGCGAATCCGACGGCTACCGTGACCATGCCGATGCCGACAAGAAGGCGCTGTCGGGCAAGTGGTTCTACACCAGCGACGGCGGCCAGTGGCGCGCAGGTGTCATCGCACGCTATTACAAGAACAAGGCGCTCGAATCCGGCTACCTCACGGCCGAGCAGGCCGCCCGCGCACCGCGCAGCTCGCCCGCCTACGCCGCGTGGGACCGCAGCGAACGCGAGACCACGCAACTGAGCGCCCACCTGGATGGACAATTGGCCAACGACCTGGCCTGGACCGCCAAGGCCTACACCCAGCACTACGAGAATCAGCGCTTTGTTCGGTTTTCAGAGGCCGGCGTGCAGCAAGAGCGGGGCAACGACGAAACCCACAAGGGCCTCATCACCACGCTGACCTGGCGGCCCAAGGTGGCGTGGGCCTATGCCTTCACGCTCGAAGGCGGCTTGGACGCCCAGTGGCAAGACAACGCTGCAGAGCGCTACCGCACGGTGCAGCAGGCACGCAACTCGCAGATCCGCGCTTGGGACTTTGACCTGAACACCCGGGGCGCTTACGTGCAGGCCGTGGTGCAGCCGGTGCAGGCGCTCAAGATCATCCCGGCGCTGCGGGTGGACCGGGTCAGCGGCAGCTTTACCGATGGGCTCACCAAAATCACTTCGCCCGTGCACGACTACGGCACCATCACCCAGCCCAAGATCAGCGTGGCCTACGCCGTGCGGCCTGACACCAGCGTGTATGCCAATTGGGGCCGCACGTTCCAGATCGGCACGGGCATCGACAGCTATCGCACCGCATCGCAAAGCCGCAACCTGGACCCATCGCTCAACGACGGCTGGGAAGCGGGCGTGAAGTGGCAACCCGCTGCAGGCATCGAAACCCGCGTGGCCTATTGGGAGCAGCGCGCCAGCGGCGAAGTGGCCCGCGTGCTGGGCGTGAACGGCCTGCCCGACCCCGGTGGCCAGGGCAATGTGGGCCGCACCCTGCGCAAGGGCGTGGACCTGCAGCTCAACGCCCGCCTGAATGCGCAGTGGAGCGGCTGGGTGGGCTACTCGTCGCAAATTGCGCGCATTGTGGAGCCCGACCCCAGCGCCCCCGCTACGCGCGGCAAAGAGATTGAAAACGTGCCGCACTACCTGGCCACGCTGGGCGTGGACTACCAGGCCAGCACGCAGCTCAAGCTCAGCGCCTGGGCCAACGCCCAGGGCAACTACTACCTGGAGCGCACCAACACCCTGGGCCGCACCGGCGGCTACGCGCTGCTCAACTTGGGGGCCACCTGGCGGCTGTCGCCCACGCTGGATGTGGGCGTGCAGCTCAAGAACGTGACGAACCGCAAGTACGTCTATGCGTGGTACGACAGCGGCTCGTCCGGCTACTCGCCCGGCGATGGCCGCAGCGCCTACGCCAGCCTGAACTGGAAGTTCTAGCCATGGAGCGCGCTCTCACTTCCGTGCCCGATGTGCAGGCGGAGCCGGGCACTGCGCTCACCCGCAGCAGTCTGTACCGCGCCGTGTGGCGCTGGCACTTCTATGCCGGGCTGCTGGTGCTGCCCCTGCTGATCTGGCTGGCGGTGACGGGCGCGCTGTTTGTTTACCACGATGCCATCGACCAGCGTGTGCATGCGGACCTGCTCACAGTGCCTGCCGCATCGGAGTCTGCGCCGCACAGCGCGGTGCTGGCCGCAGCCCTGGCAGCGCAGCCGGGTGCATGGTTCAAGTACACGCCCGCCGCCGCACCGGGCCGCTCTGCCGAGGTGGGTGTGCGCACCGCCGATGGTGCCAAGGTGGCCGTGTACCTGAACCCCGCCAACGCCCAGGTGCTGGGCACCCTGAGCGACCGGGGCACGCTGGGCTGGACGATCCGCAAGCTGCACAGCCTGAAGTACTTTGGCCCCGTGCAGCGCGGCTTTATCGAGATGGCGGCGGGCTGGGCTGTTCTGCTGGTGCTCACCGGCCTGTACCTGTGGTGGCCGCGTGGGTCAGGCGCAGCAGCGCGGGGTGGCGTGGTGAGCGTGCGCGGCACCCCGCGCCAGCGCGTGTACTGGCGCGATCTGCATGCGGTGACCGGGCTGGTGGTGGGCGTGGGCCTGTTGTTCCTCGCCATCACCGGCATGCCGTGGTCGGTGCTGTGGGGAGCCCAGGCCAATGTATGGGCCAACGGCCATAACTTTGGCTACCCGGCTGGCGTGCGCGTGCAACTGCCCCTGTCCGGCCAACCCCTGGCCGATGCAGCGCACCTGCCGTGGACGCTGCAGCAGACACAGCAGCCGGGCGGTGCAGGCCATGCAAGCCATCCAGCGCATGCACAGGCCAAGACAGAAGACAACCCGCACGCCTTGCATGGCGAGGGGGCGACTGCGCAACCCGCGCCCGCAATGTCCGGCCCTGTACGCGCTGCGCTGGACATCGACACCGTGATGGCCCAGGTGCAGCGCCTGCAACTGGCCCCGGGCTACACCGTCAACCCGCCCCAGGGCGTGCGCGGCGTGTTCACCGCCTCCGTCTATCCGCACGATCTGGCCCGCCAGCGCGTGGTGCACCTGGACCAGTTCACCGGCCAGCCGCTGCTCGACGTGTCGTACGCCGACTACGGCCCGCTGGGGCGTTGGCTGGAGTGGGGCATCAACATCCATCTGGGGCAAGAGTGGGGCGTGGTCAACCAGTTGCTGCTGGTGGCGGTGTGCGCGGGCATTGTGCTGCTGTGCGTGTCGGGCGCGGTGATGTGGTTCAAGCGCCGGCCTGCGGGCGGTGTTGGTGTGCCGCCGTTGCCTGCGCAGCGCCGTGCTTTGTTCGCAGTGACCGCCTTGCTGGTGGTGGGCGGGGTTGTGTTTCCGTTGGTGGGGGTGTCGATGGTGGTGCTGGCGGTGGTGGATGCGTGTGTGGTGTGGTGGGGGCTCAGGGGTTGAGGTGTTTTTGGGCTCTGGAGCTTTTGGAGTAAGCGTGGGAAGCTATGGAATTTGTAGTGTTTTCCTGCGCTTGCGCCAACCGTTCGGACTGAGCTTGACGAAGCCAGGGCACCGGCTCCGTCCATTCATCTCCCACCCATTCGTGCTGAGCCTGTCGAATCCGGGGCACCGCCACCATTCATTTCTACCTCCCAACCGTTCGGGCTGAGCTTGTCGAAGCCGGGGCTTGCGGGTTGATTGGGTGGTATGCCTGTGCTGAGGGCGGGAGCCGGGGAGTGCGCCCGGCGGCGCAGTAACTTTCTTTTGCGTCGCCAAAAGAAAGTCACCAAAGAAAAGGCGACCCCAAGTCTGCGACCCCTTCGCATAGCGAAGGGGCAACCTGCGGCGGTGCGGTTGCGGGGTGCGCTGCGGAACTCACTGCGCTGCGTAGCAGCTTCGTTCAGACAGCCGCAGCGAGTCAGATGACGAAGCTCGCGCGCTGCGACGCGCGAGCCACCCCGCAACCGCCCCGACGCAGGCGCAGCCACAGGGGGGAGTCAAACAGCCAAACAGCCAAACAGCCAAACAGCCAAACAGCCAAACAGCCAAACAGCCAAACAGCCAAACAGCCAAACAGCCAAACAGCCAAACAGCCAAACAGCCAAACAGCCAAACAGCCAAACAGCCGCACGGGCCATCGCTGTGCTCGGCCCGGCCTGCGCAGCGCGAGGCGCTTGCGCCCGCGAGACGGGGCCGAGCGAAGCAATGGCCCGAATGGATGTCCGCTCCCTCATCCCCTCTGTGTGCGCCGAGGAGCGCAGCGGCCAGCGGATCAGGGCTCGCGACTGTCTGAGCGAGACCCCGCTGGACGCGAGCACCGCAGGTTACCCCGTAGCGCAGCGCAGGGGACGCAGACAGCGGGGTCGCTTTCTCTTTGGTGACTTTCTCTCGGCCGGCGATCCGGTGGCGAGACAAGAGAAAGTTACTGCGCCGCCGGGCGCACTTCCCGGCTCCCGCACATGGAATAAGCACGCAGCTCAGTCAGCGCACAGGCAGGTGATTTGGGATCGCCCTTTGAGCGGACTTTAAGATGCAGCTTGCAAAGCAGCCCGTTACCGCTGCGGCATGTTCTTCACCCCATAACCCAGGCTCACCGTGGCATCGGCAGGGATGGGTGGCATGGTGGCCTCCCACGCTTCCCACGCCTGCACCATGGCTGCCAGGCGTTCTGGGGCGATAGGGGCCAGGTTGGCGCGCTCGCGTTCGTCGCCTTCCAGGTTGAAGAGGTAGTCGTGCCCGTCCACGCGCAGGTACTTCCAGGGGCCGTGGCGCAGGGCGCGCTGGCCCCGGTGGTTCATGCGCCAGAACTGGGGCTGGTCGTCGTGCCAAGTGGCGTCGCGCAGCAGGGGCATGAGCGAGCGGCCATCCAGCGGGTGGCTGGCGGCGGCGGGCGCGCCTGCTGCGTCGAGCATCGTGGCGGTCCAGTCCATGGTCATGCAGGTTTGCGTGCTGGTGCCGCCGGGGGCAATCACCGCGGGCCAGTGCGCAATCCACGGCACGCGGATGCCGCCTTCTGTCAGGTCCATCTTGCCGCCCACCAGGGGCCAGTTGTCCGAGAAGCGCTCGCCGCCGTTGTCGCTGGTGAACACCACGAGCGTGTCGCGTTCCAGCCCCTCGATGCGCAGCAAATCCATCAGGCGGCCTATGCCTTCGTCCATGTGGTGGATCATGCGGCGGTAGGTGTCGATGTTGCCGCCGTGCAGGTGAAAGAGGTTGCCCTTCACCTCCTGCGCCAGCGCCTCGTCGTCGCGCGTTTCCCATGGCCAGTGGGGCGCTGTGTAGTGCAGGCTCAGAAAGAACGGCGTGCCGCTGCGTGCACCCCCGGCCATGCGGCGTACAAAGTCCAGGCCGTGGTCGGTGATCAGGTCGGTGAGGTAGCCGTCTTCTTGCTGCTCGGCGTCGCCCAGGTACAGGTCGTGCTGGCCGGTGGAGCTGCAGTGGGTGAAGTAGTCCACCCCGCCCGACATGGGGCCAAAGAATTCGTCGTAGCCCGAGCGCAGTGGGCCGAACGCAGGCGGGTAGCCCAGGTGCCACTTGCCCATCAGCGCTGTGCGATAGCCCGCATCGCGCAGCAGCGAGGGCAGCGTGGGGTGCTCGGGCGGCAGGCCCAGCGTGGTGCTGCCCCGGCTTTTGCTGTTGATGGGCTCCTCGGCCGCACCACGCAGGCGGTACTGGTAGCGGCCCGTCATCAGCGCAAAGCGGGTGGGCGAGCACACGGGCGAGTTGGAGTAGCCCTGGGTGAGCTTGAGGCCGTGGGCCGCAAGGCCGTCCAGCACGGGTGAGACGGGTCCAAAGCTGGCGTCGCGGCCGCCGTAGCAGCCCAGGTCGGCATAGCCCAGGTCATCGGCCACGATGAAAACAATGTTGGGGCGGTGGGTTGTGTTCATCTCAAAAAGTCCAATATCGGCATCCAATCACTGCGACCTGTGTCACCGTCACGGGCCAGCGCGAGGGGCGGCAAGCTAGGGCCGCCCCGCAGCGAGGCTGCCCCGTCCCCCGCCGGGGGAAGCGGCAACCCCGCTCAGGGGGCTTCCTGTCAAGGCTTGAAGCCTGAGCGTTGCACCACAGGCGCCCACTGCGCCTTGTAAGCCTTGAGCATGGCCTCGGTCTGCGCACGGCTGGCGGCCACGGGTTCCATGTTGGCGGCCTCGAACTTTCGGCGCGTGTCGGGGTCTTTCATCACGTCCTGGATGAGCTGCGACAGGCGCTCCACCTGCGCAGCGGGCATGCTGACGGGAGCGAAGAAGGTGTTCCAACCAGTGGCCACCAGGTCCATCCCGGCTTCCTTGAACGTGGGCACATTGGGTGCCAGCGGGCTGCGTTTGGCGCTGGAGACTGCCAGCACGCGCACCTTGCCCGCCTCGTGCTGGGGCAGCAGGCTGTCCAAGGTGTCGAACGCTACGGGCACCTGGCCGCCGATCAGGTCGGTGGTCAGCGGGGCAGACCCGCGGTAGCCGACGATTTCGGCGCGCACTTTGGCGGCGTCGCCCACCATCAGGCCAAAGAAGTGGGGCAGGCTGCCGGTGGCTGGCACACCAAAGTTGGCCTGGGCAGGATTGGCGCGCAACCAAGCCAGCAGGTGGGGCAGCTCTTTCACCGGCACGGCGCTGGCTACGGCCACGCCAAATTCGTAGCTGTTCACATGGCTCACGGCGCGGAAGTCGCGTTCGGCGTCGTAGCCCGCATCGGGGAACACCAGCGGCGCCACCACCATCACGGCGGGGTTGGCCAGCAGCAGCGCAGGCTGGTGGACCGGTGCGGCCTTCACATACTGGGCCGACAGGCGCCCTCCTGCGCCCGCCTTGTTCTCGACGATGACTGGGCTGCCCAGCTTGGCTTGCAGCTTGTCGGCCACGATCCGCGCGACGCGGTCGCTGGAGCCGCCGGGCGGGTAGCCCACCACGATGCGCAGCGGCGCATCGGCTGGGGTTTGGGCATGTACGGTGGCGGCCAAGAGCCCGGTCAGCGCGGTAGTCACGCTGAGTCCGCTTGCGACGGCAGCCAGCCAGGTGCGGCGGCGAAGGTTTTGCATCAGATGTACTCCACAGGATTGCCAACTGGTCACTACTCTAGGAGCGCGACAATCAATTGTTCAAATCAACTGTTGCAGGGCTGTGCCGTGTCGACTTCATCGTATTCCCTGATTGATCCCCAATCTGCGAGCGAACTGCTGCTGTACCGCTTGAGCAAGGTGACGGCATCGGCGGGTAGCCTGGTGGTGCGGCTGTGCGAGGGCGGCCATGGCATTACCCGGCGCGAATGGGCCGTGCTGATGTGGCTGCAGCAGCATCCCCACCTGCCTCCCTCAGAGCTTGCGCAGCGCTTGTCGCTGGATCGGGCGCGGACCTCGCGTGCGATTTCATCGCTGCTGGACAAAAAGCTGATCACCCGCGAGCCTGTGCCGGGCGACAAACGCCAGGCGCGGCTGTGCCTGACAGAGCAGGGGCATGCGCTGTATGCGGCACTTTTCCCGCCCGTGCGGCGCATCAACCAGGCCCTGCTGCGCGGGATGGACGCCGAGGCGCTGGATGCGTTGAACCGGGCTCTCGATCAGTTGCAGCGCAACGCCGACTGGCTGGTGGCCGACCATGAACACTTGCCTCGCACCTACCGCATGCGTGGCGGTGCACGGCGAGGGCGACGCAGCGGGCCGGTGTAGTGAATCGTTGAGGCCGTCGGGTTGTCGTTTGGGCCTTGTCCGCTTCGACTCAGGCGTGGGTGATCAGCGCCGCGTGCTCTAGTTCATTGAGGTGGGGCAGGGTATTGAACGTCTGCAGCATCAGCCGCTTGGGCGCAATCGAGAACTCCGTCACCGCGCTGTTGCGAATGCGCATGTTCAGCGCAATCGTCACCTCTGGCGCCGTGCCCAGCACCTCGCCCACCGCCGTGGAGATGGGGCCGCCGCTGCTCACCAGCAGCACGTTCTGGCCCGCATGGTGGTGGCGTACGTGGTCGAGCGCGGCGCGCACGCCGCCTGCAAATTCGTCCCAGGTGGGCATGCCCTGGGGGCTGATGACGCCCGCCATCCACTGCGCCAGCGCGTCACACAGAACACGAAAGTGCGCGCGGTAGCGCTCGGGTGTGTCGGCCGGGCCCAGGGGCTGGGGGTGGATGGCGCTGATGAGCGCGTGGCTGTCGTACTCGTTGAGGCCCGGCAGTTGCAGCACTTCGGGCGTGGTCTGCAGGCCTTCGGCAATGCCCGCCAGCGTCTGCGTGTGGCGGCGCAGCGTGCCGGTCAGAACGGCGTCAAACTGCATTCCTCGCGCTCGCCAGTACTGGCCCAGGCGCACCGCTTGCTCATGGCCCAAGGGGCTGAGCTGGTCATAGTCTGCAGCGCCAAACGAGGCCTGGCCATGGCGCACGAGGTAGAGGGTTCCCATGCGGCGGATTGTGGCCAGAACGAGGCCGTGGTACTTGTCACACAAGCGACCAATGCTACTGAATAAATAGCATGATAACTTGTGTGTGCAACGGAATCAGCCCGTCAAAATGTTGCTGAACACCGGCGCATCCACGTTGCCGCCCGTCAACGCCAGGCCCACGTGCAAACCCTGTAGCTGGTCGCGTTCCTGCAGCGCAGCCGCCAGCGCGGCAGCGCCTGCCCCTTCGGCCACGTTGTGCGTGTCGGTGAACAGTGCGTGCATGGCGGCGGCCACTTCGGCGTCGCTTACTTGCACGATATGGTCTATGTGCGGGGCCAGCACGGCCAGGGCTTCGGGGTCGGCCACGCGGCAGGCCATGCCGTCGGCGAGTTGGGTGGTCACAGGTGCCTCGACCACGTGCCCTGCCGCCAGCGAATCCGCATAGGTGGTGGCATGGCTGCTCACAACACCGACCACGCGTGCGGGGTGCTGCAGCGCCAGCTTGGCGGCAATGGCAGAGCACGCGCCCGAGCCCTGGCCGATGGGCACGTACACCACGTCCAGCTGCGGCACGGCGCGAAGGAACTCCCACCAGTAGGTGCTCACGCCGCGGAGCAGGTCGGGGTGGAAGCTGGGCACCATGTGCGCGCCGCGCTCGATGGCGAGGTGCTTGGCGTGCTCGCGCGCTTCTTGAAAGTCGTCGCCATGCTCGACCAGCGTGACGCCCAGAGCGCGCATGGCCGCGTTCTTTTCGACCGAGTTGCCGCGTGGCACGACGATGGTGCAGGCCACACCATGGCGGCGCGCGGCCCAGCCCATGCTCTGGCCGTGGTTGCCGCGTGTCGCGCTGATCACTTCCTTCGGCATGGCGCCGCGCTGGGCGAGCTGGTCGAAGTAAGTGAGGCCGCCGCGAATCTTGAACGCGCCCACGGGCGTGTGATTCTCGTGCTTGAGCCAGCAGTCGGTGCCCAGGCGCTCGCTGAGCAGGCCCCAGCGGTACTGTGGCGTGGCAGCAAAGTCGCGGTATACGACCTCGGCGGCGGCCTCGATGTCGGCCAGCGTGGGCAAGAGGGAGGCGATGTCGAGGCGGGCGTTCATGCGGCGGCTTTCTTTTCGGTGAGCAATTTGAGCGCGAGCAGGCCAAGCACAGTGCCCATGAAGTAGCGCTGCGCGCGCATCCAGGCGGCGTTGCGGTTCAGGAAAACCGCCACTTGGGCGGCGCACAGGATGAGCAGTGCGTTGACCACGGCGCTGGTGGCGATCTGTACGCCGCCCAGCGTCAGGCTTTGCAGCAGCAGCTGGCCGCGCTCGGGGTGCAGGAATTGCGGGAAGAACGACAGGTAGAACATGGCCACCTTGGGGTTCAAGAGGTTGGTCATGAAGCCCATGAGGAACAGCGTGCGCGGGCTGTCGTGCGGCAGGTTGCGCGCTTCAAACGGCGCGGCGCCACCGGGCTTGACGGCCTGCCAGGCCATCCACAGCAGGTAGGCGGCCCCGGCGTAGCGGATGGCGTCAAACGCCAGCGGCACGGCGGCCAGCAGCGCGGTAAGGCCCAGTGCCGCTGCCAGCAGGTGCACGACAAAGCCCAGCACCACGCCGGTCAGCGAAATGAGCCCGGCACGCGGACCCTGGGTGAGGCTGCGCGAGACGCAGTACACCATGTTGGGGCCGGGCGTGAGCACCAGAACGAGGGCGGCGAGTACGAAAAGCAGCAGTTCTTGCGGCGAAAACAGCATGTTCAGGTCTCCGGGGTGAAGGATGTGATGGCCACAGGCCCGTGCGGGGTGATGAGCTGCGCAGTGAGGCGCGGTGCATCGCCGGGGGTGATGGCGACGCCTGTGGCTACCCCGATGGCTGCGCACGCCGCCTGCAATGTGGCCGCCTGCGGGTGCTGCAGCGTGAGCTGCTGCAGCTGCACACCGCTGGCGGGCAGGCTGTCGCAGGGGTGCACGGCCTCCCACTGGATGAGGGTGGGCAGGCAGCCGTCCATCAGGCGCAGGCCGTCGTCGCGTACGGTGATTTGCCATTGCAGCAGGCCGTTCGGCGTGGGGCGGCTGGCGGTGAGGATGGAGCCACGATCGATGTCTAGCGCAGACAGTGCGGCACACCGCTCGGCCACGTCGGGCACGCTGGCCACCCAGTGGATCAGCAGCGGGCCGTGCTGCGCCACCTGGGCTTGCAGCGTGGAATCATCCATATCAAACCAGCGTCTAGCGCCCGCTGGTCGAGCGCTGATAGCTCCTGGATTGATAGCAATGACTTCCAGATAGGCGCGGGGATGCGTGGGGCTGCTGATGTTGAAGATGCGGTTGTGGGTGCCCATCAGCGGGTGCTCGCCACCCGCCGTGGGTGTGATGCCCAATGTGCGCTCGCACCAGGCCACGCCGCTGGGCAGGTCGGCGGCGTACACCACTAGGTGGTCTATGCAGGGGGCGCGCACGGCGACGGTTGCGCTCACAGCAGCACCTCACCGGCCACGCAGGTCACGCTGCTGCCACCCACCCAGATGGTGTCGCCGTCTTGCTCCACGTGCACGCGTCCAGCGCGGCCCAGGCAGGTGCCCTGGCTGGCCACGTACTGCGTGGGGGCCAGCCCTGCGCCGATGAGCCACTGCGCCAGTGCGGCATTCAGGCTGCCCGTCACCGGGTCTTCGGCCAAGCCGTTGTTGCCGGGGAAGAAGGCGCGCACTTCAAAGGCGATGCCCTCGGCGTCGTTGCTGCCGATCACACCCACCTTACCGCTCGGGCCGACCACCCCTACGTCGAGCTGGCCGAGGACGCTGGCGTCGGGCTTCAGTGCAAGCACCTGCTCGCTGCTCGCCAGCATCACGCCGCGCCAGTTGGGGCCGTTGTCGCACCAGGCGTGGTGCAGGATGTCGCTGCGCGCCACGCCCAGGCCCTTGGCGATCAACACCACATCCTCTTCCGCCAGGGGGCCACTCTTGATCAGTGGAGGTGCGGCAAAGGCCAGTTGCTCGCCCTGCTGGCGCAGCGTGACCAGGCCCACGCCACATTCCTGCACCACCTTGCCCGCTGCCTGCGGCTGTCCGCCTGCTTTCAGCCACGCATGGCAGGTGCCTAACGTGGGGTGCCCGGCAAAGGGCAGCTCGCGGCCGGGGCAGAAGATGCGCACGCGGTAGTCGGCCCCGGCGGCGCGGGCTTGCGAGCTGGGGGGCAGCACAAAGGTGGCCTCAGACAGGTTGGTCCAGTTCGTGAACTGCTGCATGGCTTCGGTTGAGAGGCCCGTGCCGTCCAGCACCACGGCCAGTGGGTTGCCTCGGTAGGCGGTGGCGGTGAATACATCGACTTGCTGAAAGGGGCGGTGGCGCATGGTTTTCTCCTCAGGGAATGGATGGTGAAACGGGGCACACCGGCGGCTGGACGGGGTGTCCATACCGGTGAAAACAAAGGGGTCAGGCCAGGGGCTGGTCCAGCACGCCCCGCGCGCCAGCACGGGTGCTGACGGTGCGGTACCAGCGCTCCAGCGCCGGGCGTGCGGGCCGCTCTTGCGGCAGGCCCCACCAGCGGTGCAGCTCGCAGCCCACCGGGATGTCGGCCATGGTGAAGCGTTCACCCGCCATGAACGGGCGGGTGGACAGGTGCTGCTCCAGCATGTCCAGCAGGGGTTCTGTGGCGGTGACCGAGGCGGCAATCAGCGCGCTGTTGCGCTGCGCAGCGGGTGTGCGTATCCACTGGACAAAGGCATCCCGCCCAGCGGGGTTCAGCGTGGTCTGTTGCCAGTCCATCCACTGCTCGGCCACAAAGCGGGTGGGCAACTCCTCGGGGTAGAACTTGCCCACCGAATGCCGGGCGCACAGGTAGCGCACGATGGCATTCGACTCCCACAGCACCAAGCCGGTGTCGTCGTCTTCCATCAGTGGCACCAGGCCGTTGGGGTTGCGTTGCAGGTAATCGGCCTCGCGCACCAGGCCAAACTGCCCGCCCGCGTCGGTGCGCTGCAGGGGCAGGCCCAGCTCTTGCGCAGCCCACACCACTTTGCGTACGTTGATGGACGACAGGCGTCCCCAGAGTCTTAGCATGTTGGGTCCACTTTCATAGTGCGTAGCGCGGCCAGGGGGCATGAAGAGTACGCAGCCCACACGAGGCAGCCGCGCAACGGACTGGGCCAGGCCGCTGGCTGCGTCCCCCTCACGCAGCGCGCAACGCGTGGAGAGGGAGGGACGGAGCGCAGCGACTCAGGGGTTGTCACTTCTGGTCGCGAATGGCGGCCGCCAGCGCGGCGACGCCGGTGGCGATCTGCTCGGCCGTGGAGGTGACGAACGACAGGCGCAGCGTGCGTGGGTCGGCGTTGTCGGCATAGAAGGCCGCACCGGGCACGAAGGCCACGTTGCGTTCCACCGCCTTGGGCAGCAGTTCGATGGCGCTCATCCCCTCAGGCAGGCGCACCCACAGGAACATGCCGCCGTCGGGGCGGTTCCACTGCACGCCCAGGCCCTGCATTTCCTTGTCGAGCGCGGCCAACATGGCCTCGCACTGCTGCTTGTACAGCGCGCGGATGGTGGGCACATGGCGGTCCAGGAAGTTGTCTTTCATCACCTCGGCCACCAGGCGCTGGTTGTAGCCGGGCGTGTGCAGGTCGGCCGCTTGTTTGGCTTGCAGCAGCTTGGGGTACACCGCCTTGGGGGCCACCACAAAACCCAGGCGCAGGCCGGGGGCCAGCACCTTGGAGAACGAGCCCATGTAGATGCAGCCCTCAGGGTTGCGGGCCGTGAGCGGTGCGGGTGGTGGGTTGTCAAACCACAGGTCGCCGTAGGGGTTGTCTTCCACCAGCGGCAGGTTCAGCTCGGCAGCGGCTTGGACCAGTGCGGCGCGGCGCGCATCGCTCATGGTGCGGCCGGTGGGGTTCTGGAAGTTGGGCAGCACGTACAAAAAGCGTGCTTTGTCGGCTCCCGTGCCCACCTTGGCTTTCAGGTCGTCGATGAGCACGCCTTCATCGTCGCTGGCCACGGCCACCACGGCAGGCTCCATGGGCGTGAAGGCCTGCAGTGCGCCCAGATAGGTAGGGGTCTCGACGAGCACGCGGCTGTTTTCGTCGATCAGCACCTTGGCGATCAGGTCCAGCGCTTGCTGCGAGCCGGTGGTGATCAGCACCTGGTCAGCATCCACATCCCAGGGCAGGAAGTCGGCAATCGCCTGGCGCAGCGGGGCAAAGCCTTCGCTGGCGGCGTATTGCAGGGCGGCGTGGCCGTCGTTGGCCAGCACGGCGGCAGAGGCTTCGGCAAAGGCCGATACCGGGAAGGTCTTGGGCGAAGGCAGGCCCCCCGCCAGGCTGATGATGCCGGGCTTTTCCGTGACCTTCAGGATTTCGCGGATGACCGAGGGGTTCATGCGCTCGGCGCGGCGCGCCAGGGTCCAGGTGCTGGTCTGTGGAAGGTCGTTCAGTTTCACTCTCGTTCTCCTAGGGGTGGTGCACAGGCAGGGCCACCCAACGTTGCAAAGTCGTCAGAAAAAATCAAAAACCCGTGCAAAACGGCGCCGGGGTTCAGTCCACCACAAACAGGGTAGCCCCCTGCGGTGCGGTGGAGCGGTGTGGTTCCGCATTGTCCGCCACCTGGTAACTCATACCGGGCTTGAGTGTGAACTGGCGGCCATCTTGCAGCTCGGTGTGCAGCTCGCCGCTCAGGCACAGCAGCACATGGCCTTTGGTGCACCAGTGGTCTGACACGTAGCCGGGCGTGTACTCGACCATGCGCACACGCACATCGCCAAACTGCTGCGTGCGCCAGAAGGCCTGGCCCGCCTGTGCACTTTTTTCTTCGCGGGGCAGTGCGGACCAGTCGGTGGTGGCAAAGGGGATGTGTTGTATTTGCATGGCGATCAGACCTTTACCGAAACCACGGCTTCGATCTCTACCGCAAAGCCACGCGGCAGCGAGCCCACACCCACGGCCGAGCGCGCATGCCGCCCCGCTTCACCAAATACTTGAACCAGCAGGTCGGAGCAGCCGTTGATGACCTCGGTGTGCTGCATGAAGTCGGGCACCGCATTCACCATGCCCAGTACTTTGACCACACGGCTTACGCGCGACAGTTCGCCGAGGGCCGCCTGCATGGTGGCGATCAGGTGCAGGCCGATTTCCCGGGCATGCGCGCACGCCTCTTCGGTGCTGATCTCTCTGCCCACTTTGGGCACCACTGCCATGTCGTTGCGCAGTGGTGATCCCTTGCCTGACAGGTACAGGGTGTTGCCGTCGAGCACATAGGAGTCAAAGTTGCCGCGCGGCGCGGACACGGTGGGCAGAACCAGGCCCAACTGTTGCAGCCGTTGCTCTGGAGTTGTAGTGGCACTCATGCGGGGGCTCCTTGTTGAACGGGCATTTGTTTGCCCACGTACACGGTGGCGATCACGGCCAGGGCAAACACCATCGTGGTGGCGTCCAGCCGCTCGCCGGCCAGGGGCACGGCAAACAGCAGGCTCAAAAACGGCTGGATCAGCTGGATCTGGCTGACCCGCACGGCACCCAGCGCCAGGGCGCGGTACCAGGCAAAAAAGCCGATCCACATCGAAAACAGCGAGACATAGACAAAGCCCATCCAGCTGGTGGCCTGGATCTCGGCGGCATGGCTGGGCGCAAACCAGACGGCCACCGGCAGCGTGAGCGGCAGGCTGCACACCAGCACCCAGCAAATCACCTGCTCGGCCCCCAGGCGGGGGGTGAGGCGCGCGCCGCCGATGTAGCCCAGTGCGCCCGTGGTCATGGCAATCAACAGGTAGATGTTGGCCGCGCCCAGGTAGATGCCGCCCGCGCGCCACACCATGAAGCCCAGCACCAGGCCGCTGCCCACCACGGCGCAGGCCCAAAAACCTTTGGAGGGCCGCTGGCGAAACCACAGCGCGCCCAGCACGGCGGTAGACAGCGGCAGCAGCGCCGTGACCACGGCCCCGTGCGTGCTGGGCACATGCCGCAGCGCCAGCGCCAGAAACAGCGGAAACCCCACGATGACCCCAAACGCCGTGACCGCCAGCAGCGGCCATTCGGCCCGCAGGGGCACCTTCAGCCGCCCTTGCGCGCGCTGCCACAGCAGGTAGCCGATGGACAGCAACCCCGCCACCGCCGCGCGGCCAAAGGTGACGAACCAGGGCGAGAGCTGGGGCAGCTCGGTGGTGCCCACGGCCAGCCGGGTCATGGGCAGCGTGGCGGCAAACAGCGTGATGCCCACCATGCCCCACAGCAGGGCTTCTTTTTCTTGGGCGGCGTTCATGGTCATAGCGTGAGCATCCAGGTCGCGGTGAGCACCAGCACCAGGGCCAGCGTGCGGTTAAACCACAGCAGCCGTGCGCCCTGCGCCAGCCACTGCCGCAGCAGCGAGCCCACCAGCGCATACACAAAGTTGCTGGTGAAGGCGAACACCATCATCACCGCGCAGATGATGGCCAGCCGCTCACCCGGGTTGGTGGCAGGCTGCCCGGCCGCGTTGACCACCCAGCCTGCCGACAGGGTGAGCGCCAGCATCCAGGCCTTGATGTTCACAAACTGCAGCCCCACGCCTTGCCAGAAGGTGACCTGCAGGCGCGAAGCGTCCACGGTGCTCATTTGCCCGGCGCGGGCCAGCTTGGCCGCCAGCCACAGCATGTAGGCCACCCCCAGCAAGGTCACGGCCCAGCGCAGTGCGGGCACCCCGGTGATCAGGGCGCCCAGGCCCAGTCCGCTGGCCAGCATCAGCAGCGTCCAGCCCGTGGGCACGGCCAGGCAAAAGCGCAAGGCGCGGCGCAGGCCCAGGTTGGCCGCCAGCGCGGTCGACAAGGTGGTGTTGGGCCCCGGCGAAAAGCTCATGGCGGTGCAAAACAGCAGCAGGGCGGTGAGTTCGGCGGCGCTCATGGGGTGGGGCAGGGAAGGTCTTGTTGTCGGGAACAGGCATTCAATGTAATCTTGCGAACCAATACACAACCAGTACAGACAGTCAGCGCACTTTTCAATCTGTATTGCCTGGCAGAACAGTACACAAACCCACACCTGCCGACGCCTTCGGGATAACCCTATGCTGATGAAATCGCCCACCCAGTCGCTCACCGAGCAGCTCTCTGCCCGGTTTGCCGAGCGCATCCGCAACCGGCTGCTTGCTCCCGGCGCGCGCTTGCCCTCGGTGCGCCAGTGTGCGCAGCAAAACGGGGTCAGCCCTTCCACCGTGGTGTCTGCGTACGACCAGTTGCTGGCGCAAGGGCTGGTCGAGGCGCGCAAGAACCGGGGCTTTTTTGTGCGCGAGAACGGCCGCGCCACCGATGCCCTGCGGGACGCAGCCGATGCCGACGGCGTGGACGCGGCGGCGGTGGACCCGGCGCTGGAAAGCTCTGCCGCCAACTGGAGCACCGCCCACTGGTTTGCCGCCCGGGCCGCCGGGCGTGCGGCGCCAGGGGTGTCGCCGGTGAACGCTACTGCCCTCATCCGTGGCATGTTCCACAAGATCAGCGACAAGCCCCAGCCCGGCATGGGTGTGTTCCCGCCCGCGTGGCTGGAGTCCACCTTCTTGCCCGCAGCGGTGCGCAAGGTCACCCACTCGCGCAGCCTGCAAGACTTTTCGCTGCAATACGGCGAGCCACTGGGCGATGCGGGCCTGCGCCGCCTGCTGGCGAAAAAGCTCTCCACCCTCAACGTGCACACGGTGCCCGAGCACATCATCACCACGGTGGGGGCCACGCATGCGCTCGATATCGTCAGCCGCACGCTGCTGCGCCCGGGCGATCCGGTCATGGTGGAAGAGCCCGGCTGGGCGGTGGAGTTTGCGCGGCTGGCTGCCTTGGGCATGCACATCCTGCCCGTGCCGCGCCGCGCCGATGGGCCCGATCTGGAGGTGATGGCCCGCTACTGCGAGGTGCACAAACCCAAGCTGTACGTGAGCGTGAGCGTCTTCCACAACCCCACGGGGTATTGCCTGTCGCCCGGCAGCGCGCACCGCGTGCTGCAGCTGGCCAACCAGCACAACTTCCATGTGGTCGAAGACGACACCTACAGCCACATCGCCCCCGAGCACGCCACGCGCCTCACCGCGCTCGATGGCCTGCAGCGCACCATCTACGTCAGTGGCTTTGCCAAAATCCTCGCGCCCAACTGGCGCATCGGCTTCCTGGCCGCGCCGCCAGGGCTGATTGAGCCCTTGCTCGACACCAAGCTGCTGGCCACCCTCACCACCCCCGCGCTGCTGGAAAAAGCCCTGGCCCTGTGCATCGAGCAAGGCCAATTGCGCCGCCATGCCGAGCGCATCCGCACCCGGCTTGACGCTGCCCGCTCGCGCAGCGTCAAGCTTGCCCTGCAGGCGGGCTGCACCTTCGCGGCAGAGCCCGTGGGCCTGTTCGGCTGGGTGGACACCGGCGTAGACACCGACGCCCTGGCCCAGCGCATGCTGGACGAAGGCTACCTGCTCGCCCCCGGCGCCCTGTTCCATGCCGAGCGCAAACCCAGCACCCTCATGCGCATCAACTTCGCCACCACGCAAGAGGCCGCTTTTTGGCAGACCTACCAGCACGTGGTGGCGGCCATGAAATAGTTGCCTGGGTCATCGGTGATGAACGGGAGAGGAGGCGCAGGTCTGCGCCCATCCACCACCCCTGGGCCTATACCCCAGCCACAAAAAAAGCCCCGCAGGTGCGGGGCTTTGACAGAGCGTTGAAGTCGAAATCGGGACAACGGCTGATGGCCCCTTTCAACGCTTCACTGCGATGGCGGCTTGGGCGCCCCCTCGGGCTTTTTGAAACCCTTGGCCGTCATGCACGCCTCAAACGCCGCATCGCCTGGCTTGCCCTGCGCCTGGCAGGCCTCAAACGCAGCCTTCAGCTCCGCACTCATCGGTGGCCGATCACCCCCAGGTGGCCCGCCCGCAGGCTGCGCCCAAGCCCCCGAGGCCAGCAAAGTCAACGAAAACGCAGCCGCTTTGGCAAATTTCATGGTGTGCTCCTTTCAGCAAACACCGATTGTGAGAAAGCCACGGTGAACCCCGCATCAAGCGGTGTGAGGGCTGGGTAAAGTGCTGCAAATTTGTGAGAAGTTGTGGGCTGGGTTTGTCGTGAAATTCACCTGTAGCGCTTTGTGTATAAGCGCTAAATGCTACGTAATTAGTAGCAATTGGGTAAGCGATGCAATCAATACGCCACCGTAAAGCGCTGCTGCAGGTGGCGTGGCGCTTCCAGTTCGTCCACGATGGCCACAGCGAGGTCGGCCACGCTGATCTTGCCGGGCTGCTCGCCATTCATCAGGGGTGATTCAGTGCCCAGGCGGTACTGGCCGGTGCGCTCGCCGGGCTCTAGCAAGATGGCGGGGGACAGGAAGGTCCACTGCAAGGTGGATTCCTGGCGCAACAGGTTCAGCGCTTCGCGGGCGGCCAGTGCGCCATTTTTCCACTCGGCAGGGAACTGGGGGGTGTCCACCAGTTGCACGCCAGGCGCTACATACAGGCTGCCAGCGCCGCCCACCACCAGCAGGCGTTGCACGCCTGCGGCTTTGGTGCCTGCGGTGATGGCGCGGCTGCCGCGCAGGAATTCGTCGTGCAGGTCGGGGTGCGTCCAGCCGGGGTTGTAGGCGCTGGCCACGGCGTCGGTGCCCCGCACGGCCTGGGCCACCTGGGCGGGGTCGGTCACATCGGCTTGCACCACGCTCAGGCCTTCGTGCGGGGCGATTTTGCTGGGAGTGCGTGCCAGGGCCGTGACGCGGTGGCCGCGCTGCAGCAGTTCGTTCAACAGGGCGGTGCCCACAAAGCCGGTGGCGCCAATCAGTGCGATGTGCATGGTGTGTTCCTGCAAGTCTGAGTTGCTATTCCAAGTGAAGATGGAGCAAGGTTATGGCTAACAACGCCCGCGCGGTAGAGGGCAAAATTGGCTTTGTCTTTGAAGCTGGGCTTCACAATCGACCGAGGCAGCCGGTTGGTGTGGTGTGTCGAGCTGTTGGAAGTCAAAGGGTGAATCGATGGACGATCTCAAGCGCATGGCGGTGTTTGCCACGGTGGTGCAGCACGGCTCGATGACGGGCGCGGCGCGGGCCTTGGGCATGAGCCCTTCGGCCGTGAGCCAGCAGGTGCGCCAGTTGGAGCGCGAGGGTGGCGTCACGCTGCTGCACCGCTCCACCCGCAAGCTGGCGCTTACCGAAGCGGGCCAGCGCTACCACGCGCAATGCGCGGCCATGTGCGCTGCGGCCGAGCAGGCGCGGGCCGAGCTGGCCGCTTCGCGCGATGCGCCCAGTGGCGAATTGCGCCTGTCGGCCACGGTGGGCTTTGCGCGGCACATCGCGCCTGCGCTGGGCGACTTGCTGGCGCAGTACCCGGCGCTGCGTTTGCGGCTGTTGGTGGACGATGCGCCCATCGACCTCATCAACGCCCGTGTGGACCTGGCCGTGCGCTTTGGTCGCCTGGCCGATTCGAGCTGGGCGGCACGCCGTTTGGGGGCGTTGCAGTGGTGGCTGTGTGCGTCACCCGGCTGGGTGGCGCAGCATGGCGCGCCAGACACGCCCGATGCGCTGCTGTCCCACAGCTGGCTGGGGTTTGCGCGCGAAGGCGGCGGCCTGCTGCTGGACTTGCACCATGCCGATGGCGCAACGCGCAGCCTGCGGGTGCAGCCACGCATTGCCAGCAACAACCAGTTGTCGATCCAGCAGATGTGTGAGGCCGGTCTGGGTTTGGCGCTGATGGGCAGCTTGGATGTGCAAGACGCACTGACCAGTGGACGGCTGGTGCGGCTGCTGCCGCAGTGGTCGTTTGGCACGCTCGATATTTGGGCCGTCACGCCCCAGCGCGACGCGCAGCCGGCCAAGGTGCGCCAGGCCATTGCGGCACTGTACAGCTACCTGGTCACCCAGCCGGGGGTGCTGGAGTAAGAGCGGCTAACAAAACTCTTCTGGCGTCGTTGCAGCGTCTTGTCGTACTACGCGTACTGCCTGCGACGCAGCGCCTAGCCATAACCGCTTCGCTGAGTTTTGTTGGCCGCTCTAAGTCGCCTCAGCCAGCCTCAGCGGCTGGTCGGGGGGCGTTCCACTTCCAGCTCGCTCAGCACCCGCAGCAGGGCGCGGTTGACCTCTTCCAGGTCCAGCTCGTCTTCTTCGCACAGGCGGCGGATCACGCTGGCGTCATCTCCTTCCAGCGCGCAGGCCATTTGCAGGCTGGGTGCGTAGGGGCCGGTGCGCAGCACGGTGGCGTCGTAAATGCGCTCGGACAGCGGAATGCGGTGCAGGATGGTGCCCAGGGGCTCACGCAGCAACTCGTCCATTTGCGACAGCAGCGCGCACAGGTAAATCTCGCGGCGCAGCTCGTTTTCCATGCCGGGATTGAGCAGCTGGGTGGTCAGGTGCGCGCGCATCACCATCGCTTCGCGGATGGGCTGCATGTTGGGCTCGGTGCTGGAATGCGGCAGCTGGTCGGACAGCCAGCGCTGGATGGACCCATAGCCCATCATCACCAGCCCGCGCCGCAGCGAGTCGATGCCGGTGCGCAGCCCAAGCGCTGCCGAGTTCGTGTAGATCATGAACCGGTAGGCCAGGATGGGGTCCTCGCTCATGATGTCTTCGAACGTCTCGAGCGATTGCTCGGCATCTATGGCGCGCATGAGCTTGTGGATCACTGCGTGCGAAGGCTGCTGCGGCGTGTGGCGCATGCTGTAGAGCACGTCTTCGGCGGGCCAGCCAGCCAATGCCAGGGCGTTGTTGTCCAGGCAATGCTCCATCAGCGCCCGGCTGGCCACGTTTTCGTACATCTGCCCCGCCAGGATGGGGCTGAGGTTGCGTGGCGGTGGCTTGGGGCTGCCGGGCTGTTGTGGCGCGCGTTGCAGGGCTGCAATGGTGTCTTCAGGCCGCAGGGTGAGCAAGCTGTTGTCAAAGCACCGGGCTATTTCGGCCGGGGGCAGGCTGGCAATTTCGCCGCGCCACACCAGCTTGAGGCCCCGCCGGTGTGCGGCGCGCACCTGGTTGAAGATGGTGGAGTCGTTCAGCCAGTCGTTGCGCACCTCAATCCAGGGCGCGCCGCGCGGCGCGCTTTCGAGCAGGCTGGCGAGCAACTGGTGCGTTTGGGGCGACAGCAGCAGCGGTGGCGAGCTGGCCGACCACAGCTCTTGCAGGGTGCGCAGCAGGTGGCCCGCATCGACCATCGTTGAAGATTCGTTGTGCAAGTACAGCTGCACACCGGCAAGTTTGCGGGCACGGTTCCACAAGGGGCGGTAGCCCAGAATCAAACTGCCAAGAACGGATTGGACCATGTGCTCTCAGGCGATGTGGGCCGTCTGGCCGACCCGACGCGCTGCGCGGGTCGGAACGCTAGCCGATGTAGTTGAACAGCGAAAGCTTCTGAACCGATGCATAGGTCTGCAGCGCTGCCTGGTAGCCCGTCTGCTGGTTTTCGAAGTCTGAAATGCCTTTGATCATATCCAGATCCTCGGCCCGGGAACGGTCGGCCTCCAGCTGAACGGAGCGCTTGTCCTGGTCGCCGGTGATGCGATCTGCGCGGTTGAGCAACTCGCCCGCGTAGCTGCGGATATTGCTCAGGCGTTCGAGCCCGATGTCGATGTTGGCCAGCGCTTGCCCCGAGGCTTGTGCCGCCACGTTGGAGTTAGGGGCCGCCTTGAGCTCGGTGATGGCTTTGTCTATGACGCTGAACAGGCTGGCGTTGGGCGAGATATTGAGTGTGTCGCCATTGGCGGGCGCCACGGTGATGGTGCCGTCCACCGCCTTGGTGGGCGTGGCCGTGATCTTCATCGACATGCCGGTGGGCAGCCCATTGATGCTGAACTCGTTCTTCTCGCCGATCTTGATCGGGTTCAGTGTTTGCGCGGCAGGGGGCACAAAGGCCGGGTCGGTGCTGGTGATGTTGTAGGTGGCCGACAGGGTGTTGGTGGCCGGGTTGAGCGTGACGCCAGAAAAGCTCACGCTGTAGGTGTAGGCCTGCCCGGTGGCGGGGTCTTTGTTGAAGGTGGTGCCTGGGGCAATGTCAATGGCCGAGGTGTTCAGCGCACGGCTGGGCTGCGCGCCCGTGGGCACCGAGCCGGTCGTGGCGCCGGGCAGGATCACGGTGCTGGTGCCTTGCGTGATCGTTGCGTGAAAGCTGCCATCGCGGTTGGCATCGAACATGAAGGCGGCATCCCCATCCAGTGTGTTGGGGATGGACACCCCAGTGCTGGCGTTTTGCCCTGCCTGGCCCGAGAAAAGATAGTCGGGTGTACCGCTCAACGGCCCCATGAAAGGTGACTGTGCGCTGCCCAGTGCGCCCAACAGCGGCACGCCATTGGTATCGGTGCGATTGGCCACGGCCGTGAGCTGGTCGCGCAGGCTCTGCAACTGGTTGGCAATGGTGGCGCGCTCGCTGCTGCTCAGGGATGCGTTGCCTGCGTTCACCATCAGTTCGCGGACCTCTTGTACCAGGCTCACGGCGTCGCCCATCGATGACTCGGCCTGGGCAATGGCGTTGCGCTGGGTTTCCAGGGCGCGCTGCTCGGTCTGGATGCGGGTCATGCGGGTCATCGCCCGCTCGGCCTGGGCGGCAGAGACTGGGTCGTCGCTAGCGCGCACCACGCGTTTGCCCGAGGTCAGGTTCTCCTGCAGATTGACCAGCGAAGCCTGCCGCGCCGACACGTTGCGGATGGAGTTGTCATACATGTTGGCGGTGCCAACGCGAAAAATGGTATTGCTCATGTCAGGCTCCTACGGAGGACTTCAGAGGGTGTCATCGACCCAGGTTCTGGATCAGGGTGTCAAAGACACTCTGCGCAATCTGCAGCATTTTGGCCGACGCTTGGTAGGCCTGCTGGTACTGCAAAAGCTTGGCTGCCTCTTCGTCCAGGTTGACGCCGGACACGGAGGTGCGGCCGTTTTCCAGGTTGTTGGCAATGGTGCTTGACAGCTCGGAGGCAAACAGCGCGCTTTGCGTGCGTGTGCCGACTTGCGCCATGGCACTGGCGTAGCCATCGCTCATGGTGGATTCATCAAACATCTTCACATCGCGCAGGTTCATCAGCGCCGTGGCGTTGCCTGCGTTGCGGGTGTAGTTGTCTCCGTACTGAGGGTCCAGTGCATTGCCCACCTTCACCGTGTCACCGGTCTTGGGCGTGCCCTTGAGGGTGATCTCCCAGCCGTCGATGACGATGGGCGTGCCCGCCGTGTAGGCCAAGCCCGTGGTGCCTGAGGGCGGCGTGGTCGAGCCTGTCACGCTGTAAGTCGTTGGCGGGCCTGCGGAGAAGGTCAGCTGTACGCCTGCCGGAATGGGGGGCGCCACAAAGCCGTCTTTGGCCGTCAGGCTGGCCAGTTGCAGCGTGCCTGCATTGGATGTGCCCATGGCCGCATTCACCGGGTTGGCCGCAGCCAGGTCGCGCGGCGAATACACCAGTGCCTGCATGTTGGCAGCGGCGGTGCTGAAGGGCTTGAACAGCATGCGTTCGCCCGCAGCGCCGGTGGCGGTGAGGTTGAAGGTCAGCCCATCAATCTGCTGGCTGGCCAGGTTGGCCGCATTGGTGAAGGCCGTGGATTTGCCGTCGGACAGGCGCACCACTTGCCCAGCGGGGGGCGTGGTGAAGCGGATTTCGTAGTCTGATGCTGCGAACTTCGTGGAGTCGGTGAAGGTGACGTTGCCGACCGCCGTGCCGTTGGTGGTGCCTGGCATGCTGGTGGGCAGGGCAAACAGGTCTTTGCCCAGCTGCCCGTCCAGCGTCAGGCCCTGGTTTTGCTGTTTGTTGAGCTCCATGCCGATGGCCATGGCCATGCGTCCCAACAGGTTGCGCCCTTCGGCCAAGTCGGTGTTGTTGAACTTGAGCAGGCCGGTCACGCTGCCGCCGCCCAGCGTGTTTTCGTCCAGTTCAATGGAGGGTGAGCCGGGTCGGTTGAAGAGCAGCTTCAGCTGCCCGCTGGCGGGGAAGGTGGAGGAGTCTGCAATCGAGACCGTGGTGGCCGTGGTGCCCAGCACCAGGGGCTGGCTGCCCCCCACGAACAGGCCCACGGTGCCGTCGTCGGCCGGGATCTGTGTGGTTTGAACGTACTGGTTGATCTCGCGAATGATCTGGTCGCGCTGGTCCAGCAGGTCGTTAGGCGTTTGCCCGTTGCCGGTGGCGCGAGCAATTTGCTCGTTCACCGAGGCCATTTGCTGGGCCAGGTTGTTGATGGTGTTGGCGCTGTTTTGCAGCTGCTCAGAGACGGTGTACTGGATCTCGTTGATGCGATCGGCCGAGGTGCGCATGCGGGCCGCCGTCTCGTCAATGCGCGTGAGCACCAGCGTGCGCGCAGACAGGTCGGTGGGCGAGCTGACCACGTCAGAGAACGCATTCATCATGTCGGTGATGGCAGCGCCCAGCCCGGCCGTGCCGCCGCCGAAAATCTCTTGCAACTGGCTCAGCCGTTCAGCCCGCACCGTGTCGGCGGCGCTGACCGAGCCCGCTGCGGCCGACTGGCGGGTGAGCAGCTCGCTTTGGTTGCGCAAAATGGTTTGCACATCCACACCTTGGCCGATGTAGCCGCCGCCCGTGAACTGGCCCTGCACGGTTTGCAGCACCACGGTCTGGCGCGAGTACCCGGCCGTGTTGACGTTGGCAATGTTGTTGCCTGCGGTTTGCAGCGCGACCTGGTTGGCCATCAGGGCGCGGGCGCCTACGTTGAGCAGTCCCATGATTTACCCCGCTTCCATCACGCTTGTGCCTTTTGGGCCCGCAGCGCGCTATGGATCGCACCGCTGAGCTTTCTGGCGTATTCCGGGTCGGTGGCGTAGCCCGCCTTTTGCAGCTCGGTGGCATAAGCCACAGCCGAGCCCGTCTTGGCGGTGGCTTGGGCCTTTTCGTAGCGGGGGCTGTTGGTGATGAGCTGGGCGTAGTCCCGGAACGATGCTTCGTACGAGTCATAGGCGCGGAACTTGGCCACCACCTTGCGGGGCACACCGTCCACGTACTCGGTGGTCGTCACCTCGGCCACCTTGCCTGTCCAGCCCTTGCCGGCCTTGATGCCGAACAGGTTGTAGGAGGTCGAGCCATCCTTGTTGCGGATCTCGCTCTTGCCCCAGCCGGTTTCGTGGCCTGCCTGGCCCAGCATGAAGCTGGCGGGGATGCCGCTTTCCTTGGCCACGGTTTCTGCGGTGTTGCTCAGGTGCTGCACAAATTCATCGCGCCCTTTGGGGGCGGGGGTGGTGGTCACGCCTGCGATGCTGGCGGAGCCTGTGGCCGCCTTGGTGGCCGCAGTGCCGCGGCCAGTGACTTGCTGCAGGCTCAAGGTGGAGGGCACAGAGAACGTGGGCTCGGCCGCACCCATCTGGCGAGACAGTTGCCGGGCGATGGCTTCAGACAAGCCCCCAGGCTGGCCCGACATCTGCACCGACAGTTGCTGGTCCAGCATGTCGGTGCCCAGGTCGCCTCCGGCGCTATCGAGCATGCCCGACTTCATGGTGGCGTCGCGCATGCTCTTGATCAGCTCGCGCATGAACAGCGACTCAAACTGCTTGGCCGCCTCTTTGGTGGCCTCGGGGCTGTTTTGCCCGGCTTCGTACTTCAGGGCATTGAGCGAGCGCGTGTCCACCGCCAGCGCCTGGTGCGCGCTGGTCGATGTGGACGAAGGCAGGGTCATGGCCATGTCAGATCACCTCCAGCTCCGCATTCAGTGCACCTGCTGCTTTGATGGCCTGCAAGATGGCCAGCAGGTCTTGCGGCGTGGCACCCAGCTGGTTCAGGGCTCGCACCACATCGGCCAGTTGGGCCGAGGGGGGCATCTGGATGATGTTGCCCGGCTCCTGGTTGATGGTGATATCGCTCTTTTGCGTGACCACGGTTTGCCCTTGCGACAGCGGATTGGGCTGGCTGATGACCGGGGTGGAGCTGATGGTGATGGACAGGTTGCCATGCGCAATGGCGCACGAGCCCAGCGTCACGGCTTGGTTCAGCACGATGGAGCCAGTGCGGGCGTTGATGACCACCTTGGCGGCGGGGGTGGAGTTTTCGAGTGGCAGCTCTTCCAGGTCGGCAATGAAGCCCACCCGCGCGCCGGGGTCTTGCGGTGCGCGCACCTGCACGGTGCGCCCGTCCAGGGCGGTGGCCAGGCCGTTGCCCAGCTTGGCATTGATGGCCTGGGCCACCTTGCGGGCGGTTTGGAAGTCCGATGCATTCAGCCCCAGGTTGATGGTGTCGCCCTCGTTCAGCGGGGTGGGGACCGACCGCTCGACCTGGGCGCCTTGTGGAATGCGACCTGCCGACAGGTGGTTGATCTGCACCTTGCTGCCGCCTGCCGCTGCGCCTGCGCCGCCCACCACCAGGTTGCCCTGGGCCAGGGCGTAGATCTCGCCGTCGGCGCCGCGCAGCGGCGTGGCAATGAGCGTGCCGCCCTTGAGCGACTTGGAGTTGCCCATGGATGACACATTCACGTCCAGCGTCTGCCCAGGTTGGGCAAAAGCGGGCAATTGGGTGGTCACGATCACGGCCGCCACGTTCTTGAGCTGCAGCTGCGAGGCGGTGCCAGGCGGCAGGGTGATGCCCATTTGCTGCAGGTAGTTGGACATGGCCTGCGTGGTGTAGGGCATCTGGGTGGTCTGGTCACCCGTGCCGTCAAGCCCCACGACCAAGCCGTAGCCTGTGAGTTGGTTGCTGCGCACGCCCTGTACCGCCGCCACTTCCTTGATGCGCACAGCGTGCGCGGTGGGCGCTACGGCCGCCAGCACTGCGGCCAGCAGGAGCCAGAGTGCGCGCAGCTTGCGCGGCCAAAGGGAGTGGGACGAGGCTTTCATGGCTTCCATTGTGGGTTGCCATGGCAAAAACTAAAACCCAAAAAGAAGCCGGTTCACCAGCCTTTTGCCTGCGATCTGCGTAGTGCCCGCCGCTTCGAGCGTGGGCGCAGCCCTAGACGCCACTTGGTGAGAAATATCAATAAAAATGCCACCTGGCGCCCATTGATAAAGCGCTGGCAGCTATAAATTTGATAGTGATTGAAGTGTGTGGTGCGTGCGGCACGTGCAGTCGGGACATGAAAAAGCCGCTGGCCCCCTGCGCATGCAGACAGCCAGCGGCGCTTTGGCACCGGCATTTGCGGATCAGAACGGCGTGACCTTGTTGAAGAACCGGCCCAGCCAGCCCTGTGCCTGCACTTCGCCTTGCGAGCCGCGGCCGCGCGACTCGATGCGCACGTTGGCCACCTGGGTGGAGTTGATGATGCTGCCGGGCTGCATCACGCGCGGATCGATGGTGCCGGAAAAGCGCAGTACGTCCACGTTCTGGTTCACGCCGATTTGCTTTTCGCCAGCCACCACCAGGTGCCCGTTGGGCAAGACATCGATCACGGTGGCGGTGATGGAGCCAGAGAAGGTATTGGCGCTTTCGGTGCCGCCCTTGCCGGAGAACGCATTGCCAGACTTGGCGCCCAGCCCCAGCTTGCCGACATCCGTCGCATTGACAAATGGCAGCGCCGTCACCGCATTAGAAACGTTGGCCGAGCGGTCCAGCGTGGAGGAAGACTCCTGCTTTGCCGTGACGTTTTCCACAATCTGGATCGTGACCAAATCACCCACCAACCGGGCCCGGCGGTCTTCAAATGCTGGGCGGTAGCTGGCCGTGTTGAACAGGCTTCCGTTGGTTGGCTGCGGCGTTGCGCGCGGTGCAATGCTCAATTGCGGGGGGGTTGTGGGCAAGATGTCCACGGGGGGCGTTGGCGACAGGCTGGCGCAGCCTGTAGTCAACAGGCTGGCGAGCACGCCCATGGCCGCCAAAAGCCCATGGCGTGGGTGGGTGGTGTGTGTGCGGTTCATGGCGAGCCTTCCTGATGACCTGGGGTGGGGTGGCCCTGGGTGCGTGTGGGTTACAGCTGGCTCAGCTTGGCCAGCATCTGGTCGGTGGTGGAGATGGCCTTGGAGTTCATCTCGTAGGCACGCTGCGTCTGAATCATGTTCACCAACTCTTCCACCACGTTCACGTTGGACGATTCCAGAAACCCTTGCTTGACGATGCCCAGGCCGTTGGTGCCCGGTGTGCCTTGCTGGGGCTGGCCCGAGGCGGCCGATTCCTTGAACAGGTTTTGCCCGATGGGCTCCAGCCCGGCGGGGTTCACAAAGCCCGACATGGCCAGCGTGCCCAGCGGCTGGGGCGCAGTGTTGCCCGGTACGGTGGCCGACACGGCGCCATCGCTGCTGATGCTGATGCTGGTGGCATTGGCGGGCACGGTGATGCCATTGGCCACAGGCAGGCCGCCTGAGGTCACCATGCGCCCTTGTGCATCGACCTTGAACGATCCATCGCGGGTGTAGCCGATGGTGCCGTCGGGCATGGTCACTTCAAAAAAGCCATTGCCGTTGATGGCTACGTCCAGGTTGTTCTTGGACTCTTGCAGGCTGCCCTGCTCAAAGTTGCGCCCGATGGACACCGTGCGTGCACCCAGCCCCATGTGCAGCCCGGTGGGCAACTGGTTTTGCTCGGTGGCGGCGGCACCCACCTGGCGGTAGTTCTGGTAGGCCAGGTCTTCGATGTTGGCGAAGTTGCGCTTGAAGCCCGTGGTGGACACGTTGGACAGGTTGTGCGAGTGCAGGTCGATATTGGTCTGCTGCACAGTCATGCCGGACTTGGCGGTGTAGAGGGCGGTGAACATGGCGGTTTCCTTGCGTTCGGTTCAGCGTGGGGCGACGGGCTGGGCGTCAGCCGTTGAGGCTGAGCAACTGCGCAGCCGATTTGTCGTTGGTTTCTGCCGTTTGCAGCAGCTTCATCTGTTGCTCGAACTGGCGGGACGCGGCGATCATTCCCACCATGCTTTCCACGGTGTTCACATTCGATCCTTCCACCGCGCCGCTGAGCATGCGGGCCGTGGCGTCGTTGGGCATCGGGTCGCCAGACGCTGTGCGAAATAGGCCGTCGTCACCGCGCTTGAGCGGGTCTTCCGCCGTGGGAGACGCCAGCTTCAGCCGCCCCAGTGCCTGCGGGGGCTGGCCTGCAGTCTTGGCGGTGATGGTTCCGTCGGAGCCCAGGGTCACTTCTGCGCGGGGGGGCACGTCTATGGGTGCGCCGCCGTCAGACAGCACCGGCAGGCCCGAGGGCGTGACCAGCTGGCCGGCGGCCGACACATCGAACGAGCCTGCGCGGGTGTAGGCCTCCAGCCCGTCGAGCCCCTGCACGGCAAACCAAGCGTTGCCCATGGCCATGGCGTCGAGGTTGCGGCCGGTGGTTTTGGCGGGGCCTGCCGTGTTCAGGTAGCCCGAGGTGGCCTCCAGCGCGAAGACCCGCGTGGTCGATCCATCGCCTTGCACGGGCACTGAGCGGAAGGTGGACATCTCTGCCCGAAAGCCGTTGGTGGACGCGTTGGCCAGGTTGTTGGCCAGCACCGACTGCCGATGGGCAGCGGCATTGGCGCCTGTCATGCTGGTGTAGATGATGCGGTCCATGGCGGCTCTCCGTTTTCAGTGCGCTCGCGCCGTTAGCGTCAGCGCAAGTTCACCAAGGTGGACATCACCTGGTCTTGCGTCTTGATGGTCTGGGCGTTGGCCTGGTAGGCGCGTTGGGCGGTCATCATGTTGACCAGCTCGGCCGTCAGGTCCACGGTGGAGTCTTCCAGGGCGCCTGAGCGCAGGCCACCAAAATTTCCATCGGTGGCGGTACCCACGACGGGTTGGCCGGATTCAAAGGTCGACACCCATTTGTTGCCGCCCACTGAGGCCAGGCCCTGTGTGTTGCGAAAGCTCGACAGCGCGATCTGCCCCTCCGAACGGGTCACGCCGTTGGAGTAACGGGTCATGATCATCCCGTTGTTTTCGATGTTGATACCGGTCAGCTCGCCAATGGTGTAGCCATCCTGGCTGAGGTTGGACACGGTAAATTTCGACCCACCCTCCGAAACATTGTCCAGGCTCACGGCCACGTTGAATGCTGGCAGGTTGTTGGGGTTGGGGGGGCTGGGGTTGACGCTGAGTGGCAGCTGGAACCCTGTGGCCGGCGGTGTTGCGGCGGGGCCGATGATTTTGCCGTTGTTGTCGAACGTGATCTGCCCAATGGGCGTGGCCACCACTGGCGGCGCCGCGGTGGGGTCGTCGAGCCTGTCGTACACGTCCCAGGTGTTGGCCGTGGCGGTTTTCTGAAAGTACAGATTGATCGGCTTGGCCACGCCTTGGCTGTCGTAGACGTTGATCGATGTGCCGTACGTGGCGCGCGGTGTGGCGGGCACGGGGGGCGTCGCCGTGGGGTTGCCCGCTGCGTTGGGGGCCGTGGCTGGCAGATTGAAGTCGGCCGTGATCGACGTCGTTTGCTTGGCTGGAATGGGCTGGGCCGTGGGGAACACCAGCGGTATCGGGTCGGTGCCGGTGCGCAGGCCGGTGACAGGGTCTACGGGGTAACCCATGACCTTGTCGTTGTCGTTGGTCACCATGTTGCCTTCTTTGTCCAGCTTGAAGTTGCCGGCGCGCGTGTAGGCCAGCGTTCCGTCAGGCTGGGTCACGGTGAAGAAGCCATTGCCATTGATGGCCACATCCAGGCTGTTGCCCGTGATGGTCAGGTTGCCCTGGGTGAATTGCTGCGCCACGTTGGCGGTTTCCACGCCAATGCCGGCGTTGGTTCCGCCTGTGGAGCCAATGGCCGAAGCCACCATTTCTGCGAATTCAGCGCGCGAGGCCTTGAAGCCGGTGGTGTTGGCGTTGGCAATGTTGTGGCCAATGACGTCCAGGTTCTTACTGGCGGCGTTCAGGCCAGAGAGGCCTTGCTGGAAACTCATGGTGTTCTCCTGGTTGGGCGGTGCATGCGATGCGTTGGGGGCTGGCGTTACACCAGGGCCTTGATCTGGCTGTAATTGATGGTCTTGCCGTTGGACAGGCTCAGCACCAGCTGGCCGTCCTCTGCGCCTGCTGCGGTCACCTTGGACAGCGCGAGCGCGGTGGAGTCGAGCTTGGTGGAGCCGTTGACGGCGGTGACGCGGAACTGCAGGCCTTCGGTAGAGCCCGTGTACTTGCTGGCGTCCCAGTCAAAGGTGTGGCGACCGGCGCTTTGTGCGCCCAGGTCCACGGTGTCCACCAATTGGCCGCCAGCGGTCAGGATCTCGACCTTGACCCCGGTGGCGGCAGAGCCCAGTTCGAACCCGCCCTTGCCAGTCTTGTCGGTGATGGACACGCTGTTGCCTTCGGTCATCACACTGCGGCCCACCAGGGCCGTGCCCTGCATGACCTGAAGCGAGTTGAACTGCGCTGACATGCTGGCCATGGTCTGGTTCAGCTGCTGGATGCCCGTGACGGTATTGATCTGCGCCATTTGCGATGTCATTTGGGCGTTGTCCATCGGGTTCATCGGGTCTTGGTTGTTGAGCTGTGCTACCAAGAGCTTGAGAAACCGGTCTTGCGCCGCGTTGGGGTCGGTGTTGGGGTCCGCTACGCTGCTCGATGAGCTGGACGTTCCACTGGTCGATGTGGTTGCGGTGGTAGAGCTGAGGATCATGCTGAAATCTCCCGGGGCTTACTGGCCTATTTGCAGGGTTTTGAGGAGTAGCGACTTGGCCGTGTTCATGACCTCGACGTTGTTTTGGTATGAGCGCGAGGCGGAAATCATGTTCACCATTTCCTCTACAGCGTTCACGTTGGAGTGCGTCACATAGCCCTGCTCGTCGGCCGAGGGGTGTGAGGGGTCATGCACCTTGCGGCCAGGGGCGTCGCTTTCCTTGATGGACGTCACGCGCACGCCCGCAGCGGCGTCAGAGCCCATGGGGGCGGTTTGAAACACCACCTGGCGCGCCTTGTAAGCCTTGCCATCGGGGCCCGCCACCGCATCGACGTTGGCCAGGTTGCTGGCCACGACGTTCAGGCGCTGTGACTGCGCGCTGATGGCGCTGCTGGACACATTGAAGATGGAGAACATGGACATGGGGCGTCTCGCTTTCTGCGCTGGCTTACTGGCCCTGGATGGCGCTGAGCATGGTTTTGGCGTTGCCGTTGATGAAGCGCAGCGTGGCCTCGTAGCGCACGGCGTTGTCCACGAAGTTCGAGCGTTCGCGGTCCAGGTCCACCGAGTTGTTGTCCAGCGCGGGCTGGGTCTGCACGGCATAGCCCAGCTTGCTGGGGCCTGAGAGTGTGGATGCCGAGCCCGAACCTGTGGTGGTGGCTTGAAAATGCCGGGGGTCTGACGTGGCGGTGCTCACGGCGGGGCCTGTGCCACCGGTGGCCAGGTTCTTCACGACGCTGCTGGCACCCGATTCAGTGGCTTCGCGCAAGGTTTTGGCAAAGTCGAAATCCCGCGACACGTAGCCGGGGGTGTCTGCGTTGGCAATGTTGCTGGCGATGATGCGCTGGCGCTCGGCGCGCAGTATCAGCGCGTTGCCTTGAAATCCCAGCTGGTTGGTCATCTTGTCAAGCATGGTTGCCTCACATCCTGTATCGCTTGCCGCCACGGCCCGGTGCGGGTTTTGGCGTGGTTCGATTATGGAAATGGCGGGTTTTTTCTAAAGCCCGAAGAACGCGGAAATGGCTGGGCAGTTTCGGGCTTTGCCCTGGGGCTTGGCGGCCTATAGTGAATGCGTTGGAATGGCCCGCAGGCCTGGGTGCTGTACCCAGTGCCTTGCTGCGCTGGCGGTGCTCACTGGCAACCGTGCGCGGGCCCTTCAGGCGGACGGCGTGGCGCTGGTCCGTCCCACCGCGCCGCGGTTTGTCGGCGCTTTTACCGGAGAGCGCACCATGCCTTCCCTTTCTTCCCTGCGCAGCGTTAGCTTGGCCCTCATGGCGCTTTGGGGGATATTGGCCATCGGTACTGCCCAGGCCCAGGCGGTGGCTGACCCCACCGCCGAGCTGGGCAACCTGACCCAGCACTGGCTGGACGATGCCCTGGCCCGCAACCAGGCGACAGGCGCCACGCTGCGCATGGAAGTGAGCGTGGGCGCGCTCGACAGCCGCCTGAACCTGGCGCCCTGTGCCCGGGTTGAACCGTATTTGCCTGCAGGCTCGCGCCTGTGGGGGCGCACCCGGCTGGGGCTGCGGTGCGTCGAGGGGCGCTCGCCCTGGAATGTGTTTTTGCCCGTCACCATCAAGGCCTGGGGCCCCGCCTGGGTGCTGACAGGCAACGTGGCGCCCGGCGCCGTGCTGACTGCCAACGATGCCACGCAAGCCGAGGTGGACTGGGCTGCCGACCCCGCTCCGGTGGTTGCCAACCCTGAGGCCTGGGTGGGTCAGACCGCCTCGCGCCAGTTGATGGCCGGGCAGGCCCTGCGCCAATCCATGGTCAAGGCGCCCAGCATTTTCCGTGCAGGGGCGCAGGTGCGCGTCTCAGCCCAAGGGCCGGGTTATGCTGTGGTCTCTGCGGGCCAGGCGTTGTCCGCAGGCACTGTTGGGCAAACTGTGCGCGTCAGAATGGACAATGGTCGCGTAGTGAGTGGCATTGTGGCTGAAGATGGAACAGTGACCATCACTCTTTGAGGATTTGCCTGCATAAATAGCTAAAGTCCGTCCAAAACGGGTCGAAAACATTGCTACTGAGCCCCACATCACACGGGGTGGTGGAGAGAGCGATGAAGATAGGTCAAAAACCGGAACTCCCGGGCGCATTGGCGCAGACGGGGCTTGCCAAGCAAGCCAAAAGTCCAGCCCCTGCTGCGGAAGGGGTGGCAAAAGGCGCTGCAGCTGCGTCGGCCGCCGGTGTGCCTGTCACGGTGTCCAGTTCAGCCCGCGCACTGGAGCAGCCTGGTCGCACGACCAGCGATTTCGATGCCAAGCGCGTGAGCGAAGTGCGCGCTGCCATCAACAACGGCACTTTTTCGGTGGATGCGGATGCGATTGCGGACAAATTGTTGTCCAATGCGCAAGAAATCTTTTCTCGCGCCCGCGGATAAACGCCTGATCCCAGGCTTTGTCTAGCGCACCACCACCATGTCGTTAGAAGAAGCCCTCACCACGGTAGAGCAACACATCGAAAAGGTGTCAGCCGCCTTGCTGGCACTGGACGCCCCCTCTCTAGAGACGGCCAGCACCGCTTTGCGCGACGCTGCGGCGCGTTTTACCTGGGTGTTGGAGCAAGCCCAACTCCAGAAGACTTCCGAGTTCCCACCTCAATTTCAGCAGCGCGTGGCCGCTATTGGACAGAATTTGTCCATGCAACGTGATAACTTGGCCCGTGTGGCGGTCCTGACCGACCGGCAGGTGTCTGTGCTCGTGCCCCAGGCTGGTGGCGCCCAGGCTGCCACTTACGGCAACCCGCAAGCCGGGGCTGCCAAGCCAGGCGGCGCAGCGCGCATCTATCGCTCGGTGGGTTGAGCGGACGGCCGCCACTTCCTGTGCGCAGTCTGGCGCAGGTTTGAATTTCTTGGGGTGATTTTGCTATAAAAACAATAGCTGCTAGCGCTTTTTTTACAAGCGATAGCAGCTATTTTGTTTAAATGTGGCCAGGTCAGTGGCTGCGCATCTTGGCGCGCAGGCGGGCGATGGACTGGCTGTGCAGCTGGCACACGCGCGATTCGGTCACGCCCAGCACGGCGGCAATCTCCTTGAGATTCATGTCGTGCTCGTAGTACATGCCCATGATGTGCTGCTCGCGCTCGGGCAGGCTTTTGATGGCATTGACCAGCGATGTGCGCAGCCGCTGGTCGCGCAGCAACTCCACCGGGTCGGCCGCAGCATCGGCCACGTGGCGGTCCAGAAAACCGTCATCGTCCTCGCCGTGGGTCATATCTTCCAGGTACACCAGCTGCGTGCCGCGCACCTTGCCCAGCAGGCTTTGGTAGTCGGCCAGGCTCAGCTCCATCTCCTCGGCAATTTCAGACTCCAGCGGGCTGCGCCCCAGCTTTTGCTCCAGCCGGTGCACAGCGTGCTCAATGTCTTTTTGGCTCTTGCGGGAGCTGCGGGACATCCAGTCGCCCTCGCGCAATTCGTCGAGCATGGCGCCACGGATGCGCTGGGTGGCAAAGGTCTCAAACTGAACGCCCTGGGCCATTTCGTAGCGCGACAGGGCATCCGCCAAGCCCATCATGCCGACCTGGATCAGGTCGTCCAGTTCCACGTTGGGAGGCAGCTTGGCAATCATGTGGTGCGCAATCCTCCTCACCAGCGGAACATGCTGGCGGATCATGGCATCACGATCGAGCTGGCCTTTGGCGGTGTACATCAGATCAGTGGCTCCAGACGGTGGGCGTTGGCTCAGGTGTGCCCGACAAACCCGTCACGTGGCTGGATGGTAGCGCAGTCAGCGGTCCGCTGATGGTGCCCGCGTTTTCCAGCAGTTGCAAGGCCAAGCGTTGAACGTCATGAGGGTTATTGGCCGAGACGGTGGTCGTGCGCACGCGCCCGCCCAGGTGTCGTTCGGCGCAGTCTTGCAAGGTGCGTAACGCGCCCAGCGTGCGGCGACGCTCGCTGGCGCCATCGCCTTGCAGCACCGAGGCCACGGTGCAGGGCAGGCCGGAATGCGTGGCAATCTGCTTGAGGCTTTTGTAGCAGGACAAAACACCGGCGGAGCCGCCCTCCATCACCGCCAGCGGGATGGTGCTGGTGTGTGTGAGCAAGGGGCCTAGCAGCCCTGCTGGGGCGTGCAGCACCAGCAGCCCGTAGGCGCGGAAATACGGCAGCAGCCCTTGCAGCGGGGGAGCGCCTTCGGTGTAGGCCTGCCGCTGCAGCTGGTGCAGGCCCCGCGCGGCAGGGATTACGGCCACCGAGGTGACCGATGCGCTGGCGCTGGTGCCCAGACCGTCGTTCCAGGGGGCTTGCTGCAGCACATGGCTCAGGCCTGGGGTGTCGTCAGTTTCCAGTGCGGTACCGTCCAGCACCATCACGGGGTAGCCCAGGCGCTGCAGGTTGGCGCAAATCTGCCAGAGCATCTCCAGCCCGCTGGAGGCGCGCTCCTGGCTGGCCACCGCCAGCACGCGCAACTGGGCTTGCGGCGTGAAGCTGCTCAGGCCTGCCGCTTGGTGAAAGCCGGTATCAAGCATCCACAAGTCCTTTCTCTGTCAGGGCCTCGGGTGCGTTCGAGAAGTAGTAGTTCAGGTCTGACGCCTTGGGGTCAAACGGTGACTTCACGGGGGCGCGCATGGAGGTGCTGATGAGCTTGTGCGCTTCTGCAGGTTCCCAGTCTTCAGGCACCCGTTGGCCGTTGGTGACGCCGCGCAGCACCATTTGGTGGCGAATCAGCGCGTCAATTGAGGGCCCCAGCTTCACGGCTTCGTCCACCTTGGACAGGATGGCCTGCTGCGAGCCTGCAGTCTTGAAGGAGGTGAGCACATCGTCCAGCGTGTCGCCGTGGCAGCCCGCATTGAGCACCAGCAGGCGGTTCACGCGGGGCAGGTCCAGCACGTCCAGCATGCTGCGCTTGCGGGGGTCGCGCGGCGCGACGCCAGTGGTGTCGATCAGCACCATTTTCTTGCCGCTGAGCAGGCCCAGCAGGTCTTGCAGTGCGGCACGGTCGTGGGCCAGGTGGGCCACAATGCCCAGCATGCGGCCATAGGTGCGCAGTTGTTCGTGGGCCCCCACGCGGTAGGTGTCCAGCGTGATCAGGCCAACGCTGCCAGGGCCATGCACGCGGGCGCACAGCGCGGCCAGCTTGGCGGTGGTGGTGGTTTTGCCCACACCGGTAGAGCCGACCAGGGCAAAGATGCCGCCTTGCTCGTACAGCGGCGCTTCGTTCTCGTCGGTCTTGAGGTTGCGCTCAAGCACATCCATGAGCCAGCGCACAGCGTCGCCTGCCGACAGGTCCTCGGGCATGCGCTCCAGCACGGCGCGGGCCAGCGCGGGCGAGTAGCCCGCACGGATCATCTTCAGCATCAGGTTCGACTGGATGGGGTTTTGCTTGGCCTGGCCCAGCCAGGCCATGGTGTTGAAGCGGTCTTCAATCATCTCCTTCATGGCGTGCAGTTCGTTCATCAGGCTTTGCTGCTGGGCCATGGAGGCGGCGGGCGCTGCGGCTTCGGCCTTGCGGCGAGGAGGTGGCTCTGGCAGGTCCATCGGGATGGAGCGCAGAGGGTTGTGGCGCACCACGGCTGGAGCGGCGGGGCGCTCGCGGGGGAAGTCGCGGTCTTGGTCGCGGCTGCGCTCTGCAAACGTTGGCGGCTCGGCCGGGCCGTTCATCACTTCATGGCGGCGGCGCAGCATGCGTTCACGCACGTAGTCCTGGAAGGACAGTGTGCTCATGGCCAGTTGTTCGGTGTCTTCTTCCACCGGGTTGTGGCGGTTGGCCGTGGCCGCAATCTGCATAGGGCGTACCGGTGCACGGGCGGCGCTCTTGGGGGCCAGCAAGGGCTCGTGCAGTGCGCTGCGCGAATCCTGGAAATCACGGCCACCTTGCTGCGCCTTGCCTTGCGAGCCCATGGAGCCCGTCGGGCCGCCTGCGTTCTGGGCTGCGTTGTCGAGCGCTGACAAGGTGTCTTCTGCGGTGGCCACCACTTCCACGCCGTTGGCGGTGGGGCGGTTGGACAGGATGAGGGTGCCCTCGCCAAAGGCCATGCGCGCCTTGGCCAATGCCTCGCGGGAGGTGGGGGCGGTAAAGCGTTTGATGTTCATGCTGATGCACCTTTGAGAATGGGCCCAATCCGGATGGTGTGGGTCTCAGGAATTTCACTGTGCGCAAGCACCTGCAAGCGGGGGGCGACGCGGCGCACCAGGCGGGAGATGGCGTTGCGGATCTGGTCAGGCACCAGCAGGCAGGCGGGCAAGCCCATCTCTTCCTGCTTGAGTGCCACTTCGGCCGCTTTTTGGGTCAGGATGTCGGCGACGCCTGGGTCCAGCGCGGGGCCGGAGGCGTTGCCCAAGGCCTGCACCAGAAGGCGTTCCAGCCCAGGCTCGATGGCGATGACGTTGAGTTCGCGGGTGGGGCCGTAGATCTGCTGGACGATGGCAGGCGACAGTGCAATGCGCACGCGCCGGGCCAGCTCCACAGGGTCTGCGACGGAGCCTGCATGCTCTGCCAGGGTTTCGATGATGGTGCGGATGTCGCGGATGTGCACAGACTCTTCCAGCAGCAGCTGGAGAACTTTCTGGAACGTTGCGATCGAGACCATTTTCGGAACCACTTCTTCGATGAGCTTGGGGGCCAGTTTTGCCACGTGTTCCACCAGTTGCTGGGTTTCGGTGCGACTGAGGAGCTTGGCTGCCTGGACTTGCATCAAGTGTGACAAATGCGTCGCCATCACGGTTTCTGAATCAACGACGGTAAAACCCGCCATTTGTGCCGCTTCCTTTTGCCGGTCGTCAATCCAGTGCGCGGGCAAACCGAACGCGGGGTCGGTGGTGGGGGTGCCGATGAGGGGGGTGGTGATGCCGCCGGGGTTGATGGCCAAGAACATGCCGGGGAAGGCTTCGCCCTCGCCCACCACCACGCCGCGCAGGGTGATGCGGTAGCCGCTGGGCTTGAGTTCGAGGTTGTCTCGCACGTGCACGGCAGGGGGCAGGAAACCCACCTCTTGCGCAAACTTGCGGCGCACGCCCTTGATGCGGGTGAGCAGATCGCCCTGGCGGCTCTTGTCCACCAGCGAAATCAGTCGGTAGCCCAGCTCCAGGCCCAACAGGTCGATGGGCTGCAGGTCGTCCCAGGTTGCCTCCCCATCGGCCGCGACGGGGGCGGGCGGGGCTTCGGGCTCTGGCGGGATTTGCTGGCGCTGGTACAGCACCCAAGCCCAGTAGCCTAGTGCGCCGCCAATCACCAAAAACACGATGTGAGGCATGCCGGGGATGAGGCCCAGCATGATCAGAATGCCTGCCGTCACGCCCAGCACACGGGGCGACATGAACAGCTGCTGCACGATCTGGCGACCCATGTCCTGCTCTTTGCCCACGCGCGAGACCACCATGGCAGCCGCCACCGAGATCAATAGGCCTGGGATCTGCGCCACCAGTGCATCACCGATGGCCAGCAGGATGTAGCTGTCGGCAGCTTGCTTGGCCGTCAAGCCGTGCTGAAGAATGCCGATCGTGAAGCCGCCCACGATGTTGATCAGCAAAATCAGGATGCCGGCCACCGCGTCTCCGCGCACGAACTTGGAGGCGCCGTCCATGGAGCCAAAGAAGTTGGCTTCTTCGCCCACTTCAGCGCGGCGGCGCTTGGCTTCTTTTTCGTCGATCAGGCCAGCGTTCAGGTCGGCATCCACGGCCATCTGCTTGCCGGGCATTGCGTCCAGGGTGAAGCGGGCAGACACCTCGGCAATGCGCTCGGCGCCCTTGGTCACCACGATGAAGTTGATGACCACAAGAATGGCAAACACGATCAGACCGACGGCAAAGTTGCCACCGATCAGGAAGTGCCCGAAGGCCTCAATCACCGCGCCAGCGGCGCCGGGGCCCGTGTGGCCTTCGAGCAGCACCACGCGGGTGGAGGCCACGTTCAGCGACAGACGCATCAGCGTGGTGAGCAGCAACACGGACGGGAACGCTGCAAAATCCAGTGGCCGGATCATGTAGGCCGCCACCATCATCACCATCAAGGCCACGGCGATGTTGAGGGTGAAAAAGGCGTCCAGCAGCCAAGCGGGGATGGGCAGCACCATCAGCGCCAGGATCGCGACCACCAGCAGCGGTGCGGACATGCCTTGCAAGACCGAGGTGTTCTTGCCCGCCCACAGCCTCAGGGAGTTGACAGAGGTGTTCATACAGCAGCGCCTTTGGCAGAGAGCTTGTTCAGCGGATCCAGCTCAGGGGGAACATAGGGCTCGACCAGTTCGCCGGGCATGCGGCCTTCGCCACGCAGCGCGGCCTTGAGTCGGTACACATAGGCCAGCACCTGGGCCACGGCGGTGTACAGCGTGGCAGGAATGGCCTGGTCCAGTTCGGCGTGGGCATACAGTGCCCGCGCCAGCATGGGTGACTGCAATACGGGGATTTCGTGGCCTTTGGCCAGATCGCGGATGCGCATGGCCACCAGGTCGGTGCCGCGTGCAATCACCTGGGGTGCGGCCATGGTGGCTTCGTCGTACTTCAGGGCTACGGCGTAGTGGGTGGGGTTCATCACCACAAAGTCGGCCTTGGGCACGGCGCTCACGCTGGCGCGGTCTGCCAACTCGCGCTGCTTTTGGCGGATACGGCCCTTGGTGTGAGGGTCGCCTTCGGATTCCTTGTGCTCTTGCTTGACTTCTTCGTGGGACATCTTGAGCCCGGATTTGAAGAAGAAGGCTTGCAGTGGAATGTCAACCAGAGCTGCCAGAAAAACCACCAACAACAGCATGCTCACACCCGTGGTGAGCCAGTCGGCCATGAAGCGAATGGCACTGGTGGAGGGCTGGGCCACGAGCATGGCAATGCTCTCAATGCTGTTGCCCATGTATTTCCATGCCACGAACGACAGCACAGAGGTCATGAACACCATCTTGGCCACATTGGCCAGTTGCTGCTTGGAAAACAGGTTGGTGAAACCGGTGAGCGGGTTCAGGCGGCTGAACTGGGGGGTGATGGGCTTGGCGCTGAAAATCCAGCCGCCCGCGCCCACTGCGCTGATGATGGCCGCTGCGCTGGTCAGCAGGGCGAAGACCACGCTGGCCACCAGGCCCACCATCACCATGACCTGCATGCGCTCCAGCATGGAGGCTGGGGTCATGACCACTTTGGCATCGAACATCAGCTGCCGACCCAGGGCGTGCTGCAGGTGTTCCATGAGGGTGGGCGTCAAGGCCAGAACGCTTGCGGCGCCGACACCCAAGATCGCCAAGTGCGACAAATCGCGCGAACGCGCGCCCTGGCCATCCTTGCGCGCATTCTGTAATTTGCGCTCCGTGGCGGGTAGTTCTTTGTCTTGGCTGGAGTCCATGATGGCATGACGGCTGGTGTCATGCCATTGTCGTGAGCGACCTGAAAACCTAAAGGCTGAAAAGGGGCCGCTGGGGCCCCTTTTTCAACGATGCAAAAACGCTGGCTCGATCAGAATCCCAAACTGGCGAGCAGATCGTCCACTTGGGATTGGTCGGTCACGATGTCGGGCGTGTTCTCTGGGTCCACCACAGGGCCTTGCAGGCGAGCAGGCTCGGGAGGTGCCACTTGCACATGGGCGCTGGAGGGGGCTGTCTGAATGAGCAGCTGCACCAGCTGGTCTTCAATCGTTGCGGCCAGATTCACCACCCTGGCAATCACTTGGCCCGTCAGGTCGTGGAAGTCCTGCGCCATCATGATTTCGGTCAGGTGCACATCGGCTTCCTTGGTGACGCGCTCTACGTCGGTCAGGAAGTTGAAGATCTCACCTTTGGCGACCGCTGCCACGGGGTCTTTGACCAGGGAGCCGACCACGCGACGGGTTTCCGATGCGATGAAATCGTGCTGTGCTTTGGCCAGCTCCACCCGGCTGAGCACTTTCTCTGCGGCCTCGCCCGTCAGGCGTGCAATATAAGAGAGGCGGCTCTGCGCGTCGGGCAGTTCACCCATGGAGCCCCGCAGTTTTTCAGCGAAGCCCAACTCGTTCAGCGAATCGTGGAGCTGCCGTGTCAGCAGTCCAATCTTCTGGTGGACGTCTGCAGCAGGCTCTGCGTGGGTGTTTTCTGGCGTGTCCATGGCGTCACATTCCCATCTTTTTGAGAATCAGCAGAACTTTTTCTTCCAGTGTGGCTTTGGTGAACGGCTTGACGATGTAACCCGCAGCGCCGCCTTGCGCGGCTGCCACGATGTCTTCCTTGCGCGCTTCGGCCGTCACCATCAGCACGGGCAGGTGCTTGAGTTTGTCGTCCTTTTTGATTTCGGCCAACAATTGAAAGCCGTTCATGTTCGGCATATTGATGTCAGACACCACAAAGTCGAACTTGCCATTGCGAAGTTTGTTGAGCGCTGCGACGCCATCTTCTGCTTCGTCGGCATCCGCAAACCCGCTTTCCTTTAGCAGGTTGCGGACGATGCGGCGCATGGTGGAGAAGTCGTCAACGATAAGGAAGCGGAGATCAGTGGTCACTTGGGACCCTTTCGGTCGAAAATGGCTGGTGATATTGTCAAGTGTGGCAGGTTTTGTGACAAGGCGTAACGTCTACCTGCCGTCGTCAGGATTTTCCCGCTTTTCAATCGTCAGTTCTGTCGATGTTACGGTGGGAATCCCTTTCCCCATGAGTCTTTCTTCTGCCTCACGGGTTAATACCGTGATGGTAATGCGACGGTTGGCGGCAGAGCGTGGAGTGTTGGGTTCCAGTAAATCGCTGGCGGCCAAGCCCACCACGCGGCCCAGTTTGGCGTCGGGCATGCCTGCGGCAACCAGTTCGCGGCGCGAGGCGTTGGCGCGATCCGACGACAGCTCCCAGTTGCTGTAGCCGCGCTCGCTGTTGCCGTAGGGTACGGCGTCGGTGTGTCCGGCCAGACTCACGCGGTTTTCCACGCCATTGAGGGCTGCGCCAATTTCTCTAAGAATGTCCCGCATGTAGGGCTTCACGAGCGCGCTGCCGCTGTCGAACATGGGGCGGTTCTGGTCGTCCACGATCTGGATTTGCAGTCCGTCCGGAGTCACGTCGATTCGGATCTGCGATTTGTATTCGTTCAGGCGCGGGTTTTCTGTGATCAGCGCATCAATCTTGGCCTGCAGCGCTTTGATGCGCTGTGAGTCCAGGCGAGCTTGCTCGGCCTTCACATCGGCCTCGTTCATTTTCTTGGGTTTCTCAGACGTGGTTTCGGCACGTTTGACATGTCCAGCGCTTTGCGTGAGGTCGGTGCCGCCGCCGCCTGTGAGGATGCTGGAGCTGGAGCCTGAACCCGGACCGCCCATGAGCGATACCTTCAGCGGAGCGCTGAAGTAGTCTGAGATGCCTTTCCGGTCGCCATCGGTGGTGGAGCCGAGCAGCCACATCAGCAAAAAGAATGCCATCATGGCCGTCACGAAGTCGGCGTAGGCGATCTTCCAGGCGCCGCCATGCGCGGCATGGCCGCCCTTTTTGACGCGCTTGATGATGATGGGCTGGAGTTTCTTTTCTGCCACAGCAAGGTCCGTTTACTTCTTGCCCTTCACGTGGCCTTCCAGCTCCGAGAAGGTTGGGCGGTCGGTCGAGAAGAGCACTTTGCGGCCAAATTCAATGGCTGTGGCCGGGTTGTAGCCCTGCATGCTGGCCAGCAGCGTAGATTTGATGCACTGGAACTCTTTGGCAGCGTCTTCGGTCTTTTGCTCCATCAAGCCGCCCAGGGGCTCCACAAAACCGTAGGCCAGCAAAATGCCCAGAAAGGTACCCACCAGGGCCGAGGCAATCATGCCACCGAGCACTGCTGGGGGCTGGCCCACCGAGCCCATGGTATTCACCACCCCCAACACGGCGGCCACGATACCGAATGCTGGCAGCGCGCCCGCTAGGCGGGCGATCGCCGCCACGGGGGCGTGGGCCTCAGCATGGTGGGTGTCGATTTCGGCGTCCATCAGTGCCTCGATCTCGTGCGAGTTGAGGTTGCCCGACACCATCATGCGCAGGTAGTCGGTGGTGAACTCGATCACATGGTGGTCATGCCCGACCACCGGGTATTTCTTGAAAATTTCGGACTCGTGGGGGGCTTCCACGTCTTTTTCGATGGCCATCAGGCCTTCCTTGCGGGCCTTTTGCAGGATGTCGAACAGCATGGCCAGCAGCTCCATGTAGCGGGCCTTGGTGTACTTGCTGCCTTTGAGCGCGTCAGGGATGGCCTTGAGCGTGGCTTTGAGCACCTTAGGCTGGTTGTTCACCACAAACGCGCCCAATGCGCTGCCCCCGATGGTGATCATCTCGAAGGGAAGGGCCGTCAAGATGACCTTGATGTTCCCGCCGTGAAAGATGTACACGCCGAAGATACAGACCATGCTGACGACGTAGCCGATGATGACAAACATGCTGGTGCGGTGGTTGCGGTGGCGTGAGCCTGCCTTCGGTTGGGTAAAGAGGGGGGGGCGGCACGCCGAGTTTGCGTACCTGTAGTTCACTGTATCTGATTGTGCGCGAACCAAACAAGCAAGCAAGTGGCAAACCACCGCTCTCTTTCAGGCTTGTGGGCCAGGTGTGGTTTTTGGGTTGCATGGCGGTGGGGGCTGTGTGCACCACTGCGGCGGCCTGGATGTTCCCGGTTTCTCTGCTTTTTCCGCCTTTACACCCTGTGGGCAATGCTTATGCTCACCCCGTTGCGCCTTCGGCAGGCTTGGTGGCACCGCTGTGGGTGCTGTGGGCCGCCGGGGCTGTGTTTAAACACCCAGGACTCCCTGACTGATGCAAGCCACTCCTCCCGCCGATGCTTCCGCTGCCGCGTTTGCGCCTGAGTCTGACGGCCAGTCCAGCGCGCAGGCTTTCAACCCGGTGCAGGCACTGCTGATGCAAACCATGGCCCTGG